>JBNJEA010000116.1:0-9428 GCA_051745395.1 Thermodesulfobacteriota bacterium | reverse complement strand
GACCCCGTTGGACGGGATCTCCGCTTCGCTTCGACCCCGTTGGACGGGATCTCCGCTTCGCTTCGACCCCGTTGGACGGGATCTCCGCTTCGCTTCGACAAGGCGCCGCTGCATCCCGAGGAATGCAGCGTACTTGGTCGTACGTGAAATTTCGAGGGAGGCAGCGCATCGAAGATCCCGAGCATCGGGGACGCAGATATTGGACTTTTTGCTTTGCCATCAAAATTCGATTGTCATCATCGTATCTATTTGTTATGAATTTTTACTAATATTTGACATTTATGTCAATTCATTTAACCCTTCGACATGCCGGTAAATCATTCGGTACGAAAGGATTTACGATGATTCGCGCAGGTTTTCGACTGATTTTTCTCGTTTTATTGATGATTTCCGTCTCCGGTTGTTCAAGCGTGCTGACGTATTTCGGGCCGCTGAAATCCAAGCTTGCCGACGGCGATACCCATGTCGGCGAATTTGCCGAATACGATTATCAGCTTCAGGGGCAATTCGGCATACTATATGTCGCAAAAACCCCCATGTGCAAGCAATTGGTTCAAAAGCTCCGGGTGGCCCAAAAACAGCGCCGGGGCGTCTACATGGCCATTATTGAAATGCCGTTTTTCGGGCTGGGCCTTTTTGACCTCCTGCGTTCCTACGCCATTGTCGAAGAAAGCCGCAAGGTTGAACCCCTTGCCCGGTACCACACGGGAAAATTGATGGCATGCAACGGCCAGCAGCCCGCTGCGGAGGAGTCTTTCGTGATCCGCAACAAAGCCCGGCAGATCAGCATCACCGCCAAGACCAATGCCGAAGGCGCACTGAATCTGGCGGCAGTGCTGCCGGATGATTTTTCTTCCGGCACCCTTGAAATCCAGCCCGAGTCGGCCCCGGACACTACTATGACGTATCAGTACCCGGCCGTAGCCCCGATAGAATAAATCTGTTTAGCAGAGAGATGGCACATACTGCCGAAAAATATGTGCTCGCCATTGATCTGGGCACGTCCGGTCCCAAGACCGCCCTGGTATCGACGGCGGGCGAGATCATCGATTCGGCATTTGAGGAAAATGATTTGTACCTGCTGCCCGACGGCGGCGCCGAACAGGATCCGCAGCAGTGGTGGCAGACCATTGTCCGTACCGCCCGGGCGGTGCTGGAAAGAAATGCAGGGGCCGCCGGAAAGGTAGTGGCGGTCAGTTGTTCCACCCAGTGGTCCGGTACGGTGGCCGTGGACCGGGCCGGCCGACCGCTGTCCAACGCCTTGATCTGGCTTGACAGCCGGGGCAGCGATGCGATCCGCCATATTACCGACGGATGGGTCAAAGTCGAGGGCTACGCCGTGACCAAGCTGTTTTTCTGGCTGCGTTTAACCGGCGGGGCGCCCGGCCGTTCCGGAAAAGATCCCATTGCCCACATCCTGTATCTCAAAACCCGTTGTCCGGAGATTTATCACAGCACGTACAAGTTTTTAGAGCCCAAGGATTACATCAATTACCGGCTGACCGGCCGTTTTGCCGCCTCTTATGATTCGATTGCCCTGCACTGGGTCACGGACAATCGCAATATCGAAAAGGTCGCCTATGATGACCGGTTAATTGCCATGGCGGGTATGGATGCCGACAAGCTGCCGGATTTAAAGCCGGCGGTTGAGGTGCTTGGCCCGCTGCAATCATCGGTGGCCGAAGAGCTGGGGCTGCCGTTGGATGTTTCGGTGGTCATGGGCACCCCGGACGTTCAGGCCGCGGCCATCGGCGCCGGGGCGGTGGCCGATTATCAGGCCCATTTTTATATCGGGACCTCGGCGTGGCTGACCTGCCATGTGCCCTTTAAAAAAACCGACGTCCTTCGGGGCATTGCCTCCCTGCCCGCCGCGGTGCCGGGCCGCTATTTTGTCGCCAATGAACAGGAAACCGCCGGGGCCTGTTTGAACTATCTGCGCGACAAGCTGTTTTTCCCCCGCGACGATTTGTATGCCGGTACGGTCGACAATTTCTATGCCCGTTTTGACCGGATGGCGGCCGGGGTGCCGGCCGGCAGCCGGGGCGTGATCTTTACCCCCTGGCTCTACGGCGAGCGCACCCCGATTGATGACCCATACGTCCGGGCGGGCTTTTACAACCAGTCCCTCGAAAACACCCGCGCGGATCTGGTCCGGGCGGTGCTGGAGGGCGTGGCTTTTAACGGCCGCTGGTTGCTCGAAGGCGTGGAAAAATTCGTCAGTCGCCGCCTCGATCCGATCCGGGTCATCGGCGGCGGCGCGACGTCGGCGATCTGGTGTCAGATTCTTGCCGATGTGTGGGGTCGCACCATCTGCCAGGTCAACCAGCCCATCCTGGCCAATGTCCGCGGCGCCGGTCTGCTGGGATCTCTGGCCACGGGGTATCTGACATTGCCTGAAATCGGCGATGCGGTGGCCATCGACGGGCAATACGAACCCGATCCGGCCAATAAAGCCTTCTATGATGGCCGGTTTCAAATTTTTAAACAGATTTACCGGCGGAATAAAAAAATTTACAGGCGGTTAAATAGGGGAGGGAGGGACTAAGGCACTGAGGGACTAAGGCACTGAGGCACTAAGGGACTAAGGGACTGAGGGACTAAGGGACTGAGGCGCTGAGGGAGTGAGGCACTGAGGGCTATTGGAATAACAGGAGGATGTCTTGAAAATCGAAGAATTCGTCGAGCGTGTCTTTTACCGGATTCACCCCAAAGTGGCGTCGTGGGTGTTTCACCGGATCAAAAACCTGCCGGTGATCCGGGAAAAAATCCGGGCCGAGCTCGACACTATGATGGCGGAGCTGCAATCGTCGGTCAAGCCCTACCGGGACCGGATCGAACGCTTTGACACGCTGCCGGCAAGCGGCCGGGACCGGACCGACGTGTTGCACCTCATGGAAGACATGCAGCAGCAGGAGGCCGAAAAATGGAAAGAAGGCTATGTCTCCGGTGCGGTCTACCACGGCGATGCCGATCATATCGACTTTTTAAACCGGGTATACGCCCTGACCTCCCAGAGCAACCCGCTGCATGCCGATATCTGGCCGAGTGCGGCCAAGTACGAGGCCGAAATTGTTTCCATGACGGCCGACATGCTCGGCGGCGACCGGACTGATGCCCCGGTCTGCGGCGTGGTTTCTTCCGGCGGGACGGAAAGCATCCTGCTGGCCATCAAGACCTACCGGGACCGGGCCCGAAAGGAAAAGGGCGTCCGCGCCCCGGAGATCGTGGTGCCGCAAACGGCCCATGCGGCCTTTGACAAGGCGGCGCAGTATTTCAGGATCAAGATCCGCCACGTACCGGTCCAACCGGATTATACCGCCGATGTCGGCGCCATGAAAAAGGCCGTGAATCGAAACACCATTGCTATGGTCGGCTCGGCGCCGTCGTTTCCCCATGGGGTGATCGACCCCATTGCCGAACTGTCCGCCTTTGCCTGCAAAAAAGGCATCGGGTTTCATACCGATGCCTGCCTCGGCGGGTTTGTGCTGCCCTGGGCGCAACAACTCGGCTATCCGGTGCCCGCATTTGACTTCCGGCTGCCCGGCGTGACGTCAATGTCTGCAGACACCCACAAATACGGCTATGCCGCCAAGGGCACCTCGGTGATTTTGTACCGGTGGCCCGAGCTGCGGCGTTACCAGTATTTCACCACCACGGACTGGCCCGGCGGCCTGTATTTTTCGCCTACCCTTGCCGGCAGCCGGCCCGGGGCGCTGAGCGCGGTCTGCTGGGCGGCCATGGTCTCCATGGGCAAAGACGGTTATCTGGAAGCCACGCGGAAAATTCTGGAAACGGCAAAGCAGATCAAGGCGGGCATTTCCGAGATACCCGAACTCTATATGCTGGGCGATCCGTTATGGGTGATCGCCTTTGGTTCGGATCAGTACAACATCTATCAGATCATGGAAAAAATGGGCGAGCGGGGTTGGAGCCTAAACGGCCTGCACAATCCGTCGTGCGTCCATATCTGTGTGACCCTCCGCCATACCCGGCCCGGCGTGGCCGAGCGGTTTTTGTCGGATTTAAGCGATGCGGTCGCCTACGTCCGGGCCCATCCGGAAGATCGTGGCCAGATGGCGCCGGTATACGGCATGGCCGCCACCCTGCCGGTGCGCGAGCTTGTCGGCGACATGATGGAGCGCTATATTGATTTGTTATACGAAGTATGAATGTTTGTTATGATCGACATTGAGTCGTCCGTACCCCGCGGGCGGAATTTTTTCTTTACACTGACATACCAGTGAGATATATTTCACAATCCGACTATCCGGTTTGCTTCAGTAATCGACGATTCGTGGACTTGTTTTTCTGTTTTTCTCGCGCAAAGCCGCCGGAAGAGCCAAGGAGGGCTTTAAGGCTTTGCGGCTTTGCGTTTTGGCGCAAAAAGGCAATGAAAAATATATCCCTCACGCGCGCGGCGGGACGGTCCCGTCGCGCGCGTTACGGCATGGATAAGTATTTTACATCATTAATCAAGGCAATGGAGTAGCGAATTATGGCAAAGGAGATGCAAACAATCGACGGCAACACGGCCGCCGTTCACGTGGCGTATGCGTTAAGTGATGTGGCCGCCATCTATCCGATCACCCCTTCGACGTCCATGGGCGAAACCGCCGATGAATGGTCGGCCCAGGGGCGGAAAAACATTTTCGGACAAACGTTAAACGTACGGGAGATGCAGTCCGAGGCCGGCGCGGCCGGGGCGGTTCACGGCTCATTGGCCGCCGGCGCCCTGACCACCACATTTACGGCATCCCAGGGCTTGCTGTTGATGATTCCGAACATGTACAAGCTTTCCGGGGAACTGCTGCCCGGCGTATTTCATGTAACCGCCCGGGCCGTGGCCACCCATGCACTTTCCATTTTCGGCGATCACAGCGACGTCATGTCCGTGCGCCAGACCGGCTTCGGCCTGCTGGCCTCCGGGTCGGTCCAGGAGGTCATGGATCTTGCGCTGGTGGCCCATCTGGCCGCCATAGACTCCAGTCTGCCGTTTCTGCACTTTTTCGACGGCTTCCGGACATCCAGCGAAATCCAGAAGATCGAGCTTATCGACTATGAAGACATGGCCGGACTGGTCAACTATGAGGCCATCGCCGATTTCCGGGCCCGGTCCATGAATTCCGAGCATCCGCACGTTCGCGGCACGGCCCAGAATCCCGATATTTTCTTCCAGAACCGGGAGGCCGCCAACCCGTATTACATGGCCGTGCCCAATATCGTCATCGACAGCATGGAAAAAGTCGGCAACCTTACCGGCAGGCATTATCGGCTTTTTGATTACGTGGGCCACCCGGATGCCGAGCGGGTGATCGTTTCCATGGGCTCATCGACCGAAACCATTGAAGAGGTGGTCAATCATTTAAACAATGCCGGCGAAAAGGTCGGCCTGGTCAAGGTCCGCTTGTATCGGCCGTTTTCCGCGGAACACTTTCTGGCTGCCCTGCCGGCAAACGTGGAGCAGATCACGGTGCTCGACCGGACCAAGGAGCCCGGTGCCCCGGGCGATCCGCTCTATCTCGATGTCTGCACCGCCTTTCTCGAGCACGGCGAATCCCCGCAAATCACGGCCGGCCGCTACGGGCTCGGCTCCAAGGAATTTACCCCGGGCATGGTCAAATCCGTCTATGACAACATGCGGGCCATGGGGCCCAAACACCACTTTACCGTGGGCATCAAAGACGATGTGAGCTACACCTCCCTGCCCGTTGACGAAGAACTCGACACCACGCCGGAAGGCACCATCCAGTGCAAGTTCTGGGGTTTCGGCTCCGACGGAACGGTAGGGGCCAACAAGAGCGCCATCAAGATTATCGGCGACCATACCGAGCAGTACGCCCAGGGCTATTTCGCCTATGACGCCAAGAAATCCGGCGGGGTCACCGTTAGCCACCTGCGCTTTTCCGGCCACAGGATACAGTCGACCTACCAGGTGCACATGGCCGATTTTGTGGCCTGCCACAAGGCCAATTACGTCCAGCAATACGACGTGCTCGAAGGCATCAAGGACGGCGGTACCTTCCTGTTGAATTCCCCCTGGACGATTGAGGAAATGGAAGAGGAGCTGCCGGCTTCCATGCGCCGGACCATTGCGCAGAAAAAACTGAAGTTCTACAACATCGACGCCGTTAAAATTGCTTCTTCCGTGGGGCTTGGCGGCCGGATCAACATGATCATGCAGACGGCGTTTTTCCGGCTTTCCAATGTCTTGCCTTATGAGGAAGCCCTTGATTATCTGAAAAAAGACATTGAAAAAACCTACGGCAAAAAGGGCGAAAAGGTCGTCCAGATGAACATGGATGCGGTGGATCAGGCCGTGGCCAACCTCGAAGAGATCCAGTATCCCGATTCCTGGAAAAACGCCGGCCGCGATCCGGTTGTGGAAAAAGACGTGCCCGACTTTGTCAAAAACGTCATGGAACCGATGGTCAATCAGCAGGGCGACCGCCTGCCGGTTTCCGCCTTTGAGCCCGACGGCATCTTCCCGGTGGGCACCACCCGGTATGAAAAACGCGGCGTGGCCATCAACGTGCCCGAGTGGATCGCCGAAAACTGCATCCAGTGCAACCAGTGCGCCTTTGTCTGCCCGCATGCCGCCATCCGGCCGGTTCTGGCCACAGAGGAAGAACTCGCAGATGCGCCGGAGGCTTTTGAAACCCTGCCGGGTGTTGGCAAGGAGCTGAAGAAGTATCGCTTCCGCATTCAGGTCTATCCCCTGGATTGCCAGGGCTGCGGCAATTGCGCCGATATCTGCCCGGCCAAGAAAAAGGCCCTGGTCATGCGGCCCATCGAGACCCAGACCGAAAAACAGGAACCCAACCGGCAGTTTTTCGAAACCCTGCCGGACCGCGGCAACGAGGTCAAGCGCGAAACCGTCAAGGGCAGCCAGTTCCACCGTCCCCTGCTCGAATTCTCCGGTGCCTGCGCCGGCTGCGGGGAAACGTCTTATGTCAAGCTGCTGACCCAGTTGTTCGGCGAACGGATGGTCATTGCCAACGCTACGGGCTGCAGTTCCATCTGGGGGGCTTCGGCGCCGTCGGTGCCGTATTGCCAGAACGAAGACGGGTTCGGCCCGGCCTGGGGCAACTCGCTTTTTGAGGATGCCGCGGAATTCGGCTACGGCATGACCCTGGCCTACAGCCAGCGGCGGAAGAAGCTGGCCGACCTGATCCGAAACGCCCTGGATGCCGACATCCGTCAGGACTTAAAAGACGCCATGCAGGGCTGGCTTGACGGCATGAATGATGCCGGCCAGTCCAAAACCTACGGCGACCAGATGGAAGCGCTGCTGGCCGGCATGGATCGCTCTCCCTTGCTGGAAACCATTTACGAAATGGCCGACATGTATGTGAAAAAATCCGTATGGTCTTTCGGCGGCGACGGATGGGCCTATGACATCGGCTACGGCGGCCTGGATCATGTCATTGCCGCCGGCGAAGACATCAATATCCTGGTCATGGACACCGAGGTCTATTCCAACACCGGCGGCCAGTCCTCGAAGGCCACGCCCACCGGTGCGGTGGCCAAGTTTGCCGCATCCGGCAAAAAGATGGGCAAAAAGGATCTGGGCCGCATTGCCATGACCTACGGCTACGTCTACGTGGCCTCGGTTTCCATGGGCGCCAACAAGCAGCAACTGGTCAAGGCCTTTAACGAGGCGGATCAATACCCGGGACCGTCTTTAATTATCTGCTATGCCCCGTGCATCAACCAGGGCATCCGTGTCGGCATGGGCAAGAGCCAGGAAGAGGAAAAACGGGCCGTGGAGACCGGCTACTGGCCGCTGTACCGCTACAACCCGCTGCTGGAAAAAGAAGGCAAAAATCCCTTTGTACTGGAATCCAAGGCGCCCGACGGCACCATCCAGGAGTTTCTCGGCGGGGAAAACCGGTTTGCCGTGCTGGAAAAGTCCTTTCCGGAAGAATCGCAAAAGCTGCGCGCGCAAATCGAGGAAGAAATCAACCGGCGCTATGAAATCCTGAAGCAGCTCCATGACCCGATGTCTGTGTGCAAGGACGAGACCCCGGATGAAGAGGAAAAGTAAAACCGCTGCACCCGTGCGGCAGTAAGTGGGAAGTCAGGCAGGGGGTTGACCGGGAATTTACCGGTCAGCCCCTTTGCTTATCCGCTATAACACGTTATCCTGAAACGTTTTCATTCTCACCACCGAGAACACAGAGGGCACGGAGAAACGCTTTTTTAATTTTAATTATCTGGTTATCCGGTTCTCTCCAGTAAGTAACGAGTTGTCGAGTTATTTTTTTTGTTCTTGCGCAAGGCCGCCAAGAGCGCCAAGAATGGCTTGAAAGCTTTGCGCCTTTGCGTCTTCGCGCGAAAATTTGCTGTTACTGGAGTAAATCGGATAACCGGATAATATTTTTTCTGGTTATCCGGAAGACTCCAGTTATTGTTCGTTTCAAACAAAAAAATTTCGGGAGGCCGGTACATATCCAAAAAAAGACACTGCCTCGTCTGTCATGCCTGCCTCCGCAGGCATGACGGTCGTAGCAAGTTGCTTTTTTGTCAGGTCATGGCAGTTCATGATGCCTTGATTCAGAATACAAAATCATAAACTGGAATATTTCGGATAACGGGATTTAATTTTTATCTCTGTGTCCTCCGTGGTGATAATTGTTTTTCGGACCTGCAAGTTTTTTTATTGGATTTATCCGTATGGAAACCCAAAGCACACAACAGATCAATCAGACCGAATGCATCCGGTGCGGCACGTGCTGTAAAAAGGGCGGGCCGGCCTTGCACAGTGTGGATTATGTATCGGTGAAAAAAGGCGCAATCGATCCGACCCGGCTGTATACGGTCCGCATCGGCGAGCTGGTCCGCGACAATGTCAAGGGCGGGCTGTTTTATGCCGGCAGCGAATTGATAAAGATCCAATCCGCACCGGGTATGACGCAATGCATTTATTACAGCGACAAAGAACAGGGCTGTATAATCTATCCGGATCGCCCCGCCCAGTGCCGGGCCATGAAGTGCTGGGACATTTCCGCCATTGCCAACCTCTATGCCCAGGACCGGTTGGGCCGGGAAGCGATATTCGGCCACATTGACTGGTTGTGGGACCTTATCGGTACCCATGAAAACCATTGCGGTTATGAAAAAATCCGCGACCTGGCCGAAAAGCGGGCCGACGGCGACCCTGCGGCCAGCAGGGAGCTGTCCGACATTGTCGCCTACGATATCAGCCTCCGCGATGTGGTGGTGGAAAAAGGCGGCATTGATCGTGAGATGCTGGATCTGGTTTTCGGCCGGCCCCTGAAGCAGACGCTGCCCGCCCAATTCGGCATCCGGGTCGATTAGGCCTCTTGGTAAATGTAACCGGCCGGCCGCGGGGTTTATCCTCTCTCACTGGGACGTGTTTTGATGCTTCTATGATTCGCGGCGCCGCATCGCCGAAACTCGCTTCGCTC
>JBNJEA010000022.1:0-29937 GCA_051745395.1 Thermodesulfobacteriota bacterium | reverse complement strand
TCGTTTATGCAGTAAAGATGCATGTCACGAGAAAATTTCACCCGAATACGGCTGACTCCCGGACCTGAATTGAGAGCCGGGGAAAGCCGTTTTTTTATAGCAAATCCGAACGGACAGGCAGGAAAGTATTCATGACGGCACCACAGAGCCCGGCGATTCGAAACATTGCCATCATCGCCCATGTCGACCACGGCAAAACCACCCTCGTCGACGGCATGTTCCGCCAGAGCGGACTGTTCCGCGAAGGCCAGAGCGTTGACGAACGCCTGATGGACAACCTCGACCTCGAACGGGAGCGCGGCATTACCATTGCCGCCAAAAACTGCGCCATTTACTGGCGGGACACCAAAATCAACATCATCGACACCCCGGGCCACGCCGATTTTGGCGGCGAAGTCGAGCGAGGGCTGTCCATGGCCGACGGGGCCATCCTGCTCGTCGACGCCTCGGAAGGCCCGCTGCCCCAGACCCGCTTCGTGCTCAACAAGGCCCTGAAAAACGGCCTTAAGCTCATCGTGGTGATCAATAAAATCGATCGCGACGACGCCCGGCCCGAGGAGGTGCTCGATGAAATCTACAGCCTGCTCATCGACCTCGACGCCACGGAGGAGCAGCTCGAAATTCCGCTCCTCTATGCCATCGGCCGCGATGGGGTTGCCATGACCGAACCCGGCGAAAAGGGCAAAAACCTGCACCAGCTCTTAGACATGATCGTCGATGAGATCCCGGCGCCAGACGTCGTGCCCGACGCCGCCTTCCAGATGCTGGTCTCGGATCTGAGCTATTCCGATTATCTGGGCCGGCTGGCCATCGGCAAGGTCGTCAACGGCTCGGTTTCCGCCCGCGACAGCATGACGTGCATCTATGAAGACGGCTCTTTGCATCCGCTCAAAGTTTCAAAGCTCCAGATGTATCACGGCCCCGGCTTGGCCGAGGCGTCCTCGGCGCATGCCGGCGATATCGTGGTGCTTTCCGGCATTGATGAGGTCCACATCGGCGATACCATCACCACCGGCGAAACCCCGCAGGCCCTGCCCCGCATCCGGGTCGACGAGCCCACCGTCTTTATGAAGTTCTGCAAAAACACCTCGCCGTTTGCCGGTAAGGACGGCAAGTTCGTCCAGTCCAGCAAGATCCGGGAACGGCTTGTCAAGGAAAGCCTGCTCAATGTTTCCATGCAGCTCGAAGAGCCGGAGGACAGGGAAAGCTTTATCGTCAAGGGGCGGGGCGAATTCCAGATGGCCATCCTGCTCGAAACCATGCGCCGCGAAGGCTTTGAACTCTGCGTGGGCCGCCCGCAGGTGATCTACCGATACGAAAACGGCCGGACCTTAGAGCCCATCGAAAACCTGTTCATCGACTGCGACGAGGCCTACAGCGGCATGGTAACGGAGAAGCTGATGAAAAAGAAAGGGCAGCTGACCCGGATGGAACACGGCAACAACGGCCGGATCCGGATCGAGTTTTCCGTGCCCGCCCGGACGCTTCTCGGCTTCCGGGACGAGTTTTTGACCGACACCCGGGGCACCGGCATCATCAACACCTATTTCGCCGGCTACGAACCCTTCCGGGGGGCGTTTGCCAGCCGGGGCACCGGCAGCCTGGTCTCCGACCGCTCCGGCTATGCCGTGGCCTTTGCCCTGTCCAATCTCGAAGCCCGGGGCAAACTGTTTATCAACCCGGGCGATGCCGTCTACGAAGGCATGATCATCGGCGAACACAACCGCGACGCGGACTTAAACGTCAACCCCTGCAAAACCAAGCAGCTCACCAATGTCCGGGCGGCGGGAAAAGACGATGCCATCACCCTGGAACCCGTGCTGCCCATGACCCTTGAAAAAGCCATCCATTTCATCCGCGACGACGAGATGGTCGAGGTCACGCCCAAAGTCATCCGGATCCGCAAGACCGTGCTGGCCGCCTCGAAACGGAAGGGGTCGGAAAAACGCGGCGCTGCCTGATGCGGTTTCGACGCCATGGTATAGGCCATGGCGTCATGACTTGTTTTTCCGCATCATCTCCACGATCGGCGACGGCTCCGGCGGCTGCCAATCGGTGTCCCGCGGGTATTGTTCCCAGGTAAAGGGCAGGTGACATACCCCGCCCGGCTGCTCTACGGCATCGAAGGTTTTGAGCGTCTCGATCAGCACCGCCCGCTGGCCCTCGACATCGCCGACATCGCCCACCGGACGGCCGAAAGGATATTCAATGGCCGCCACCCGGGGAATGCCGATTTCCCGGTTATACTCCGGCACCATGGTCAGCATCACGGTCGAAAACCCCTCTTCCTCCAGAAACCGGGCCACCAGTCCCACGGACCGGCAGCAAAGCGGTCACGTGGGCGTCAGCACGGCCGCATCCACGCCTTCGGCCTTCATCTGCTCGGCAATCGCCGGCATCGAGGTTTCCATCAACGCCTTCGCATCGAGCTGGTAGCCGTAGACCGAATAATGGGTCTGCGCCAGCCGGCCGATGCGCCCTTGTCTTTCGAATTCGGCGAACCGGTGGATGGGCAGCATCACGTTGATGTCCTGCTTGACATAGTCGGTGTTGACATGCAGGTGGTTCATGTCGATGTCTTCGGTCGAAGCCGTTTTCGGGATCATCCGGTAGCTGGGATCGCCCCAGAGCGGCTCTTTCTTTTCCCGCTCCATGTCAAAGGGGGCCTGGTCTTTCATGCTGATGCCCGCCGAGGTCAGCAGGGCAAAGCAGGCCGCATCGACCGGCTTTTCCATCGGCGTCCAGGGGATGTGGCCGGAAAATTCGGTTTCCGGGATGCTTTTGCCGAGCCAGGATCGAAGTGACTTCGGCATGAATTTGAACCCGTCGACGCCTTTGTCGTGATGTGTCATTGGCTCGCCCTCCAAAAGGATTAAACAGTCCAGAATTTCATTCAGATTACACCGCCGCCAATATCCTTTTCAAACACTTAAAATAAAAAATACGAATGAATTGTCTTTAATTCAATAATCAGATGAATACCCTCACCCTTTTCGCCAACCGACTGCCATCTCTGCGTTGCCATTGCCGCCGGCCTGGTGATACACTATCGCACAGCATGAAACCAACCAACCGGCAACACAAGGAGGCCGCCCATGAATTATGAAAAAATCCGCTTTTCGGTAAAAGACGCCATCGCCTGCCTGACCATGGCCAACCCCGAAAAAATCAACGCCCTGTCCGGGCAGATGATCCGGGAAATCATCCATGCCCTGACCGCTGCGGCAGAAGACGAATCCGTCAAGGTCGTCATCCTCCGCGCCGAGGGCAAAAATTTCTGCGCCGGCCACTACCTGCCGGAACTGCAAAACGGCGGCGTCAAGGAATACAAGCAGATCTTCGATGACTGCACCAAAATGATGCACCTGATCCACGAAATCCCGCAGCCGGTGATCGGACAGGTCCAGGGTATTGCCACCGCGGCCGGCTGCCAGCTGGCCGCCTGGTGCGACCTGGTTGTGGCCAGCGAAGACGCCAGCTTTGCCACGCCCGGGGTGAAAATCGGCCTGTTCTGCACCACCCCCATGGTCGCCATTACCCGGGCCATCGGCAGAAAAGCCGCCATGGAGATGCTGTTGACCGGCCGCTACTTCCCGGCGGCCGAGGCCAGGGAATTGGGGCTGGTCAACCGCGTGGTGCCGATAAGCGAACTCGACAGCGAAACGGAAAAGCTGGCCGCCACCATCGCTGAAGCCAGCCGGTTTACCCTAAGCATCGGCAAACAGGGATTTTACGCCCAGGTCGACCAGCAAGACGCCAAGGCCTTCGAGTTCGCCAAGCACACCATTACCCTAAACAGCCTTACCGAAGACGCCCAGAACGGCATCGCGGCCTTTGTGGAGAAAAAAGGCGAGGTGGAATGGAAAAATCGGTAATCGACAAATCAAACTTCTAAGGAACTCGAGGTTTACGGTTTTGGGTTTACGGTATAAGGTAAAAAAATTCAAAGCCTTAACAAATGAACCCGGCTTAAGAGTTCCTTATAGGCTCGGTCTCCCGGTGAAAGCCGGGAGGATTTCAGATTTTTAAAATATAAATTGGTATAATCCTTTACAAAATTATGCTTTTAAAATCTGAAACGCTCCATTTAGGTTCGTGTAACGTGCATGCTTGGCCGTTTCCTCTATATCGGTTTATTCCGAAGACGCGGCGCTTTCGGATTTTGCAAGGGGTTTCCGCTTATCCAATAATCTCCTGACCTGCGGGATCAAGTGGGTCTCCAGCCGGTCGTTGCCGAAAATGAAGCCGACGGCCTTGATCAGCAGCCACAGGAACAAGATGGGGATTAGAACGGTCTGGAGGACAAAAATGACCATCAGGTGGATCAGTTTCAGGATCATGGCTTCCGACTTGGTTTTCAGTTCCTCGAATTTCTTTTTCATTCCTTCTATTTTGGCCGGGATGTTGAATTTGTCCCAGAAGCCTTTTTCAACGGCTTCTTTTTCTTCCTGGATTTCTTTGAGGTCCTTGTTGAAATTTTCCATGGCCGCGGCCGTCTTTTCATAGGACTTTTCCATGAAAAGGCGGTAGACCGTGCCGTTTGCATAATAGGCAAGGGGAACAAAAAAATAGATGAGCAGGGCGACCAGCAGGCATTTGGCCACCAGGCCGGCCGGATCGCCGTTGGGCATGAAATGCGGCAGCCAGATGCCGATCAGCAGGATCGCCATCGACACGGTCAATAAAATGGTCAGGCTGAGCCAGGCGCTGATTTTTACAAGGATTTTCTGAATGCCCAGGGACGCCAGGCTGATGGTCATGACGACGGAGGTTCTTTCGAGTATGTCATTGACGGGATCCAGCAATTGGCCGAAGGCAATGGCGGTGCCGGTGGCGGGAATGCCGATTTCGGTTTCCTGAATTACGGAAACCAGGGAATTGCCGAGCCGTACCATGCCGTAGGAGGCACCGGCCTTGACCATGGTTTCGTTCAGGTACTGATTCGTTTGGCGGGAAAGGCCCTTGAACAAAATGTCATCGCAGACGTTTTCGATCCCGGAGGTGGCCGACAATATCGCGAGCAGCACCACCACAAGGCTCAGCAGTATTTTTTTTACATAGAATTTCATGAGGCCACCTCGCAGACCATTGTGAACCAAGAAACAGAAAAAGACAAGTTTATCCATCCCAAATGGAGCTCTATCGAAACTGCCTGCCGGGGTCAGACTCGATCTCAGGGAAAACGCGGTCTGAAATCAGGATTTTCCCGATTGACGAAAAGTATCCCTATCTATAGATTTTCGATCCAGTTTGTAAACATTGTTTATCGTCGAAACGAACTTTCAGGTTAAAGATTGCGATTTGGCCCTGTAAACTTTATACCGACATATCGTCAGCAACTCAACGAAAGGATCTCTCATGCACAGCAAGCACAAGTCCTTGATATTATCGATTTTACTGGTACTATGCCTGCCAGCCGTGGTTTTCGGCGAACAGGTCATAGCCGACGGCTATTATAAAATCACGGCCCGGCACAGCGGCAAGGCCCTTGATGTGCAATACGGCTCGACCGCCAATGGGGCCGATATCATCCAGTATTCTGAAAACGGCGGGGACAACCAGATCTGGCTGCTGCAGTATGATCCGGATGCCGATGCCTACCTGGTAATGGCCAAGCACAGCGAAAAATGTCTCGACGTGCGCTACGGCGCCACCAGCAACGGCACCGACGCCTGCCAGTGGGACTGGAACGACCAGGAGAACCAGAAATGGGAAATTGATGATCTGGGCGACGGGTATTACAAACTCACCGCCCGGCACAGCGGCAAAAGCCTGGAAGTATCGGCCGGTTCATACTGGAACGTGGCTTCGGTCCAACAATGGGACTACAACGGCAAGGCCCACCAGCAATGGAAGCTGAGCCGCCTGCCGATCTATTATCCCGGCCCGTCCGATGAGCAGGGCGAATGCGCCACGCAGTACCCCATCGTCCTGGTCCACGGCATCGCCCTCAGCGACAGTACGCTGGGATACAACTATTTCGGACGCATTCCCAATTACCTGCGTTCCCACGGCGCCCGGGTGGAAGGCGGCGGCCAGAACGCCTGGTCCGACAATGCGGACAACGGAAAACAGCTCCGGGAAAAAATCCTGCGGGTCTGCGATGCCTACGGTGTCGACAAGGTCAACGTCATCGCCCACTCCAAGGGCTCACTGGATACACGGGCCATGTTTAAGGATTATCCGCAGATGGCCGATCGGGTCGCATCCTTTACCAGCATCGCGAGCCCGCACCGGGGCAGCGTGCTGGCCGACATGCTTTTCGAGGCCGTACCGGACGATGTGGAGCCTTACGTGGGTTCCATGATCGATGTCATCGGCCTGATTCTCCAGGGCGATGATTCGCCGGACAGCCTCGCTGCGGGTAAACAGCTCACCCGCGCGGAAATGGAAGCGTTTAACGACGAATGCGGCGACATCGACAGCGGTATCCCCGGCGTTTACTGCCAGAGCTACGGCGCCCGGATTAAAGGCGTGGTCCCGGACCTGGCGCTTCAAGCCAGCAGCACGGCCATGGAGCTGGGCGGAGAATCGCCAAATGACGGGGCCGTCTGGACCGAGTCCACCCCCTATGCAAATTTCAAGGGCATCGAATCCGGTGCCTCGTGGTGCGGCGGGGTAACCCATTTCGGTATCGTGGACCGGGGCATTCTCATTTTTCCGGGCTATACCCCGGGATTCGATGCCCGCGCGTTTTACCGCGATATTGTGGCGGACCTGAAAGACCGGGGCTATTAATCCCGGATTGGTACTGAAAAAATGATCACGAAACGCAACATTTTAGTGCTGCTGACCGGCCTGCTGCTGGTCGGCAGCATTTATCTTTACTTACAGATCGAAGAAACCGGCTATGAAGCCGCCGACACCGGGCGCCGTATAGAGGCAAAGGCCGACAAAGACCCGATACCGTCCGGGCCGCCGGCATCGGCCGAGCGGTTTTCATCCGATACAACTTCCCGAAAAAAAAAGGCGGCGGGGCCATCGCAGGGCTCAGAGCGGCCGGTGTCTTCCGGGGACAAAGAGGTAACGCCTCCGAGCCGGAAGCTGCGCACGGAGGCATTCACCCCGACCCGGTTGGCCGAAATCTTTTCGGAATCCGCGGCCAATGCGCATACCATCCGGGTTTTTAAAGGCCTCCAGCATCGTTTCGCCGACGTCAACAGCAGCCCGGAAAAGCACATGGAGGCGGTTCGGCAGTATCTTGCCGGCCGGATGGATGATAAAGATCGGTTGGCGGAGGTCATGGCGCTGTACCGCAAGTTTACCGACTATGAAAAGCATCTGGGGTCAAAGGTGCCCGAGTGGAATCAGGACGCCTCATCCGATACGGCCGATGCACTGGCCCTGCTCGAGACCATTCACCGCGACCGGGTTGAGTTTTTTTCCGAAAAAACCGCTGACGCGCTTTACGGCAAAGACTACCGATGGCAGCGCTATCGAATTCAGCGGCGCGACATCATCAACGACCCCAACACCTATGGCCGGGAAAAGGAAAAACGCCTGAAAGCCCTGGAAAACGACATCTGGGGACAATCCGTAAACATGACCCAAACGCAGTCCCCGCTGGAGCGCTACGAAGAAAAACGCCGGATGTACGAAAAAGACTTACAGCGCATGAGCGACGGCGAACGCGCCGAAGCCCTGAAACGATTCCGGCACAAAACCCTGCCCCCTGAAGCGGCCCGCCGGCTGGACAGGCGCGCGGCTTCTTCCGGCCCGTGATCCGGATCGATTTTGGCTGCAAAGCAGAATCGGCTTCCATGAAGCATTGCCCTCCCGTCTTGTGAAATGAAGAATCCGGTTATCCGGATAACCATAATGAAGAAATGATAACACACGGAGTTTTTGCAATTGACCGTCCTGTGAATATTTTTATACAAACGGCCTTGAGAATCTCATTGCTTGAAAGGAAAATACGCCTTGATCGCGCCATCTGCAAAACATAGACCGGATATGGCCGCATCCGGGGGACCGAAACCCCGCAAGATCGGCCTCGCCCTGGGCGGCGGGGCGATACTCGGCGCCGCCCATATCGGCATATTAAAGGCCTTTGAGGAAAAAGGCATTAAAATCGACTGCATATCCGGCACCAGCATCGGCGCCTTTATCGCCGGCCTTTTCGCTTTCGGCGTTTCCCCGCCGGAAATCGAAAAACGGGTTGCAGATATGAGCTGGCTTGATATTTCCGGTTTTACCATCCCGAAATACGGTTTGTTGTCCAACGAGAAGCTCGGGGAAATGCTGAAGGCCGAACTCGGCGATGCGGAGATCGAAAACGCCGCCATTTCCCTGGCACTGGTGGCAACCGATATCGGAAAAGGGGAAAAGGTGGTGGCCAGGCAAGGCAACCTGGCCCAATACGTGATGGCCAGTACCTGCATCCCCGGCATTTTCTCGCCCGTGACCATCGACGACCGGATGCTCGTTGACGGCGGGCTGCTGGAAAATGTACCGGTTTCCCCGCTCAAATCGATGGGGGCAGACCTCACCGTGGGCGTGGACTTGAATGCCAACCGCCGCTACAAGGACCCCGAAGACATCATCGATGTGCTCGTCAACGCCATTGACATCACCATCGACAACGCCACCCGGCTGCAGGTCGACGGAGCGGATTTTCTCATCGCACCGGATGTAAACGCCTACAACCGAAATGACGCCGATGCGGTCAGCGACCTGATCGAAGTCGGCTACAATTCGGGACTGGCTGCCGTTTTGCGGATCAAAGAGCACTTGGCTTGATAGAAACGGATTCACAAGTTTCCGTTTCTGGAAAATTGAATCGACAGGCATAGAGTAAGGAAAAACACATGCGGGAAACCATCCATTTGAAAACCCGTTCGCGGGAAGAACTCGTCGATATCACATCCGAGGTCAAACGGGTCGTAAAACAAAGCGACGTGGGCGACGGACTGGTATGCCTTTATGCCGCCGGGGCCACGGCGGCCGTCATGATCCAGGAAGGCTGGGACGAAAGCGTGAAAACCGATGTGGTCAACCTGATGAAACAGATTATTCCCCGCGGCGCCTGGGCCCACGACGCCATCGACGGCAACGGCGATGCACACCTCAAGTCCGGCCTGGTCGGCCCGTCGGAGACCATCCCGATCATAGACGGCAAACCGGGCCTTTCCCGGTGGCAGGACATTTTCTTCTGCGAATTCGACGGCCCGCGAAACGACCGGCGGGTGATCTGCACCATTATTGCGGACTAAAAACGGAACTCAGCAATCGATATCGATAATATAGCCCACATAGTCATCCCCATCGACATCGTCTTCCGAAACGGCGCGGTCGCGCATGGAAATGCCGGCGGTATGGACCGACTCCGGGTCTCCGGAGACCAGGGGATGCCAGGACGGCAGATCGCCGCCTTCATATAAAATCCGGTAAGCACAGGTTTTCGGCAGGCAGGAAAAGGTGGCTTCATCCCATTTGGCCAGGTTCATGCAGGTCGGCCGGACCGTGGTCCGGTGCACGTAATCGGTGCAGCGGCAGTGCTCGATATCGAGCAGGCGGCAGGCCATGCACGTATAAAACACCGCCCCGGTATCTACGTCTTCCAGCTTGCGCATGCAGCACCGGCCGCAGCCGTCGCAGAGCGCCTCCCACTGCTGACGTGTCATCTCCTTTAGGGATTTTTCCCGCCAGAATGGGTTTTGGTTCATTTCAGTTCGTTTGATGATTTTTAAGCCACTTTTAGCTGGAGTGTTTTGCCAAGCGCATTGGCATATTTTTTCAGGGTAGAAAGCTTTATGTCCTCTGAATGGTTTTCTATCCGGGAGATAGCAGATTTCTTAGTATTCAATTTTTCCGCCAGCTCCTCCTGCGTAAGGCCGACTTCTTCACGGGCTTGTTTCAATAATACACCGATCTTAAATTGCTCATATCCCGAATCAAAACCCTCGGCAAATTCTTTATCCCTTGTCTTTCTTTCTTTAATGTATCTATGAAGATCGCTCATGTTTTCTTTCTCCTTAAATGATCCTTTTTTCTTTCTTCGGCTTTTTTAATAGCTTGACTTGGCGTTTTCTGTGTTTTCTTTTGAAATGCATGGGTCAGGACAACAATATTACGGCCTTCATAGAACCCAAGCAGCCGAAAAATTTTGGATCCTGACATTACTCTGATTTCCCAAATATCGTCCGTATTTACCATTTTTTTAAAATATTGAGAGGGAATCCTTTCCATTTCTTCAATAAGCCTGAGGACCCAGGTAACTTTTTGGGCATCCTTTGCTGGAAGGCTGTCAAGAAAAGCTTGAATCGGACTATGGCCGGAAACGGTTTTGTAGAATCGGATTTCTCTCATGTCGATTTATAAGTTAACATGTATGTTAACTTTGTCAAGCATGATTACATCACCGATCCCGAAAGTCATTATTTTCGCCAGAACGCGTTTTGGTTCATTTCAAGCTCAACGCCTTTTCCGGACAGATTTCCTGACAGCAGAAGCAGGTGATACAGATTTCGCCGTCGACGTGGGGCAGACCGTCTTCGCCCATGGAAAGGGCGCCGACCGGGCACTGATCCACGCAGGTTTCGCAGCTGGTGCACCATTCGGCGGCGGCTTCCGGCAAAAGCCGGGACCGCTGGGCCATCAGGTCCTGGATGGTCGAATTGTTGAAGTTGGCCTCGCCGCCCAAAGGCGGGATCTTGTAATCGGGGATCGGCTCAAAACCGCCGATGATGTCGATGGTGGCCGGATCGTAATCGCCCAGGCCGTCGGCTTTTGCCTTTTGGAAAAACCGGAGGCGCCCCGGGTCCAGGCCCATCATCTGCGCGATGACGGAATCGAGGGCCACGGCGTTGTCTGCGGCCAGGATCTTTCCGATCCGTCTTAAATCCGGCGAAGCCGGGCCGTTTCCTTCCATGGCCAGCACGGCGTCGACGATAAACAGGTCCGGCACCCGCAGCTTGAACACGTCGACCACCGCCTCGTGGAATCGTTCCGGGCTGCCGGCCGCCTGGTGCAGCTTGGCCTTCTGGGCGCCGGGCAGCAGGCCGTAGCTGTTTTTAATCGCCCCGGTGATCACGGTCAGCCCGTGGGTTTTGAATTTCGGCAGGCTGATGATGATGTCGGCATCCAGGGCGGCCCGGGAGACAGTGACCCAGGGCAAAAAATCGGCATTGAAATCCATTTTCACCGAATCGTTGCCGATATTTTGATAATATCCCTTCGCGGCTTCCATGAGGCCGGTTTTTTCAAAGGTTTCCTCGTTTGCACCGTAATTGATCAGGCCCGGGTTGTCGCCCACGATGATTTCCGCCGGTTTTTCGGCTTCCACCCGTTTTACCACCGCGCGCAGCACCGCCGGATGGGTCACGATGCCTTCGGACGGGGCGGCCGTGCGAAGCACGTTCGGTTTGATCAGCACTTTTCTGCCGGCAAGCTGCTGCGGGAAATGGTCAAATGCCAGTGCGACCGCTTCGCCAACCGTTTCATATGTCGCCGGATGAATCAGCACTTCTGCCATAACGAAGCCCCATCGGTTTGTGTTGATTTTCGATCAATTTATTCACAGGCAAGCCGTTTGTCCACCCTTTTGACAAAATGGGTCCGCGGCCCCAAGGATTGTTTGACAATTACGTAATTGTATGTTTATCATGGAACCATGAAAAAACAAGATGAAAAAACATTATTTCAAATCGGCGAAATTGCAAAAAAAGCCGGCACCTCGGTCCGGACGGTTCGATATTACCTGGAAGAAGGATTTATTGAAGCCGTCGACAAAAGCCCGGGCGGATTTTACCTGTTTGCACCCGAAGCAGCGGATACGGTTTTCTTTGTCCGGAAATTAAAAGACGCCGGCCTGGCCTTAAAGGAAATCAAGGCCGTATACCGCGCCCGGCGGGAAGGGGCCACCGGTGATGAAGCGTGTGCAAAGGTGGCAGGCCGCCTTGAACAGCAAAAGGCTTCCGTGGAACAAAAAATCGCCGATTACCGGCAATTAAAGGCCGAACTCGAAGAGGCCATTGACGTGGTTTGGCAGTGCGAAGGCTGCCAGCTTGAGCCCACGCGGCAAAACTGCGAAAACTGTCCGGTGATCGCATCCCGGGACAAACTCCCGGTACCTGTTCAGGCCATTTTATAACCTTTCAACTTAGGTAGCCCTTGAATGATATTCGGCGAAACCGTCACGGTCGATTCCGTGGGCGTCAACACGCTGGAAACGCAGGATCAGCCAATGGAGACCGCCAAGCAGTTGGGCAGACAGATGGGCAAGGCCTTGCAGGAAAACGAAAAAACGCCATGAACCCGGATGACATTACCGTTTACGTTACTGACTGGTGTGCCTTTTCCATAGATTGCCACTTTTCTCATGCCATACCCCTTTGCACTGGATATCCGGAAAACAGGATTCCCCAATGCTTGACAGCATCATGTCAACTTGTTACACGTAAATTACGTGCAACAAACAGGCAAAAAGGAAAAGCCAATGAAACAGAACATCACTTTGAGTATCGACGAAGAACTGTTAAAAAAAGGCAAAATCCTGGCCGCAAAAAAGGATACATCTGTCAGTAAAATGTTAAGTGAATTGCTGAAAACGGAGGTGGAAAATGATGCTCAATATGAAGCGGCAAGAAAGGATGCAATAAGAACGTTGAAAAACGGCTTTCATATGGGCGGCAAGGTTACATGGCGACGGGAGGATTTATATGCCCGATAGAATTTTTGTGGATACCAATGTACTCGTCTATGCCCATGACCTGGATGCCGGATCCAAGAATGGTATTGCATGCGACGTGATTACCGATTTATGGACAAATCAAAATGGTATCCTCAGCACTCAGGTGCTTCAGGAATTTTATATCACAATCACGAAAAAAGTTTCCCTGCCGCTAAACAAGGAAACCGCCCGAAAAATCATAAGACGTTACGCAAACTGGGAACTCACCCTCAATGATGCCGGGGTTATTTTACAGGCGTCAGAAATTGAAGAAAGGCATCAGATTTCTTTCTGGGATGCATTGATCGTATCTGCTGCATACTCAAAAAACGCCGATATACTCTTGACCGAAGACTTAAATAACGGCCAGTATATCGAGGGAATCCTTGTGAAAAATCCTTTCTATTATCCATTCAAATCTGACGATACGTCTTGATCCAAAAGCTCCTTTCCATTTTTCAATCCGGTATCAAAAAAAGCCCTTGGAATCCATTTGAAAAGACACCCGTTTTTTTCTATATAGAATCCTGAGAATTTAAATCCTGCCGGGTGCTGTAAAATCAACATGCCGATACCAAAACCGAATGTCTTGCTTGGTCGATTGCGACGGATGCTGCGCCGTTTGTTGATCGTTTTGACCTGCCTTGTGCTTTTTTCCCTCGTCATCGCCTTGCTGACCGCCGCCTTGCTGCCGGCCATTGTCTCCACCGACCGGGCCCGGCAGACCGTCGTGGAATCCATTGAAAACGCCCTGGGCCACCCCGTCCGCATTAAAACCATCGACTGGAGCTGGCGGCAGGGCATCACCATCGAGGGCATCCGAATTGCCCAGCCGACGGATTTTTCCGGTCCGTCGATGATATCGGCGGACCGCGCCGAGCTGGACCTGCAATTTATGCCCCTGCTCAAGCGGCGTCTGGTCTTTTCCTTTTTTCTCCAAAAGCCCTCGCTTCACCTGACCCGGGACAAGGCCGGCCGGATCAACCTGCCGGCCGCTTTTGCCGGCGAAAAATCCGGAAAGGTCCCCGCCGCCGACACAGAATCGGATGCATCCGAAAGCGATGCAAAAGCCGGGCCTGTTGCCCTGCCGATGGATGTTGCCGCAGACATGGATCTGTCCGGCATCACGGTTACCTGGGACGACAGGCAAAGCGGGCAAAAAATTCGCATTGAAAACGGCACTATCCGAATCAAAACCGCCTCGATTGCAAACGGCGCCACCCGGCTTGCCGCTGCAGCCGACGTCTTTGTAAACGGTGAAAAACTGCCCCGCGCGTCCATCAAAGCCGGCATCCAAAACCTGTTTGACGAAAACCGGCAGCTCCGGTTGCAAACCGCCAACGCCGATCTGGAGGGCCGGCTGCCGGGCACGGATGTCAGCCTTTCCGGTGATATGGGCAAAAAGACCGTAAAAGGCGACATCTCCGTCGACCTGGCCGAAGCGTTCCGGGCCGCTGCCCCGTTTGCACCCGAAATTTTTACAGATTCGACGGCCGGCGGTGCCGTTGATGTGACCGCCGAACTCGCCCGGGCCGAAGACAACACGATCGGGTTTTCAGCTGAGCTGACAGGCAAAGACCTGTCGGTTTCCGGAAAACGGCTTGCCAGCCGCAACCTGGGGCCGGGGGATATGGGAGTGACCGCAGACGGGACGGTGGATCTGGTTGATATGGCCCTCACCCTTGACCACGGGACGGTTTCGCTTCTGGAAAACAGCCGGCTGGACTGCCGGGCAACCGTCCGTGACCTGCAATCCGCAGCGCCGGCCATGGATATCACCGTTTCTCCGGCAAAACTCGATATCAGCGAAATCGCCGCATTTGCAAAGCCGTTTCTGCCGGCCGCACTTGCCCTCGGCAACCCCGAGGCCGCCCCCGCGCAGATCGCCATTGACGAAATCCGGCTCCAGGGCCGGCTGCCGGCGGGCCGGGCAAGCATGGACGTCACCGGACTGGCCGCGGATCTGCCCGGTTTCAAATTCCGCACCGAATCGCAAGCACCGGCTGTTATTTCCCTGGCCGATGCCGGTCTTGATATTCAATCGTTTCATGCCGAGCTGACGGATCTGTTTCCGACGGCAGCCCGCATCAATGCCGCCGGCCGCCTGGGCCGCGTAACAACAGAGGCCAGCGGCAACCGGATCTCGCTGGATGGATTGGTATTGGATTCCATTGAACTCGAAGCGGATCAACTTCAGGCCGATCGGCAATCTCCGGCCGGTATTGCCGGCAAATGGCGGATGGTACTTTCCACGGCAATCGACGGCTTTGCCTTCAATGACCGGCTCAAACTCGCCGGCATCGAACAGGCCGTAACCACCCGGGCAAGCTTTTTTCGCGATGGTACACGCCGCGCCACACTTGAGCGATTCGATCTCGATATCGCCGACATCCAGGTGACCGACCCGGCCGTGGGCGAAATCCATACCAGTGGCGACCTGGAAATCGGCCTGAAGGAACTGGTGCTCCGGGAGACGGCCCCGCTCGACATCGATGTAGACGACTTGACCACCCGGCTGGGTATCGGAGAGATGCTGACCCTTGACATCTCGGCCGATGCCGAAAAAACCGGCCGGCACCGCATCAACGCCGCCGCCGAGGCCGACATAGACATCGCCGGCCTGATGCAAACCATAGACGTCCGGGAAAAAACCGGAATCAATGCCGGCGGCCGCGTCCGGCTTGCGGCAAGTTTTACGGGCAAACAACCCGGCCCCGACACGCTCCGCGACCTAAAGGCCTTTGAGATCGCCGGCAACCTGGATTTTCTGAAACATTGCCGGGTCAACCTGTCGCTTTCCGACGGCCGCATTGCATACAGGCCCGGCAACGACAGCGCCGTCCGGGTGGGGCAGGTTTCCGGCAGCCCCCTGCTGTCGTTTGATATTTCGAACAAACCGGCCGCCGGCAAAATCGCAAGCCGCATTCAGTTCCGGGATGCCGCGGACTTGCTGGCCATACGCCCTGAAAAGCCCGTTTCCGGAAAATTTGAGCTCGATCTTGCCCACACCGACGGCCACCGCCTCGAAGGCCGTCAGCAGCTGACCCTTGCCCCCGGAAATATCGAGCAATCCATCGACATGGCATTTGACGGCATCAAACCAACACTTGCCTACAAAAGCCCCCGGGAAACTCTTGAACAGATCAACGGACGGGCCAACGCGCAGGTCCGGATCGAAGATTGTGCCGGTATAAAACATTGGGCCGTGCCGGGCCTTGCCCCCGTTACCGCGGCCGGGGCCATCGGCGCGGCCTTCGGGCTCCGGATAACCCCGGAAAACACGGTGGCCGGACGGCTGCGGATCGATTCACAGGACATGGCCGCCGCCATGGGCGACCGGTTTTCGGTAGACGGCGTAAACGGCGCGATTGAAATGGCCAAAACCGTCACCCGCCGCAAAAGCGATGCGGCGGGTGCAGCCGGGGTTTCCGATACCCTGCTTTCCCGGCAGCTCATGCAAGGCGGCCGTCCGGGTCCGGCAGCTGCCGCCGCCAAGGATTCAAAACTATCGGCTGTCACCGGTTCCGCGGACACCGGCAAAGGGCTTTCGCTGACCGGCGCCCGGATCAATGCCGGCGGACTGCCCGTTTTTATCGGCCCGTCCAGGCTTGATGCAGGGCTGCAAGACGGGCTGCCGTATATCCATGTCTTTCCGCTCGAGGTCTTGGGCGGCAGCGTCACGGCCGATGCAGCCATCCGGCAACAGGGCGCAGGATATGCCCTGGAAACCCGGCTCAATTTCACGCACCTGGATCCGGGTATTTTTTTTCCGGAAGCCGCCGCCGGACTGGAAACCGGGGCCTCGAAAATCAGTGGCGCCGTTTACAGCAAAATCCCCGTGTCTCCGGACATGCAGCAGGTGCTCGAAAACGCGCAAATCCGGATCGATTTTCGCAAAATCGGCCGACGGGCCGCAGAGCGGCTGCTCTATGCCATAGACCCCCATGAAAGCAATGAAGCCATTGTCTCCCAGCGCCGGCTGCTCAAAAACGGCACGCCGAAACGGATCCGGCTGACCATCGGCGACGGGTTTGTCTCACTGGAGGGGGAATTGAAAATCCGGGGGGTCACCGTGGCCCTGCCGCGGTTGAACCGGCTCAACATCGCGCAGATCCCGGGCATTGACGATTATCAATCCCGGCTTACGATGATCCATACGATTGTGGACGCCCTTGACCTGGCGACGGCAAAGTCCGTTTCCGTCGTTCCATCGAAATCGGGGTCGAAATCGCTATTGAATGCTTTTCGATTTCGATAAGATGGATACCCGGAAAAACTCCAGTTATTTTTTCATTTTAAGCAACAAGGATTTCGGGAAAACCGGTGGATCCCCAAAAAAAGGGCGTCGCCTCATCTGTCATGCCTGCGGACTTGTCCCGGACACTTTCGGGAGGCATGACGACCGGGACGAACTGCTTTTTTTGTTCGGTTTGGGTGTCACGGATGCCCGAATTGACTTCACAAAACCATAACTGGAATACTCCGGACAACCGGATTCGACAAATCCATATTGCCTATAACCACAGGGAGGGGGTGCATGAAACGCAGCCTTTATCTTTTTTTCATTTTTTTTCTCGGCGGTTGCACGCTGGCGCAGGTCAACGTGGAAATGGTCAGCGAGCGCACCGCCATGGAAAACCAGGTGCTGGGCACCTACAACGCACTGGACGCCCAGATGCTGCTGGCCGCATCCGTGCGCGGCGTGGACGAAGACGGCGCCGTGAGCAAGCCGCCCAAACACAGCCGCATGTACAAAGACGCCGTATCGGCCATGCAGACCATAGACTTTCACGCTGACGACCTTTCGGCCTTCAAGCGCCTGGGCTGGGTGGGGGAAAACAACAGGGGCCTTATCGAAGCCTTTGAAATGGACCGCACCGATGTCCCCGATGACCTGTCGGATTTTGTCAACCGGTTCACAAAGGCCGAATTCGACCACGTGGTCGAACGGATCAATGCGGCCCGCAAGGTCCTGATGCAGCGGGTGATCTACATGAACGAAAACCTGAAGCAATCGGATATAGAAGACGTCCGGCGCGTGTTTGCCGGCCTCCGTGCCGAAAACACGGCTGCCGGGACCCGGGTCCAGGCCGAATCCGGCGAATGGAAAGTCAAGAAGGCCGCCCGGTGAAGGGGACAGAAGACGGAGGACAGAAGACGGAGGACGGAAGACGGAGGACAGAAGACGGAGGACGGAGGACGGAAGACGGAGGACGGAGGACGGAAGACGGAGGACGGAAGACGGAAGACGGAAGACGGAAGACGGAAGACGGGGGACAGAGGTGTGAAGATAGAGATGAAATCGTTTATCGGTTACCGAATCATCTGCATTGCCGCTGCTTTGCTGCTGATTTCGGCACCGGCATGGGCATTGGAAGATTTTACAGCAGCCAATGCGGCCTCTGCCCCCACCACCGCCCCGGTCCAGGTCACGGCGGAAACCGAGCCGGTCGCCTCCATGGCCGTATCCGAAAACGGCAAGACCGTGGTCTACATCACCGACGACCAGGGCGCGTCCACCCTGTGGCTCGGCTCGGCAGACCCGGCGGCCATGCAGCTTCCGGAAACACTCGCCCCGGCGGCCTCGGCGATGCGTTCGGCCGCTATTTCCGCAGACGGCCGCAAAATCGCCTACACAGACACCCGGGCAGACGCCAAGGGCGACATTTACCTGATCCACCGGGATGCGGCAGATCCATCCCCGACCCGCCTCACGCGCGGGGCCACGGCAGATGACCGCCCGGCCTTTTCCCCGGACGGAAAACACCTCTATTTTCAACAGGCCGAAAACAACGACCGGCCGCGCATCGTGCGCCTGGAACTGTCCGACCCGGAGGCCCCGGCCGAAGCCGTTGACACGGGCGGCGAGGCCATGTCGCCCGCGGTGTCGCCGGACGGGCAAACCCTGGCCTTTGTTTCCGGCCGAAAAGATGCCGACGGCGACATTTTCACCTGCAATATGGAAACCGGACAGATCCAACAAATTACCCGCGGCCCGGGCATTGACCGGTTTCCCGAGTGGGACCCGGACGGAAAAACCCTTTACTTTTCAAGAATTTCTGCCGACACCAACGCAGACGGCCAGATATCGGGAACCGACAATGCCGTGCTTTGCCGGACAAACGCCAAAAAGCCGGCTTCGGCCGTATGGCCGGTCACCGCGTTGAATCACGCCGCCGCCCGGCCCCAGGTCACGCGAAACCGCATCTATTACCTTTCCGACCGGGCGGATGTGGCCAACTGCTGGGTGCTGCCGAAATCGGGTCGGATTGCCCCAAAAACCAACGCCGTCGCCCAGCTGGAAACCGCCAAAGCCTTGTCCCGGCAGGTCCCGGAGACCCCTTTTCTTACCCTGCTGGCCTATTACCGGGTCATGGAAGCCTTTGCCGGCCAAAGCGCCATTGCCGCCGAAGCCGGCCTGGCCGCCGGAAAAACCGCCGAGCGCATAGACCTTTCCCGCCCCGCTTTGCAGGCCTATCACCATGTGGAAAAAACCTATGGCAATGTCGCCCCCCAGGGGGCGGCCGCCCGGATCCGGCGCATCCGGATGGAAAACCGGCACAAAATCCGGCAGGCCACAACAGCGGACCGGCGGGAAACCCTATTGGCGTCCACGATAGAGCGTATCGAAAAAACCGCCGATATGGAAAACCCCTATGTAGAGGCCGAAGCCGCCCTGGCAAAACTCCGGATCATCATCGATGCCGATGCGGTTTCCGCCCGGATCGGCGAGGTGGCAAGCTGGACCGATCCCATCGTCAACGCGGCAGACACCGCAGCGGATCACAAGGCGGCCGCCCTGTTTTTCCGGGCCGAGGCCTACGGCCTTGCCGGGCTTTCGGCCCGGGCCCGCGACACCTATTACCGCCTGATCCGGCAATTTCCGCAAATGCGTCCCTGGGCCGAGGATGCCGTTGACCGCCTGATCGACGCCGCCATCGCAGACATCCCCGAAGACGCCATAAATCAGCGGATCAAAACCCTTCAGCGCCTTTCCGCTCGGCACCAGGACAGCCTGCCGGTGCTGGCCATGGCGGCCGGCAACCGGATCGGGGATCTGTATTACGCCGCCGATCAGTGGGAAGCCGCCAAATCGAGCTACCGCACCGTCATCGACGCCACCAAAAGCGCCACGCCCCGGGGTGCGGCCGCCCGGCTGTCGCTGGCGGAAATCCTGTACCGGCAAGAACGGTTCCGGCAGGCGATAGACCTCTATGAGCAGGAACTCAACCACCGCACCGCAGAAGACCGGATCTATCAACTGGCAAAAAACGGCTACATCCGCAAAACCGTATCGGCCGGCAATTTCCATTACCGCCTGGGCGAAATCGGCGCGGCCCGCAGCACGTTTTCGGAACTGCTCGACTACGACGACACCATTGTGCCCGCCCACAGGGGCTACATCCGGTGCGCTGCGGCCGCCGGCGATATCGGCCAGACGCTGGCATCCTACCGCCAAAAGCTGGAAAACGAACCGGACAATCCCCTGTGGCGCTATACCACCGGGCTGTGCCTGACCTACCGGGAAACCGAAGCCGCCCTGGAAACCGCCCGCGACCACATTGAAACCGCCGTCGGGGTAAAGGGCCACGTGTCCTATTTTCATCAAACCCTGGGCTACGTCTACGAAGTGCTGGAAACCGTCCACGGCGAAAGCGGGCAGCTGCCCCGGGCGCTTTCGGCCTACAAAAAGGCCTATTTCTTAACCGACCCGGACCAACACCCGGAAAACGCAGCCAATTTGGAGTTAAACCTCGGCAATGCCTACTACCTGATGGGGCAATACGGCAAGGCCTTTGCATTCTACAGCCGGCGGCTGGAACGAAAAACCGCCTTTGCCGACCCGAAAACCGAGATCCTGTTTTACAAGCGCCTGGGCGAATGCGCCTTCCAGGCCGCCGATACACCCGAGGCGGTCTCGGCCTATGAAACCGCCATTGAAAACCTCGACCGCCGCTTGTCGCCGGCAGCCGCTGCTAAGGCGTTTGACCGGCTGCACCGGACGGTCCGGGACCGGGTCCTGGCACCGGCCAAACAGCAGGCCGCCCTTGAAAAGCGGGCCGACGTGCTGGCCGGACGCCAGGCGAAAATCGAGCGCCGGGTATCAGCGGTCGCCGAAACGGTTGCCGCCCCGCCCGGCAAGGATTGGCAGCGCTATAAAAAAGAAATCCAGCGGCTGCTTAAAAAACAAAAGGACATAAACCAGGCGATTGCCGCCCTGGCCCGGGACGTAAATGCCGCCTGCGCAAAGGGCAAGTGCCGGGCCCGGGTGGAGCAGCCGGAAACACAGCTCCGGGTGATGACCGGGGCCATCGGCGCCGCCCTGGACCTGCCGGAACAGTTGGTGGCCCTAAAAACGGAAATGAGCGACCGGCTCGGCCTGGCCTGCCAGCAGGCCGAACTTTGGGAAAGGGCCATCAACGCCTTTCAACAGGCCTATATCCTCAACAAAGACACCGGCCGGACCGGCAACCTGGCCGGAAACCGCCGGGCCATCGCCTACAACACCTACCACCTGGCGGCGACCCATGCCGGGCCAAAACGCCGGCGCCTGCTCCATACCGCTGCCGCGGAATTTGAGGAAGTACTCGATCTCATCGATGCCCACGGGATCTCGAAACCCGAAAAAAAGCAGCAAAGCGATGCCTTGCTCGATTTTTCCTTCCAGACGGCCATGAGCGCGGACTCGGCCACCGAAGCGGCCCAGGGGTTTTCCGAAGACCAGGAAAAACGATTGGCCCGGACCTTTATCGCCCGGATTCACCTGGAACTCGGCGAACTCGAATCCGCCCGCACCGATATGGAAAAACAGCTCAAGCCCTACCCCATGGGCAAAACCGTGTCCGAGTCCGACCGCTACGGCGTGGCCCTGCTGTATCACCGGGCGGGGCTGCTGGCCCGGGCCGGGGGGGAGCTGGATACGGCCTTTGACCGGTTTGCCTACTCGGCGGAACTGACTTTGGCCATGGAGACACCGATCAGCGCCGCTACCAACCTGGGCAACATGGCCGCGGTTTTGGAAGCCGGGCTACAACAAGAAACGTTTTCGGCGCAAGAGATCACATCGTCTTTGAAACGGCTGATGCGCCTGGATGAAAAAACCGTGGACCTGCTGGCATCGTCGACGGTCACCCGCAATTCCATGCAGCTTGCGGCATACCACAACCGCATGGGGGTCTGCTACAGCACGGCCGCCGAGGCGCTGGACGGCGCCGGGGTCAAGGGCGCGGTTTATGCAATGAACGGCCTTACAAAGGCGGTGGGCCACCTTACCAATGGGCTGGCCGTATTTAAAAACACAGAGACCGAACCGGACCGCAACGGCCTTGCCACAAAGGCCCGCCTGCACCTCAACAAAGCCGCTGTATCGCAGAAACTGGGCGAATTCCCGGTGGCGGAAACCCATTTTGAAAAAGCCCTTTCTGTCGCGGAAGCCGGCCTGCTGCCGGAGCTTGCCTGGCGGGCGGCCGCCGGCCTGGGCCGGCATGAAAAAGCCCTGGCCGCACTCGAAACCGTCCCCCTGTCCCGGGCCGGATCTGGCCCCATGGAAATCATCGAAACCTTCGGCCCGCTGGTCTGGCAAACCTTTCGGCAAAAAAACGCAGAAACCGCCTTTGACCTCGCCGAACACATCGCCGAACTGGGGCGCTTCAACCGGACGGCTGCCTTGATCCGCCCCGATGGGCAGGCCGAAAAACGGTTTTACGAAAAACATTTCCCCCGCCTAAACCGCATCCGGTCCTATGAAAAAGAGATCGCGGAGGCCGAAGCCGAAAAAAAACCCTATATCAAAAAGCGCCTTTTGCGGGAAAAGGACCTGCTGGAACAACAGGCCGGAGACCTGCCGGATGCGGTCGGCCGCATTGACGATCCGCACCGGCGGCGGCTGGTGATGACGATTTTCGGCGCCATGGGCCGGGCCGAAACCGCCGCCGATCAGCTGGTGGCCGAAAAACGGAAAAAACAACCGGATGCGGAAAAAACCGCCCGGCTGCAGGACCGATATGACGATCTGCGCCGAACCTGCCGGGCGGCGTCCCGGATGCTTGCCGGTTCCGGCGGCGACATTTCCACGGACTGGACGGCGTTTTTCAAGCCGCAGGCCGCCGGGCTCATGGATGTTATGGACGCCCTGGAGACAGACGGCCGGCTGATCCGGGTGGTTCCCACGGGCAAAAGCCGGCCGGCACACCTCGTCTTTACCGTGACTTCATCGGGCATCGCCGCCGAAACCGCAGACAATCCGGCCGAAATCCAGGCGGTCATCGACGACGCCAAAGGAGAACAAGCACCCTACATCGCCTGGCCGGACCCGGCGTCATTCCGGAAAAATGCCGAATGCCCCCACGTGGCAAGCGGCACGCACCTGTATCGAAGTTTTGCCAACCGCAAGCCCTTCAAGCACCGGCTGCTGGCCGTATCAAACCGGCCGGCCGAAACCCTGTTTGCCGGCACATCCTTATCCGACCCCTATGAACGATTGCCCTGGCAGGCCGCTGACACAACATCCAAAGCGGCGGCATACGGCATGGATGCTGCAGACACGTTGGTGCTGCCCCACAGACTGATCCGGGCCACGGACGTGCCCACAACAGGCGGGCAAACCGCCCGGCACTTTTACGCCGCCCGTACCGGAAATGGAGATCGCATCGGCCTGCAGCAGCTGCTTTCACAGACATCGAATCTGTCCCTGGCAATTCTGGCAGATGCGCCCATGGCCCATGTCGAGCAGATCGCCCACCTTTTCTGCCTCTACGGATGCCCGGCCGTCCTGGTCTGCCAGGCCCCGGCAGGGCAAAAAAACCGGCAGATCGGAGATATTTTGACCGGCTATGCCGACATGTCGGCCGCTGATGCCGTCGGGCAGGCCGGCGGCAGAACCGGGCCCCTTTTGCTTGGCTACCGGGGCATGAACCCGGCAGAAGCCAAGCGGTTTGCCGAATCCAAATTTATCCAATACGTTCAGGCCGGCCGGTCCGACTTTGACACCGGCCGCCCGGAAACGGCCCTGGTTCATTTCGAAAACGCCATCGCCATCGCCGCCCAGCGGGACCAGTTTTCCCAGTATCTTCCGGCCCTGTACCGGTTCGGGAGGGAAAGCGCCTATCAGGCCGGGCACCTGGAAAAGGCGCTATTTCTGGCCCGACACCTTGCCGACCGCCTTGAAGCCAGCCAGCCCGACAGCAAGGCCCACGCCGAGGCCATGCTGACACTGGGCTTAATCCATGCCCGCTTAAAGCAGTACGACCAGGCCGTTTCCGTGATCGAAACGGCCGTGGCCATTTTTGACATGGCTGCTGCCGACCAACGGCTGGCCGACGCCATGACCGACCTGGGCGTGGTGCTGGAAAACGCCACCTCCTATGAAAAGGCCTTAAGCCGTTTCCGGGCGGCCGCGGAACTGACCCGGACCCTGGGCCGCCGCGAAATGACGGCCGCCCAGCACATCAACATCGGCCGCATCTACGACCTGCGGTTAAACCGCTACCCGGAAGCGATCCGGCACTATGAAAAAGCCGAAGCCATTTACACCGAACTCGGACAGCGGCCAAAAACCGCCGAGGCCCGGTTAAACATCGGGCGCTGCTACCGGCTGCTGGGCGTGTTTCCCAAAGCCGAAGCCGCCTATGAAAAGGCGCTTGCCGACATTTCCGGCGATACGGCCGACCATGAACGCTTAAAGGCCAAGATCATCATTGAGCAAGCCAACAATGCCTGGTTCCAGGGCGATTTTGAAGAAGCCTTCCGGCAGGCCCGCACCTGCCGGCAGACAGCCGAAGCCGGCGGATTTGCCCTGCTCCAGGTCATGGCCCGAAACACCTCCGGGCTGATCTGGTGGTCGCTGGGCAACTACGAAAAGGCCTTTGCCGAGCTCGAAGCCGCACTGGAATTGGCGAAAAATTTAAATGTCCGGCCCGACGAGATCGCCTCCACGCTAAACAACCTCGGCCTGGTCCACCGGGAGACCGGAAATTATCAAAAAGCGCTTTCCCTGTTTGACCGGGCCATGGCCATTGACAAGCGTTTAGGCTCCAAGTGGGCCATGGCCTACGACGCCCGAAACAAGGGCCTGACCTACCTGGAAATGGATCAGCCGGAAAAGGCGGTGCCCCTTTTCGACGAAGCCATAGCGCTTTCCGATGCCATCGGCAACCGGATCAACGCCGCCAAGGCCCATCTCGGCCGGGCCAACGCGTTGCTGGCGATAAAATCGTATGCCCCGGCACAGGCGGCATACGACAAGGCGCTTTCACTTTCCCGGCAGATGCACATCAAGGAAACCCGGTGGCGGGCCCTTTACGGTATGGGCCAAGCGGTCCTTGAAGACAAAACCGACCGGGACCGGGCCGCCGCGTATTTCCGCGAGGCCATCGACATCATTGAATCCATGCGCGCGGCCATCGGGATCAAGGATTTAAAGGAAAACTTCATGGTCAACCGCCTGTCGGTCTATGAAGCCCTGGTACAGCTTTTGGCCGACATGGACCGGCCCGCGGCGGCCTTTGAAATCGCCGAGCAATCGCGTTCGCGCAACTTCATCGACCTGCTGGGCACCCAGCGCATTGCACCGGGCAGCGCCGCCGAGACCGAACTGTATCAAAAACAGGCCGTGCTGCGCTCAGAAATCGAGGCCACCGAGCAAATGCTGGCCAATGCCGAAACCCCGGCGGAAACCGAAGAATACAAGGCCGCCTTCCAGCAGTTGAAAAACGAGCGGGAAAACCTGATGCTCGACATCCAGGCCAACCACCCGCAGCTGTCCACCCTGATTTCCGTGCCGCCGGTGGATCTGGAAAAAATCGCCTGGCGCCTGGAACCCGGCGTGGCGCTGCTGTCCTATTATGTGCTGGAAAACGAGGTGATTTGCTGGGTGGTGCGGCACCAAAAGCAAAACAGCGACACGGCGCCCGTCCGGATGGTCCGGATTGCCGCGGACAAAGCGCAACTGGCGCAAAACATCCGGCAATACCGAAAAATTATCCAGAATTTGCAGCCATGGCAGCGTCATGCCGGCGAGCTGTACGAACGGTTGATGGCGCCGGTCAAAACCCATCTCGACGGCATCCATACCATAGGCATCATCCCGCACGGCGCGCTGCACTACCTGTCCTTCGGCACCCTGTACGGAAACCAGCGTTTTGTCGTGGACGACTATTCGCTGTTTTACCTGCCGTCGGCCAGCGTGCTCGACGCCACCATCCCCCGGCGGATCAAGCGGCCGAAGTTTCAATTAAAAGTGCTTGCCATCGGCAACCCGGACCTGGAAAACCCCGCGCTTTCGCTGCCCTTTGCCGAACAGGAAGTCCGCTCAATCCAGTGGAATTTCCCGGAAATCACCCTGCTGACGCGGGAAAAAGCCACCGAGGCCTGGGTGGTCGACCATATCGCCGACTATGACATCATCCACATCGCCTCCCACGGCGAATTCGATCCGGTCAACCCGCTGATGTCGGCCATCAAGTTAAGTGCCGGCCAGAATCCGGCCGACGACGGCGATCTTCGGGCCACCGAAGTTTTCGGGTTGGATATCCGGGCGGATATGGTATATTTAAGTGCCTGTCAGACCGGGCTGGGCAAGGTCAAAACCGGTGATGAAATCATCGGGCTAAACCGTTCGTTTTTCTATGCCGGCACCCACACGGTGGTCTCGAGCCTCTGGCGGGTCAGCGACGTGTCCACGGCCATGCTGATCAAGGCCTTTTACCGCGAATACACGAGACACAACAAGTCCCGCAGCCTGCAGGCCGCCACGCGGCACGTGAAAAACCGCTACCCGCATCCGGGCTACTGGGGGGCGTTTACATTGGTGGGGGATTTTAAGTAGGGTTTCATGGCAGGACGCGCGGCACAAATTTGGCAGAAACCTGTGCTGTTGATGGAAGGCAAAACAAAAACCTGCAAATGCCGGTTTTGAAAAAAGTCCCATTTGTTGATTTTTTGGCTGACGGGTACGCGAAAAAGGAATTTGTTCGCTCGTGCGCCCTTTGCCGCGCGGTTCATTCGACCCGCTGAATTTCTCAAACTCGGGCTTGCGCCCTCAAACAGTGAGAAATTCTTAACGCGGCTCAAATGAACCGCTTTTTCGGCAAACGGCGCAATCTCGCTCACAAACCCCTTTTTCGCGTCCCGTCAGGGCCACGTTTTAGAGTCCCAAAAATCCTGCTTGAAATTTTTCCAGGCAGGACCTGCTTTCACCTCCCCCGGCAACCGGGGGAAAGATTGGGTGGGGGAGAAGTGAAAACCAATATTTTGTTGCGAGGTATTATCATGCAAGAAAAGATGTTAACCCCGTTTTTTACAGCCATACTTCTGGTTATGGCCCTTTCGATTGCCCATGCCGGCCAATCCCTATGGGTCACATCGGACAGCGCCGACCTGAAGGCCGAACGGTCCGTCTCCTCGGAAACCATTGCGGTGCTGGAGCGCGGGGCCGAACTGACCGAGCAATCCTATGAGTCGCGCTGGTACCGGGTCACCACCGAAAACGGCAAAACCGGATGGGTCTACCGGGGCCGGGTGTCGGGGACCCAGCCCGAAGGCGTCGATGAAGCCCAAAAAGATGACGGCGGCGGCATCGGGGGGCTTCTCGGCGGGCTAAGCGGCAGCAGCGTGGAGGCCGATTCCGCAGACAGCGCCAGAAGCATACGGGGCCTGTCCCCCGAGGCCCGGGCCTACGCGGATAAAACCGGCACCCCCGAGCAAAGCCGCAAGGCCTTAGACCGGGTGCTGTCCATGTCCGTGGAGGGAAAGGAAATCGAACGGTTTTTGAAAAACGGCCAAATCGGCCAATACGCCGAGTAAATAAAGGGGTGTGTTATGTGTGCAGAGAAGACCGATCAACAGAGGCAGAAAACCCGGCGCCAGTTTTTAAAACTCGCCGCGCCGCTGGCTTTGGGGCTTATTGCCTCCCCGGCCTGCGCCTTTGACCTGTTCAAGGCCCTGGATCCGGAAGGCAAAAACAAGGACATCCAGAAAGCCCGGCAGGCCGCGGAAGGCCTCGGCAGCATCGCCCAGAGCGCCACCGGCATCGACTATGAAACGGAATTTGCCATCGGCGAAAGCCTGGCCCTGGAGGGTTTTCAGCGCTACGGGCTGCCGGCAGACGATTCGTCCCTTCAAAAATACGTCAACACCGTGGGCAGGGCGGTGGCCAAAAACGCCGTCCGGCCGGAGATCAACTACCACTTCGTCATTGTCCAAAGCCCCGTCTACAACGCGTTTGCCTGCCCCGGCGGCATTATTTTCCTAAGCGCCCGGCTGGTCAAATCCATGGAAGATGAAGCAGAGCTTGCCAACGTGCTGGCCCACGAAGTTGCCCATGTTTCCCACAAGCACGCGCTGCAGTCCATCCGGCGGGCCAAGTTCTTCGAAGGCGTCGGCAAAATCGGCACCCTGAACATGGACGGCGAAGAGGGGAAAAAATACCGGAACATGATCGGCGATTTGCAGGGTGTGCTCTTTGACCGGGGGCTGGACAAGAGCATGGAATACGAGGCGGACCAATCCGCCATGGAATGCGCCTACCGCACCGGTTACGACCCGCGCGGCATGATCCGGGTGCTGGAAATGCTTCAGGCCAACCGGAAAAACGCCAAAAAGAAAGGCTCCTGGTTTTCCACGCATCCGCCTTTGGATTCCCGGCTGCGGCGCTGCCGGCAACACCTCGGAAAATACCCGGATGCGGCATCTTTGGCCACCGTGGAGGCCCGGTTCAAGCAGTATCGGAAATTAATGTAAAATTTGAATTTTTTTACCTTATACCTTAAACCCAAAACCTTAAACCTCGAGTTACTTTGCCGTCAATGCATTGACTCTTGACAGCCACCCCTCTGGCACTTATAATTGCAATTATATTATAAAAGATATCGGAGGATCAAGTTATGGGGCAAGTAACCATCTATCTAGACAACGGCACCGAAACCAAAATGAAGGAGGCCGCCAAGTCAAATCACGTATCTGTCAGCAAATGGGTGGCTGCAATTATTGAAGAAAAAATCGCAACAGAGTGGCCCCGGGATATTGTCAAATTGGCAGGCAGCTGGAAAGATGACTTCCCGACAATTGAAGAACTAAGAGCAAATCCCGGCCAGGACAGCCCAAGAGAGACCCTCTGAATTGTATCTCCTTGACACCAATACACTTATATATTTCTTCAAGGGTTATGGCAATGTGGCGGAAAGGCTTTTTTCAAAACCCCCCAAAGATATTGCTGCCTCAACCATCACACTGTACGAACTTGAAGTCGGGATCGCCAAATCAAGCAATCCCCAAACACGAAAAAGGCAATTGGAGGCATTTGTTTCATATATTACCATTTTTCCTTTTGGCGCAAAAGAAGCAAAAGCTTCCGCAAAAGTCAAAGCAGAACTTGAAAAACAGGGCGCACCCATAGGACCTCTTGATAACCTTATTGCCGGCACAGCTTTTTGCCTCAATGCCATATTGGTCACCCACAACACAAAAGAGTTCAGCAGAGTCGAGGGATTGACTATCGAGGATTGGTTCTGAAAAAGACCTCTGTTTGCAAAGGAGACCAAATAGATGCATCAGCAGTTGACCCCGGACTACATCCGAAACGAAATTGCGGATACGGATATTATTTACAAGCGCGGCGAGCGGCTGTTCGAATACGGTGCCTGCGCGGGGACCTATATCGATGCGGAAAACGGCTGCTATGAATATATGGCCGACGGCAACTACGGCGACTACTTCATCGAAATCCAAATCAACGGCAACGAAATCGACACCCACTGCGACTGTCCCTATCCCGGCGTCGGGTGCAAGCATACCGTGGCCGCACTGCTCGATATTTCGCAAAACGTTGCCTTCAAATCCGGGACGGATACGGAACCGGTCGTGCCCGAAGAACCGGAATCTCCCTACCTGGGCCGCGAGGAAATCCGCGCCCAGGCCATCGAGGACCGGAAAAAACGGGCCAGGTCCGAAAACCTGAAAATTATCACCGGTGACATGTTCAAGGGCGAGCACATAGTGGAAACGCCCGGGGGCCGGCAGTATACAGTCACCGTCCACGACCCGGAAAGCGGCGCCGGCCACTGTTCCTGCCCCGATTTTGAAAGCAACCGCCTGCAGACCTGCAAGCACTTAATCGCCGTCCACCGGCATCTCCAGGACAGCGACGGAATAAAGCAGGCCGCAAAAAACGAAAGCTTCCCATTTGTCGACATTTACTGGGATGCGGCCGCCGACTGTCCCCGCGTGTATTGCGAAAACCCGGAAAACGAGCCGGAAAAAATCCGGGAACT
>JBNJEA010000021.1:0-29952 GCA_051745395.1 Thermodesulfobacteriota bacterium | reverse complement strand
CGGGCATCCGGAAATACATTCATGAAGACGTCGATATTGCACCGTTAGAATCCGTGCCGCCCAAGGGGCGGGTCGGCGGTGTGTTGAAATGGGTCATTCCCGCACTGATTCTGGTGTTGCTGGCCGTGGGCTTTTTCTACGGCGGCGCGGAAACGGGAAAGGACATGCTGATCTGGTGGGTGATGGCAAACGGCGTGTTTGCCGGCATCGGCACTTTGATTGCCTTTGCGCACCCGGTGACGGTTGTGTCGGCCATCGTGGCCGCGCCGCTGACGTCCTTGAATCCCATGATTGCCGCCGGCTGGGTGGCCGGGCTGGTGGAGGCGTTTTTGCGAAAGCCCAAGGTGGGCGATCTGGAAGATTTAAACGAAGACATTTTATCCGTCCGGGGGTTTTGGCGCAACAAGGTGACCCGGATTTTGCTGGTGGTGGTGTTTGCCAACGTGGGAAGTGCTGTGGGCACTTTTGTGGCGCTGCCTTTGATGGTGAAGGTGATCGGGGCGTAAATGATTCAGTCGATAATGTGGACCACTTTCCGCTGGTAGATTTGCCCGCGGGGCAGCGTGTAGGTCATGGTCACGGTTTCCAGGCGGTTTTCGGCAAACAGCCGGATGCATTCCGGGTAGAGTTCCCATTCCTGCTTAAGTCCTTTTTGTTTCACCGTTTCAAGCGTATCTTCGGGTTCAATGGCAAAGCAGCGCTGGCCGATAATCGGCCCGGAGTCCTCGCCGTAGTCGATGAAATGCACGGTGCAGCCGCCGACCTTGGCGCCGTAGCGCAACGTGTCGCCGTAGCCGTCGGTGCCGGCAAAGGCGGGCAAAAGCGCGGGGTGGATGTTCATGATGCGCGGCCGGCAGGCGTCGGTGTTGACGCGGTCGATAAAGTAAGGGGTCAGATTGCGCATGAATCCGGCCAGCACCAGCAGGTCGATGTTAAAGGGCCGCATTTTTTCCAGCAGTTCGGCTTCGGCGATGGCCCGGGTGTGCAAAAAGGTGCGCAGCCGGTCTCCGGCATCTGCGGCCACAATGGACTGCTTGGCGCAGATCTCTTCGAAGTCGAAGTCCGCCGGCAGGCGCCCGGCGTCCGGGCGGGCCTTATAGGACCGGATGATATCGGAATAATCGACTGCAAAGGTGGCGATACCCCGGGATTTTGCTTTTTCCAGCCCGGCGGCCCCGGCTCTGTCCGCGCCCGCAAAGACGACTTCCCCGTTGATTGTGCCGTCAGCACAGGCGTCGATAACGGCGTCCATGTTGCTGCCGGTGCCGCTGATGAAAATCCCGATCCGGATCGGTGCGGAAGCCATTTAGTCTTTTTTCTCCTGACCCAGCAGGTGGCCCATGATCTTGTCCGCCTTGGGTTTGGCCAGGTAAAAGGCGTATTCGGCCTCCGAGCTGGTGGCCGGGTACCGGTTGGCGTCTTTTCCCGTCGGCGCATGGATGTGTAAGGTATGGGTCTGGCTGCCGGTGAGCTCTAGGGTGTAGACCGGGACCGTCAATTCTTCCGGTGCCTTTGTGTCCATAAACGATTTGCATTCAAGGTCCGATACCGCGCCCAGCAGCTTGTCCACATCGGCTTTGGCCACGGTGTTGCCTTCCGCGTCCTGCCAGGTCGGCTTATCCGCGGGCTCGGTTTTTTTCTTTTTCTCCTTTTCCCCTGCCTTTTCCGATACGTCCACGTCCACGTCCGGCTCTGTCAAAGCCAGCTGCCGGCTTTGATCGCCTTTTTTGACGGAAATTTCGCGGACCTGTTTTCTGTCCACCGCCAGCACGGTCTTGTCCCGCAGCATGTCCGCGGTTTTGTCAAAGGTTTTCCGGATGTTTTTTTCGGCATGAAACACCCGGGGATCATCTGCGAGCTTGACAAACGTGTGCCGGTACGACGGCGCGGGTTTTCCCACGGCAATCGAGCGGATTTGCTCCGAGCCGGCCCAGGCCTTGACGATGATGCGGTTTTCTTTGTCGAGGTTGTAGGGATGGTAGTTTTGGTTTTCGGAAACCAGGGCCGTTAATTGCAGGTTTTTGATGATTTCGGTCATCGGCTCGATTTTTTCCGTTTCGCCCCGGTATTTTTCCGCCCCGATGACCCATTGATCGGCTTTTTTCCGCAGTTCAATGGTCTGGCCGGGTTTTTCAATGGCGATCCGGGTGATTTTCGTCTCCGCCAGATCGGCCAGCCGGGGCAGTTTGTAGTGGGTCCGGTCGGTCTGGTGCAGGACCAGGTACGCTGCCAGGGCCGCTATCACGACGATGAGTGCGAGATATTCCTTTTTGACTTTCATGATTGGGCTCTCCTTTTATCCGCGAAACATCATCCGGATCCGTTTGCGTTTGATCCGCCGGCCCCACCAGACGAACAAGCCGAAAACGATGACCAGGGCGGGCAGGCCGGCAATGTTGAAGAACTTGACAAAGCTTTTCGTGGCCGCAGTGGTTTCTTCCAGGGGGTTAAAGCGCTGGGTTTTGCTGCGCATGGCCGCGATTTCCGTGCGCCCGTTTAACGCGTCGATGGCGTTTAGGACAAAGGCGGCGTTGGGGGTCTGGCCTTTTTCGTCGAGCAGGTTGTCTTTGAGCAGGGCGGAGGAGCCGACCACCAGCAGTTTGGCCGGCCGGCCTTTTTCAATAAACCGGTTTTTGCTTTCGATTTTTGAGGTATCGATTGTGCCTTCCGCGGCCTTAGTTTCCGGCTTGCCGGGTTGGTCCTCGCCTTCGGCCGCATCGGTCTGTTTTTCGGGAAGCTTTTTGCCCTGAAAGTAACTGGGAAACCGGCCTTCCACAAGATAGGCCAGGGGATAGCTTTCGTATTTTTCCGCCGATTGGGGCGGGCGGATCATCATGGGGTTTAACCGGATCTGATCGCGCATCAACCAGGACTGACTCGAGGAGGAAAGCAGCTTATGGGCGGTCAGGTCGTTTTGGTCCATGGTCTCGGCGTCCATGGTGACCGGGGCGTTTTTCATGGTCACCAACTGCTTGATGTTTTCCATGAATCCGAGTTCATGATTGATGTTTTTGTTTTTGATGATCGGGGCGAAATAAATGGGCTGCTTGCCGCCGCCCTGGCGGGACATGTCCTGTTCATAGGCGTTTTTGTCCAGCACGTAGGCATCCTCGATGGTGATGCCGTAATGCGCAAGCAGTTTTTCCAGTCCCGTATCCAGCCGCTGGAAGGACGGCCCCCTGTTGAACCGTTGCTGCTGGTTTTGGTTGTCCTGGACTTCCTCGAAGGCATCGCTGAAAACGGCCACGTTGGTGCCGCGCATCAGGGCCTGGTCGATCTGGTAGAGCTCGTAGTCGGTAAATTCCTTGGTGGGCTGGGCAATAACCAGGCAGTTTAAGCTGTCGGCAATCGTGTTTTCCTTTAACTCGATCTGTTTCAGGGTGTAGTTCTGCGACACCAGGGACTGGAAGTTTTTCATCTGCGACTGTTGCTGCTGCTGCTGCATGCGCGCCATGGGACCGGAGACTTCCGGGGTGCCGTGGTCGGCTAAGTACCCCAGGTCCTCGTTGATGCCGATTAAGGTTTCGAGGTTTTCGTTGATGGTCTCTTCCAGGGTGGCCATGTCGATGAGCTCGTACTGGGTGCCGACCATCGGTACCCGGTAGACGTTTAGCAGGCGGATGGTGCGGGTTTGATCGCCGTAGGACATCACCATACCAATGCCGCCCGTGCCGGCGTCGATGCCGGCGTCTTCCAGAGACGGCCATTGCAGGGTCATGATGTCGTATTTTTCCTGAAGCTCGTCCAGGTTGTTTTGGCGGTCCGGGTCGATGTATTCATAGGTGAGCTTGTTGTAGTTTTTTTCGTTGAGCTCGGAAACGGTTTCTTCGATCCTGTCCGGCAGCTCGGGCAGTTGCTCCGCCCCGATCTGGGGGCCGACCTTGTTTAGCCCCGAGGACATGATGAGCTTGGTGTCGATTTTTTCCGGCAGGCTTGCCAGTGCACTGATTTTGTTGTTTAGTTTTTGAATGGCCGTGGTCAGCTTGTATTCCAGCCCGTCGGTGGAGGTAATCGCCGGTATCCGCTCCATTAAATCGCCGTGGATGATGACCAAACCCATGTAGGCGTTTTTAAACTGCATCTCGTCGGCTTCAATGGATCGGATCTGGACGGGCTGAATGCCGTAGTTTTGCGCCAACTGCCGGTTTTTTTCCGTCGATTCATCCCCGCCTGTTCCCTCCGGGCTGACATTGTAGAACCGGTAGTTGAAGTTTTCGTTGGCGGAAATGCCGTACTCCTCGAGTATGTCCCGGAGGTAGCGCTTGGTGTTGTTGTGCGGCGCCGGCAGGTTTTCCGTGAAAAAGACGTTGATGGTCAGCGGCTCGGACAGCGTACTTACCGCATTCTGGCTGGCCGGCGAAAGCGAGTAGATGTTGTTTTCGGTCAAATCAAAGCGGGCAAACAGGGTCAGGCCCACCAGGTTGACCAGGATGATCACCACGACGTAAACAATGAATTTGAAATAATTTTCCAGAAACTTTTTTCCCAACATGTGGCCGTCTCCTTATTCCTTGTGCTGCAGCGAAAGGTATGTGGCATACAGGCCGAGAAACATCACGCTGATAAAATAAATGATATCCCGGGTATCGATGATCCCCTTGGCGATGTTTTGGAAATGGTAATCCGACCCGATGTATTCGATGACGTTGAGCAAAGGCTCCGGGAAGAAAAACAGCATCTTGTCCACCAGGGTCAGCCCGACGCAGATGGCCGCGCCCAGGATAAAGGCGATGATCTGGTTTTCGGTCAGCGACGAGGCAAACAGCCCGATGGCCGAAAAGGCGCCGCCGAGCAGCAGGGCCCCGATATAGCCGCCGATGACCGGCCCCCAGTCCAAATCGCCGAGAAAAGCGATCGAGATGGGGTAAAACAGGGTGGGGATCAGCATGGCCGCGGTCATGACCACCCCGGCGGCGAACTTGCCCACCACGATGTCGGTGTATCGCACCGGCATGGTCAGCAGCAGCTCATAGGAGCCGCGGTTTAACTCCTCGGCAAGCAGCCGCATGGTAATGGCCGGGATCACGAATGCAAATATGATGGGCAGCAGGGAAAAAAAATTGCGCAGGTTGGCCTGGCCGTAGAGGAAAAAGGTGGAAAAAAAGAACCAGCCCGTGACCACCAGGAAAATCGAGATGACGATATAGGCGATGGGCGAGACGAAATAATCCTTGAATTCCTTTTTTAACACATGGGGGACTTGTCGCATCTCAGACGCTCCTTTTTTATGATCAGTGCACACGCTCCTCGGTCAGATCTCGGAATACGGTTTCCAGGGTATCGGTTTCCTGTTGAAATTCGAGGATCACCCAGTCCGTGGCCTTGATTTTTTCGTATACCGCATCGCGCAGGTCCTCGTCGCTGCCGGTCCGGCAGGCCACGCTGACGGAAAGGGTATCGTCGGTGGCCTCGACTTTTTCCACGGATTCGACGCCCTCGATGGACTTGAGCTTCATCCGCAAGGTCTCCAGATCGGCGTGCCGGAGGGTCAAATGCAGGACCGCGCTGTGGCCGGCGCCCTGCTTGAGCACATCGGTGGTGCCGTCGGCCACGATCTTGCCCCGGTTGATGATCACGATCCGGTCGCAGGTGGCCTCGGCCTCGCTTAAGATATGGGTGGAGAAGATAACGGTTTTTTCCTGGCCGATTTTTTTGATCAGGCTGCGGATTTCGGCGATCTGGTTGGGGTCCAGGCCCTGGGTGGGCTCGTCGAGGATTAAAATTTCAGGGTCGTTCATCATGGCATGGGCAAGGCCCACCCGCTGGTTTAACCCTTTGGACAGCTCCCCTACGGTTTTGTGCATGGTTTCTTCCAGGCCGCACAAATGCGCCAGGTACCGGATGCGATCATGGCGGCGATCGGCGGCAATGCCCCGGATTTTGGCCACGAACATCAGGTAGTCGTACACCAGCATTTCCTTGTAAAACGGCGAGGATTCCGGCAGGTAGCCGATCATCTGCTTGATTTCCAGGGGGTGGTCGCTGATGGTATAGTCCTCGACCCGGATGTTGCCGTCGGTCGGCGGAAAAAAACCGGTCAGCATTTTCAGGGTCGTGGTCTTGCCGGCGCCGTTTGGCCCCAGCAGCCCCAGGATTTCGCCTTTTTTGATATCAAAGTTGATGTGATCCACCGCACAGAAATCGTGATAATACTTGGTGAGCTTGTCGACATGGATCATGTGCAATCTCCTTCGGTTATAATCGGCATGCAATGGACAATGTTGTTAAGGCTACGGATGTGAAACGCCTATAAGAAAATTCCCCCTTTTGTAAAGGGGGAATTCAGGGGGAGTTATGAGCAACCATTCGGCAATGACTACCCACGGCTATGGAAAATATAAAGTTGTCCCGGCTTTGTCAACAAATAATTGGGCCCCCTCCGGGGGCCAATATCGCTCAAGGTAGGGACAAGGGCATTGATTTATTATAAAATATGAGGCGGCATTGACCGCCGTGGCATATGGGTTTATTGTAAATGCTTTTTATGGAAAATTGACGCCCACACGAGGACTTGAAAATGAAAGCAATGGACCGGCTTATCGATATCATGGAAACCCTGCGGGCGCCGGGCGGCTGCCCCTGGGATGCCGAGCAGGACCATAAAAGCATCATGCGATGCGCCATCGAGGAGGCCTACGAGCTGGCCGATGCCATTGAAAACGAAAGCGCCGAGGACATGAAGGAAGAGCTTGGCGATGTATTGCTGCAGGTGGTGTTCCACAGCCTGATTGCCCGCGACAACGCGGAGTTCGAGCTGGCCGACGTGGTCGAGCTTTTGTGCGATAAACTCATTTACCGCCACCCGCACGTCTTCGGCAGCACCCGGGTCGCCGATGCCGACGAGGTCAAGGTCAACTGGGATCGTCTCAAGCGGAAGGAAAACGGAAAAACCGGTCGCAAATCCATACTCGAAGGCGTTCCCGAGACTTTGCCGGCGCTGTTGTTTGCCTTGAAAATCCAGTCCGCGGCCAGCCGGGCGGGCTTTGACTGGGCCGATGCCGGCGGGGTGGCGGAAAAAATCACCGAAGAAGTCGCCGAGGTCTCCGAGGCGGTTGAAAACGGGGAAGAAGGCGCCGTTTTCGACGAAATCGGCGACTTGATCTTTTCCGTGGTCAACTTGTCCCGGATGCTAGGCGTGGACCCGGAGGCGGCCCTGCGCCGGAGCAACAAAAAGTTCATGACCCGGTTTGCCGCCATCGAAGATGCCGCCGAAGACCGCGACATCCCGCTGTCCGAGATGCCCATGGCCGAAAAGGAGCGCATCTGGCAGCGGACCAAAAAAACGGATTGAGATGTTTTTTCCATTCGTAGGATTCGGCTTTATTCTTGATTTGTGACGGTGTTTGTGTCATAGGGGGCATTTTGTTGACCGTCGATTCTCTTGGCCGCACAGCAAAAAATAAGAGTTGTGTGCATACGCTCAAAAAATATTTGACAATTATTTTTTAAAGTGTTCTTATACAACCTTTTTAAAAAAAAGATAGTGTAACATTTTAAAATTAATATAAATTTTCTTTAGATCAGAGCCGTGAAACCCACAGTCAACGGTCGCCACTTCCACTTCCTCCCCGATCCAATCTCTTTTTTGATTTTGATTCAATCAAATAGTATTTTCTTTAAAATCAGAAAGTTATATAAGAAACTGCAAATCCGTATGGATTTTATTGAAAACGGTTTCCAATGTCATAAAGGTGTAACAGCATCAGTGCCTTCAAAACAGACGAGGTTTGCGAGATGAGCTTAAATCAGAAATTTTCAGCCGGTAAATTCGTGGTGATGGCCGAAATAAACACCCCCAAGGGGGTTGATATTTCCGAGCTGGTCACCAATGCCAAGCGCATCAAGGGGCGGGTCGACGCCGTGGTGATACCGGATATGGACAACGGCATTATGCGCATGAGTGCCCTGGCCGGCGGCGTGCTGATGCGCCAGCAGGGACTTGAAACCATGATCCATGTTTACGGCCGGGACCGCAACCGCATGGCCCTGCAGGGCGATCTGCTGGCCGCCCATGTGCTGGGGATTCAGAATCTGATGGTTGCGCCCGGCGAAGCCATTGCCAGCGGGGATCACCGGGAAGCCGCGCCGGTGGATGATTTGGATGAACTGGGCATTTTAAAGATGATCGCCTCCCTGCGGGAAGGCGTGGATCTGGCCGGTTTCGAACTCAAGGGGGTCCCGGAATTTTCGGTGGGCTGCGCCATGGCGCCTTTTGCAGATGATGCCGGACTGGAACAGGAAGTGGCCCGGCTCCGGGAGATGGTCAGTGCCGGCGCCGGTTTTATTCTCACACCGCCGATTTTTGATCTGACCTTCTATGAGCGGGTGGTCAAGGCCCTGGCGCCTTTGGAGGTGCCGGTGGTCGGCACCGTGTTTTTGCTCAAGAACGTGGGCATGGCCCGCTACATGTCCATTAACGATCCGAGCACGAAGATATCCGAGGACATGATCCGGCGGATTCGCAAAGCCGGGGACCGGGAAGCGGAATGTATCCGCATGGCGGGCGAAATGGCCGCCGGGATGCGCAAGATGACCCAGGGGATCAAGATCACCACCCTGGGATGGGAACACCGTGTGCCTGCAATACTGGAAAGCGCGGGCCTTTAAGCGCACCAATGGAAAAATGACTTTATAAATCTGGTGAAAAGCAAATGCAAGATTTCAACGATATTTCAACCGAACAGGCAGATCATAAATCGGTCCTGGTCATCGGCGGCGGCGTGGGCGGTATCCGGGCGGCGCTGGATTTGGCCGAATCGCGCCGCAATGTCGTGTTAATCGACAAATCCTACGCCATCGGCGGGCTGATGACCCAACTCGACCGGACCTTTCCGACCAACAACTGCGACCTGTGCACCATTTCGCCCCACCTGTCGCAAAGCGGCCGGGCGCTGCGCATCGATTTAAAACCCATGACCACTTTGGAGTCGGTGTCCGGGGAGGCGGGAAATTTTTCGGTCACCGTCAAAAGGCAGCCGCGCTATATTGATATCGAAAAATGTACGGCATGCGGGGAATGCGTAAACCAGTTCCCCGAATGGGTCCGGTTTACGCCCGGCCTCGATCCCCGGGCGCCGACCTGTATGCGCTATCCCCAGGCCACGCCCTATGCCTTTTCCGTGGACATGGACAAGGTCGACGATATCGCCGCCTTGCAGAAGGTCTGCCCGGCCGATGCCATCCGCGCCGACGATGCGCCGGCAACCGAGACGATTTCCGTGGCCTCGATTGTGGTAAGCGTCGGCGCCGAGTTGTTTGATCCGGACGTGCTCGACAATTTCGGCGGCGGCCAGTATCCCAACGTGGTGACGGGCTTGCAGTACGAGCGCATCATGTCGGCTTCCGGCCCCACCCAGGGGCAGTTGACGCGGCCGTCGGACAGCCGGCGGCCCCGGAAGGTGGCCTGGATACAGTGCGTGGGCTCCCGGGGGATCAATAAGGGCGATGTCCCCTATTGTTCCAGCGTCTGCTGCATGTATGCCCTCAAGGAGGCCATTGTCACCAAGGAACGCTTTGCCGAAGATATCGAGACCAGCGTGTTTTACATGGACATGCGCACATGCGGCAAGGACTACGAACGTTACCTCAACCGGGCGGAAAACGAATACGGCCTTCGGCTGATCCGGAGCCGGCCGCACTCGATAATCGAAGACCCGGCGACCCGGGATCTTTCGATCACCTATACCACCGACGAGCAAAGCCGGCATCATACCGAAACCTTTGACATGGTGGTGCTTTCCACGGGCTTTCGGGTGCCGGCGAGCGTTGTGGACCTTGCCGGGCGCCTCGGCATCGAATTAAACGAGCACCATTTCGCCAAAACCGACAGTTTCGCCCCCGTGGCCACATCGCGGGAGGGCATTTACGTCTGCGGGGTGTATGAAAGCCCCAAAGACATCCCGGAAACCATGGTCCAGGCCAGTGCCGCGGCTGCCATGGCCGGCGGGAACCTGCCCGCCATCGAGTCGGCCGGCGATGAAATGGAGACCGAATTTCCGCCGGAGCGCGACGTATCCGGCCAGGCGCCGAAAATCGGGGTGTTCGTCTGCGACTGCGGCGCCGATATCGGCGGGTTGATCCAGGTGGAAGACGTGGTGGAATCCGCCCGGCGGATCGAGGATGTCGCCTGGGCCGAAGCCGTGGGATACGGCTGCAGCAGCGACTCCATGACCAAAATCGAGCAGGTGATCCGGGATGAAGGGTTAAACCGGATAGTCATCGGCGGCTGCTCGCCCCGGACCCATGAAACCAAGTTCCAGGACATGATGCGCCGGGCGGGGCTGAACAAGTACCTGGTCGAAATTGTCAATATCCGCGACCAGGACACCTGGGCGCACATGGACCGGCCCGAAGATGCGGCGGAAAAGGCCAGGCGATTGATTCAGATGGGCGTGACCGGCGTGCGCAAGAGCCATCCGCTGATGGAAAATTCCCTGCCCGTCAATCAGAATGTTCTCGTGGTCGGCGGCGGCGTTGCCGGCATGAATGCCGCCCTGCATCTGGCCGGCCAGGGCTATCGCGTCTATTTGATCGAACGGGAGCCGGCCCTGGGCGGTTTGGCCCGGTCGGTGCGCCGGACCCTGCAAGGCGAAGACGTTTCGGCCTACATGGCGGATTTGATCGAAAAAACCGAAGCCCATGACCGCATCCAGGTCATGACCCAGGCCATTATCGTCGACCATGCCGGCATGCCCGGCCGGTTTACCACGGGCGTGCAGGTCGGCCCCCGCATGCATTACATGCAGCTCGAACACGGTGTGACCATTCTGGCCACCGGCGCCGTGGCCCGCCGGCCGGAGCAATACCTGCTGGGCAGCCACGACCGGGTCATGACCCAGCTCGACCTCGACGCCCGGATCGAAGACGATGCCGCAGCGGTCAAAAACTGGCAAAACGTGGTCATGGTCCAGTGCGTGGGTTCCCGGCAGGCCGACAACCCCAATTGTTCGCGCATCTGCTGCCAGACGGCCATTAAAAATGCGCTGCGCATAAAGGAATTAAACCCCGCGGCCCAGGTCTTTGTGCTCTACCGCGACATCCGGACCTATGCCTTCCAGGAGGATTACTACCGCAAGGCCCGGCAACTGGGGGTGAAATTCATTCGCTTCAATCCCGACAACCGGCCCGAGGTCAACGCCGACGGCGACGGGCTGACCGTATCGGTGTGGGATGCGATCCTGGGCCGGACCATCGAGATCGCAACGGATGCCGTGGCGTTGAGCACCGGCTTTATCGCCGATGATGAAACCACCGAGGATTTGTCGATTTTGTTTCACCTGTCGCGCACCGACGACGGCTATTTCCTGGAGGACCATGTCAAGCTCCGGCCCATCGATATGTCGGTCCGGGGCTTTTTTGTCGCCGGCACGGCCCATTCGCCGAAATCGATCAGCGAAAGCATTACCCAGGCCCAGGCCGCGGCCGGCCGGGCGCAGGCCTTGCTGGCCAAAAGCGAGATCAACCTGGGCGCCGCCGTGGCAAAAGTCGACGGCTCCAAGTGCGCTGCCTGCCTGATTTGCGTCCGGGTCTGTCCCTTTAACGTGCCCTTTATCAACGCAGACGGGTATTCGGAAATCGATCCGGCCCTTTGCCACGGCTGCGGCACCTGTGTCGCGGACTGTCCGGCCAAGGCCATACAATTGATGCAATTTGAAGACGATCAAATTCTAGCCAAGCTCGACGGGCTGTTTGAGAGGATGAACTGATGAATACGTTTGAACCGGAAATTGTCGCATTCTGTTGCCATTACTGCGCCTACACGGCCGCCGACATGGCGGGCAGCAAACGGCTGACATATCCGCCCAATGTCAAAATCATCCGGGTGCCGTGCACGGGCAAAGTCGATGCATTGCACATCATGAAGGCGCTGCAGAAAGGCGCCGACGGCGTCTACGTGGCCGGGTGCCTGGAAGGCGACTGCCATTTCAAGACCGGAAATCTCCGGGCCGCCCACCGGGTCGATCACGTGAAAAAGATGCTCGATGATATCGGCTGGTCCGGCGAGCGGGTGGAAATGTTTTGGATGTCGGCGGGCATGGGCGAGCGGTTTGCCGAGATCGCGCGCGAATTTACGGAAAAAATCCGCGAGCTGGGCCCCAATCCGATTAAAGAGGCGACGGCCGGCGATGTCAGCCGAAAGGCCGCCAATTCATAGTGCCGGAACGAAAACCGTCTTTTTCGCCGTCCTTGTCGAAGCGAAGCGTAGATCCCGCCAAAGCGGGGACCTTGGCGAAAAATCCTGGTTTTCGTTCGGGCACTACATAGTGAAATTCAAGTTGGAGAAAAAATAAGATGATTACGGCTGAACAAAAACCGATGGAAGAAATTATCGCGTGTGTGTCGCCCTATGATCGCATCCTTCTCGTGGGCTGCAACGAGTGCGTGAGCGTCTGCTCCGCCGGCGGCCGCAAAGAGGTCGGATTGCTCTCATCAGCCCTCCAGATGCATTTTTTAAAGCAGGGCAAGACCCTGGAGATCAAGGAAATCACCCTGGAGCGGCAGTGCGACCCGGAATACGTGGAAGAGCTGGTCAATTACGTCGATTCCGCGGACGCGGTTTTATCGATGGCCTGCGGCTGCGGCGTGCAGACCATCGCCGGCCGCTACCGGGAAAAGCCGGTGTTTCCGGCGGTCAATACCAGTTTCATGGGCGCATCCGAACGCCAGGGCGTATGGGCGGAGCGCTGCCAGGGCTGCGGCGACTGCGTGCTGGGCATTACCGGCGGAATCTGCCCGGTGGCCCGGTGCTCCAAGCGGCTGTTAAACGGACCCTGCGGCGGATCAACGCTCGGCAAGTGCGAAATTGATCCCAACATCGACTGCGCCTGGCAGTTGATCTGGGACCGGTTAAAGGCGCTGGGGCTGGAAAAGCGGTATGAAGAAATCATGGAGGCCAAAGACTGGCGGTCCAGCCGGGACGGTGGTCCCCGGAAAATCATCAGAGAGGACTTGTCATCATGAAAACGGAAAGCAGGTTAGAAAAGGTTCTGGCATCCGGCAGCCTCGCGGTGACATCCGAGTGCGGGCCGCCCCGGGGGGCGATGCCTGAAAAGGTAAAAGAAAAGGCCGAATTGCTGCGCGGCTGTGTCGATGCCGTCAATGTCACCGACAACCAGACCGCCATGGTTCGCATGTCGAGCTGGGCGGCCGGGATTTTGATCAAGCAGATGGGGATGGACCCGGTATTGCAGATGGTGACCCGTGACCGCAACCGCCTGGCCATGCAGGCCGACGTCATCGGCGCCTATTCCCACGGCATCAATACCATGCTGTGTCTGTCCGGCGATCATCCGCATTTCGGCGATCATCCCATGGCCAGCAATGTCTACGATCTCGACTCGGTGCAGTTGATCCAGGCCGTGACCAAGATGCGCGATGAAGGCCTGTTCCAGGGCGGAAAACCCGTCGATCCGCCGCCGAAGATGTTTGTGGGCGCGGCGGCCAACCCGTTTGCCGATCCGTTTGAACTCCGGGTGATGCGACTGGCCAAAAAGGTACGTGCGGGGGCGGATTTTATCCAGACCCAGTGCATCTACAACATCGACAAGTTCGAGGATTGGATGAAGGGCGTCTGCGACCGGGGCCTGCATGAAAAGGTGCATATCTTAGCCGGTATCACGCCCATGAAAACCGCCGGCATGGCCCGCTACATGAAAAACAAGGTCCCCGGCATGGACGTGCCCGATGCCGTGGTCAAGCGGATGGAGGGCGTGGAGAAAAAAGACATGCCGGCCGAGGGCATCAAGATCGCCGTGGAGACCATCGAGCGGTTAAAAGAGCTTGACGGCGTCCATGGATTTCATATTATGGCCATCGAATGGGAGGAAAAGGTCCCGGAAATTGTCGAAAAGGCCGGGTTGATGCCGCGGCCGCAAGTATAGACAACACCGGATTTCGTTGGGTAGAAAAGCCAAAATGCAAGGAGCGAAGCAATATGAGCGAAAAAAAATTGGTCATGGTCGTCGATGACGATCCGGATCTGGTCGAGGCCGTATCCATGAAGCTGGAATCCAAGGACTACCGGGTCGTCAAAGCCTATGACGGCGAAGAGGCGATGGACAAGCTCAAGGAGGAAAAGCCGGCACTGATGATCTTAGACGTCATGATGCCCCGTAAAAACGGCTGGGCGGTTTGCGACGAGGTCAAGGCAAGCGATACCTACAAAGACATCGCCGTTGTGCTGTTGACCGCCGTGGCCGATGCCGTGCAGACCACCAGCTATACCCATCATGACGGCAAAACCACGCTGGCCGACGACTACATCCCCAAGCCCATCGACATGGACAAGTTGATGGAAATCGTCGACGATCACCTGGAATAGGGTAAAGTCGAAAAAAAACCGGGTGGTTCTTCGATGCCTTTACGTACACTTTACGGGTGCGGTTTGGGGGGTAAGATACAAGCTACAAGGAATAAGGTGAACGGTCTGAGGTGGAAGGTGTAAGGCTTGGGGTTTGAGGTGTAAGGTTTGAGGTGTAAGGTGTAAGGTTGGCGGTTTGGGGTGAAAAAACGCAGTGTCTTTTTTCTTCTATGCAGTAAAGAAGAATCCGGTTATTCGGTTGACTCCGGTAACAGCCTTTAACAGCCTTTTCATTTTCGCACCAAGACGCAAAGGCGCCAAGTTACAAAGTCTTTCCTGGCGCTCTTGGCGGCTTTGCGCGAGAATAAAAAACAAGAGGGCACCCCCCCCGGTTTGGCTGCATTCCGTGCCCCCAAGCCTTATGCCTTACACCTTGAACCGTACACCGTAAACCTTACACCTCGAACCTTGAACCTTGAACCGTATCCCTTGCACCTTAAACCTTAAACCTTAAACCGTATACCGTATACCATATACCGTACACCCTAATACCCCAAACCCCGTGGCCAATGGATCCGATAAAGATAAACGGGATCAAGTTGAGCGCCCCTCTCGTTGAGGTGAGTCAAGCCTGCACGACAGCGGGCCGCGTGCCGGCCCCCGCTGTTTATCAACTGCTGGCCGCAGACCGGATTAACATCGAGTTTCTGAATGTAAGCGCGATGGGCCGCAATTGGCGCATCGCATGCTGTGTCGCCGCGGATAAGTATCACCATGTCCTGAATTGCACCCACGGCGAAACAGCGGACGGGCCCGGTTTTGACCACCGCACCGGCGTGGTTGCCCTGTCGGTCTATCCCCATAAATCCAGCTTCCATATGCTCGGCCGCCTGCTGGCCGTCTTCAGCGGTCAGGGGTTTGCATTTTACCAGATGGCCGCATCGACTTCCATGCTGACTTTTGTGGTCGATGCCGCAGCCGCCGAGGAAATGGCCGATTGCCTGGCCGATCATTCCGATTTGCCGGCTTCCCACAGCCCGTTCCGGCCGAATGCCGACTATGACCCCGTGGCCCGGTCGCTGAAAACCGAGCCGGAAACCGTGGCCCCCTATGTGGAATCAAAAATCAAAACCTACGGCATCCGGGCGCATTCGGCACTGACTTTGTGCTGGATGGAGATGAGCTTTGCGCAACTGGCAGAGCGGGGGCGCCGGATCCAGGCGCTTGAGCAGGCCGGTTTCCGGTTTTGCTATGTTTCGGCCATTCGGCGCTCTGACGGTCAGTTGCGATTGTTTCTGCTTGTCGATACTGCAGCGGCGAATGTTTCCGACGATGGGGCCGAAGCCGCCATCCGCTCTGCGCTGGAGGGTTTTTGTGCCCCGGAAATCGGTTTCCGACCCCACGTGGGCGGACTTCATTTCCAGGGGCCGCATTTTGGCGATCGCTTCGGCATTGCTGACCAGGCATTTTCCACCCTGCACCAGCATTCGATTCCGTTTCTCCTGGCCGGCTGCGTGGGGTCTTCCGTATATATCGTGCTCGATGAAGACTGGCTATCCGCGGCGGAGTCGGCACTGTCAGCAGTTTTTGAAATGCCATGACACCATTTGGGGAGGTGGCGTTTGGATGCAACCATGAACAATAATTTCATCGATACCACAGAGGAGCTCAACTGGCGGCTGCGGGTGTTTGATTCGCTGTCGTATCCGACGCTGATTTTAAAGCCCGATTTCACGGTGGTCAGCGCCAACAAACGGTTTCTGGAACTCTTCGATGTTTCCCCGGAGCAAATTATCGGGCAGAAGTGCCACTATTTTTTCTACGACAGTCACGAGCCGTGTGTGTCCGACGAGTGCCCCCTGGTGCGGGTTTTGCATACCAAAAAGGGCCATACCCTGCCGTGGCGTAAAGGCGGACGATGGGAAGACCGGGTGTTTTCCCCGATTCTCGATGACGACGGAGAGGTGTCTTACATCATCGAAAGCATACGGGATGTGACCCGGGTGAAGTTGCTCGAAAGCGAGCTGACCGGAATCAAGGAGTTTATCAGCCGGGTGGTTTACAGTTCGGCCAGCGCCATTGTGGCCGCCGACCGGGAAGGCAATATTCAATTGATGAACCGGGCGGCAAAAGATTTGTTCGGGATCACGGAAAACCCGGAGTGTCAGCTTCAGTACGCCGAGCAGCTCTATCCTTCGGGCCAGGCCAAGGAGGTCATGCGCATGCTGCGGGATGAAAAAAACGGGGGCAAGGGCAAGCTGCCCAGCACCCGCACCACCATCGTCAGCGTCGACGGCGAGCATATACCGGTAGAAATGACGGCGGCCATCATCTATGACGAAGACGGAAACGAATCGGCGACTATGGCCATTTACAACGATTTGCGGGAAAAACTCAAAATCGAGTCCCAGCTCAAGGAAGCCCAGAAGCAACTGGCGCAATCGGAAAAAATGGCGTCGCTGGGCCAGTTGGCCGCCGGGGTGGCCCACGAGGTCAACAATCCGCTCACCGGCATCCTGTTTTATGCCAGTTTGATGCTCGAGCGCCTCGATGAAAGCGATCCCATGCGCGAAGATGTCGAATGCATCATAGAGGACGCCGACCGGTGCAAGGATATCGTCAAGAGCCTGCTGGTCTACAGCCGGCGCACCGATTCCCGCAAAAGCATCGTCCAGGTCAACACGCTGGTCGAACAGAGCCTGAAATTGACCCTGGACCAGAAGGTGTTCGGCAATATCCGGGTCGAAAAGAACCTGTCCGATGAAATGATGCTCGTCAATGTGGACAGCAACAAGCTCAGCCAGGTGATTATTAATCTCGTAATGAACGCCGCCGACGCCATGGAGGGCAAGGGGACTTTGACCATTACCACCCGGCGGGACAAGTCCCGGCAAACGGTGTATCTGGAAGTCAGCGATACCGGCTGCGGCATATCCGAGGACGATTTGCCAAAGATTTTTGACCCCTTCTTTTCCACCAAACCCAAGGGCAAAAGCACGGGGCTGGGACTAAGCATTGCCTACGGCATTATCGAAGAACACGGCGGCACAATCCGGGTCGCCGAAACCGGCGCCAACGGTACGACCTTTGAAATCGCATTGCCGCAATACATCCCCGATGAAGGCGAAACCCATATAAACGGGCATTGATTATGACAAATACAGACGAAGCATCCCCCGATACTTCCCGGCAGGACCCGGAAAAATCCATAAAGGACCGTGTGGATGATATTTTTTTCAAGCCCCGGGTGCTGGTCATCGATGACGAAAAGCGGATCCGCGAGGCCTGCCGGCGGCTGCTTTCCGACGAAGGCTTTGAAGTGGCCCTGGCCGAAGACGGGGAAACCGGGCTGGAAAAAATAGAGGAAGCCCATTTTGACATTATTTTGCTGGACCTGGTGATGGCGGGTCTGTCGGGTTTCGACGTGCTCTCCCGGGTCAAGTCGCTGCACCCGGATACGGTGATTATCGTCATTACCGGCTATGCCACCATCGAGCATTCCATCGAGGCCATGAAAAAAGGGGCGTTTGATTTTCTGCCCAAGCCGTTTTCGCCCCAGGACCTTCGTCTGGTGGTCAGCAAGGCGATCGAGTTTATCCGCACGCTGCAAGACATTGCCAACGAAAAGTCCCGGATGCGGGTGATGATCAACCTGCTCGGCGACGGGGTGTTGACCACGGACAACCAGAAACGGGTGGCTTTGGGCAACCCGGCGTTTTTAAAAATGATCGGCTGCACCCGCACCAATCCCATCGGCTGCGAGGTATCGGAAATCATCGAAAATTCGCAGTTGCTGTCCATGATCGATGCGGCCCTGGCCCAGCCGGCCGATACGTTTGCCGAAATTACCGAGGAAATCACCATCCCCGCAGAAGACCAGGTCGATGAAAAGATCCTCGGGGCCCGCTGCATTCCCTTCCGGGATCGGCTGGGCCGGAATCTGGGTACGGTGACCGTGCTCCACGATATCACCACCTTGAAAAAGCTCGACCAGGTCAAATCCGATTTTGTATCCATGGTGGCCCATGAAATCAAAAGTCCGCTCAACTCGATTCTGATGCAGCTCGACAACCTCCTGTCCGGACTGGCCGGGGATTTGACCGAGAAGCAGAAACAAATTCTGGGCCGGGCAACGGACCGGATCAAATCGTTGACCTCGCTTTCGGCCGAACTGCTTGATCTGGCCAAGATCGAGTCGGGCTTAATCCACCAGGAAAAAGAGGCCCTGGACATCGGCGAAATCGTCGAACAGCAGGTGGGCCTCTACCAGGACAATGCCGCGGAAAAATCCATTGATTTGACCGGGAAGCGGCCCGATGAGGCGATTTCGGTCATGGGCAACCGCACCAATATCGAGGAAGTCATTGCCAACCTGATTTCCAATGCCATCCGCTATACCCCCGAAGGCGGGAAAATCCGGGTGGCAGCGGGCGAGGAGGACCACTATGCGACCATAACCGTGGCCGATACCGGTTTCGGGATACCGGAGGCCGAACGCGACCAGATCTTTCAGCGCTTTTACCGGGTGAAAAACGAAAAAACCCGCTATATCAACGGCACCGGTTTGGGGCTGGCCATCGTCAAAAGCATTGTCGAGGCCCACAACGGAAGAATCGAAGTGGAAAGCGAGGAGGACAAGGGCACCACCTTTTCGGTCTATTTGCCGAAGATGGCCGATTAGGCCGCCCCGGCCATCTGTAGATAGCAAAACCCGCATTGCCGGGTTTTTCAGTCAATTGCTTTTTTATCCAAGGAGGACAGGGATGTTTGAAATCGTAAGACGCGAAGAAATGGCCGACGGTACCGTGATTTTAAATGATATCGTGGCGCCCCGAATCGCCGCAAAAGCCAAGCCGGGCCAGTTTGTTATCTTAAAGGCCAATGAAACCGGCGAGCGCATCCCGTTGACCATTTCCGATATCGATGTCGATCAGGGCACGATTACGGTGATTTACATGGTGATCGGCAAATCAACGGCATTGTTTAAAACCCTGGGCGTCGGCGACGGCTATCAGGATGTCATCGGGCCGCTGGGCAAGCCCACGGATATCGAAAAACTCGGCCGGGTGGTCTGCGTGGGCGGCGGCACCGGTGTTGCCGTGTTGTTTCCGATCACCCGGGGATTTAAAAACGCCGGCAACGAGGTGACCAGCATTATCGGGGCCCGAAACAAGGATCTGCTCATTCTCGAAGAAAAAATGGGCCGCGTTTCCGATACCCTCCACGTCTGCACCGACGACGGCTCCTACGGGCACAAGGGTTTTGTCACGGAGGTGTTAAAAGACGTGCTCGACAACAACAAAGTCGACCTGGTCGTGGCCATCGGCCCGGTGCCGATGATGAAATTCGTCTCCAAGCTGACCAAGCAATACGATGTCAAGACCATGGTGAGCTTAAACCCGATCATGATCGACGGTACGGGCATGTGCGGCGGCTGCCGGGTCACCGTGGGCGACGAGACCAAGTTCGCCTGTGTCGACGGCCCCGAGTTCGACGGCCACCAGGTCGATTATGACCTTTTAATGAAGCGGCTGCAGGCTTACCAGGAAGACGAAAAAAAGGCGTACGAGGAATTTTGCCGGGCGCAAAAGGACTGATACTGCATCCCGGATGCGGACTCGAATACCTAAATTCAGATAATAACGTGGGATGGCAGGGGGTTTTATCCTTTGCCGTCAATGGATGGAGGAGACCATGACAGAGCAGAAAGCCAAAAAAGAAAAAACCCCCCGGCAGCCGATGCCGGAGCAGGCACCGGAGGTCCGGCGGCGCAATTTTGACGAGGTGCCGGTCGGATACAGTGCCGAGGTCGCCATGGCCGAAGCCGGGCGCTGCATGCAGTGCAAAAAGCCGGCCTGTGTTTCCGGCTGCCCGGTGGAAGTCGATATCCCGGGATTTATCAAAAAAGTCGCCGAAGGCGATTTCACCGCCGCCATTGGCAATATCTGGTCCAAAAACAGTCTGCCGGCCATCTGCGGCCGGGTATGCCCCCAGGAAATCCAGTGCGAGGGCGAATGTATTTTGGGCAAAAAAGACGAGCCCGTGGCCATCGGCAACCTGGAGCGGTTCGTGGCCGATTACGCCAGAAACGAGGGGGCGGCGGAACTGCCGGAAAAGGCCGCTCCGACCGGCAAGAAAGTGGCCGTGGTGGGATCGGGTCCATCGGGGTTGACCGTGGCCGGCGATTTGCTGCTAAAAGGCCACGAGGTGACCATGCTCGAAGCCTTTCACAAGACGGGCGGGGTCCTGGTATACGGCATCCCGGAATTCCGGCTGCCCAAGGAGATCGTGGCCTCTGAGGTCGCAAGCCTGGAAAAGCTTGGCTTGAAGATTGAATGCAACAGCGTGGTGGGCAGCACGGTGAGCGTGGATGAACTTTTTGAAGAAGGCTATGATGCCGTCTATATCGGCGTGGGGGCGGGATTGCCGAAATTTTTGAATATCCCCGGCGAAAACCTGATCGGGATCTATTCGGCCAATGAATACCTGACCCGGGCCAATCTGATGAAGGGCTACCGGTTTCCCGAATACGACACGCCGCTGGCGCGCGGTAAAAACGTGGTGGTGCTCGGCGCCGGCAACGTGGCCATGGACTCGGCCCGGACGGCCATGCGGCTGGGTGCGGAAAGGGTGCGCATCGTCTACCGGCGTTCCCGGCAGGAGATGCCCGCCCGGGCCGCGGAAATCCACCACGCCGAAGAAGAGGGGATCGAATTGTATCTGCTGACCAATCCGGTTCGGTTTATCGGCGATGAAAACGGCCGGGTCACCCACATGGAATGTTTGCAGATGGAACTCGGCGAACCCGATGATTCCGGCCGCCGCCGGCCGGTTCCCGTCGAAGGCTCCGAGTTTTGGCTCGAATGCGACCTGGCGGTTATTTCCGTGGGCGCCGATGCCAATCCCCTGCTGACCCGTTCCGACGAAGAAATTTCGCTCAACAGGTGGGGCTATATACAAGTGGATGAGAAAACCGGCAAAACCAGCAAGAAGGGCGTCTGGGCCGGCGGCGATATCGTCACCGGCATGGCCACGGTCATTTTGGCCATGGGCGCCGGCAGAACGGCCGCCGACTCCATCCACGATTACCTGACATGGGGATGGTAAGTCATGCGCCCGGGGATTTTCCGGATAACCATATTCCGGATTTTCCCCCGCGGGTTTCATTTTTTCGACCAAAGGAGATACGGCCATGAAAATCGCTGTCAGTGCAAAAGGGCGGTCCCTTGACGATGCGTTGGATCCGAGTTTCGGGCGGTGTGCCGGTTTCGTGGTCTACGATTCTGAAAGCCGGACCCATTCATTTCTGGATAACTCCCCGCAACAGAATTTGACCCAGGGGGCGGGGATTGAAACCCTGAAAATGCTGAACGATTCGGGAGTGGATGTGATCATATCGGGCCAGATCGGGCCCAAAGTCATGCAGGTCCTGCGGCAGACCCGAATCGAAGTCTTTACCTGTACTGCGCAAACGGTAGGCGAAGCCATTGAATCCTGGCAGCGCAATGCCCTTTTGCCCGTCTCCTCCGCAGCCGCCCAGCCCGGCGCAGGTCAGGGAAAAGGCGGCGGCGGTGGAAAGCGCGGCCGCGGGCCGGGGCAAGGCGGCCGGGGCATGGGCGGGGGCGCTCGCGGTCGGGGTCCCGGACAGGGCGGTCAGGGAAAAGGCGGCGGCGGCAAAGGCAAGGGCCCGACCCAGGGCGGGCGGGGAAAAAGCGGAGGCGGAAGCCTTTGAACCGCATTGGCCGCTGAATCTGCTTTCACGCATCCGATTGCTCAAAATCACGCAATTGCATTATTTTTAACACCCCGGCCATATTGCCTTCTACCACAGACAGATAACTTTTCTGCCCTCCTGCAGCCGGGCGCCCACCTTTTCCATGTGGCGCAGGGGAGCCATTTCTCTTTCAAAATCATCCATGCTGAGGCCGAGATCTTCTGAGATCTTTTCCGGCGGGGTTGGTCCGTTTTTCTTTAAATAATCCACGATTTCAGACTGCTTTTCAGTAAGCTCCGAACCCGTATTTTTAAGGTTCTTTGCGCTGTATACAGCCCACGGATCGCAGGTTTTGGGCTTTGCCGTCAGGTCTATATAGCAGTCCTCGCACACGGTCTGACCGCGGGCCTCCATCGCCTCGCTGTCTGTAATCTCAGCACCGCACTTGTCGCATTTCATTTCAGCAAACCTCCTGATAAACATGGCTTTTATTCCCGGTTTGAAACATAATGTAATAATCCGTCGAGTTTTTTCAATCCCCGCAGTGGAGCCAGGGTTATTCAGGCATAGACCATTTTACGGCAAATTCATTGTCCGGTATGCGGCCGACTTCCGTTTCAATGGAGAAGGGTGAATTGATCCTGTAATCGATCACGTTTCCCGCAGCATCCGATGGCGTTATATGCCGCCCTGCGTAGTGTTCACTTTTGCGGGGCGGCATTTTTTGGATGTGGGGATTTAAAAATTGCTTGATTCGATTTCGTGTGGCGTTTATAGAGACAGCCGATATCTTAGTTTCGAATCCGCAAATCAGACACAAATCAGACAGGACTTCAAACAGTGTTTTTTACCTATTCATTCTATACCGCATCGGCGATATGTATCCTCGGGATACTCTATAAAATATGGCAATGGTTTTCCAGTCAGATCGGGGGCGATGCCGGGGACTACTCCGTCGGCCAGCGCATGGCAACCGCGCTCCGGGGCATTTTCCGGACCGTGTTTAGCCTGCGGATTTTCAAACTCCTTTACACCATGGTCGTCGATGTCGTCTTCCAGTTCCGGATTTTGAAAATTTCGCCGCTGCGCTGGGTGATGCATTTTTCCATTTTTGCGGGTTTCGTGCTGCTGTTGTTGATGCATGCCCTGGAGGACGAGGTGTCGCGATCCCTGTTTTCCGTTTATGAGCCCACTATCAACCCCTATATGTTTCTGCGCAATTTGTTCGGATTCATGGTGGTGGTGGGCTTAGGCATTGCCGTATACCGGCGGTATGCCAACCCGGCACTGAAAAGCATTACGGGCCTTGCGGACAAATTCGTGCTGGTTTTGCTTGCCGTGATCATGGGATCCGGTTTTTTCCTGGAGGCCGCCAAGATCATATCGCCGACCGTGTTTTATGAAATGACCGCGGACTACGCCGGATACTACGAGGACTCGGAAGGTATCGAGTTTCTCGAGGCCTACTGGGCAAAGGAATACGGGATGGCGTTTCCCGGCAAGTCCTTTGCCTATGATGATGAAACCATGGCCGAAGGCCGGTTTATGAACGAAAATTATTGCGCCCACTGCCATGCCAAGCCGGAATCGGCATTTGTTTCCTACCCCATATCGGCGGTGTTGAAACCGGCCGCCGGGTGGCTCGACCGCATGGATGCAGTGAGTCTGCTGTGGTATTTGCATTTTTTGACCTGTTTTGTCGGCCTGGCGCTGCTGCCGTTTACCAAGTTGTTCCATATCGTCTCTACGCCGGTGAGCCTGCTGGTCAACGGGGCGGGGCGTTTGCAACCGGGGCAAAGTTCCGCGCTTGTCAACCGGCGGTCCGTTGATCTCGACGGCTGTACGCACTGCGGGATCTGCACCCTGCATTGCTCGGTGGCCCCGGTGTTTAGGTGTATCGACAACGACAACATACTGCCCTCTGAGCGGCTTGCCGCCTTAAAGCAAATGACGACCGGAAAGGCGGTTTCTTCGAAACGGCTCAATGTCATTGCCGAGGGCAGCTTCATCTGTACCCAGTGCTACCGGTGTACCCAGCTCTGCCCGGCGGGGATCGATCTGCAGGATATATGGCTGTCGTCGCGCAAAGCGCTGGAAGACCGTGGGTTTGGTCATCCGGGCACCTGGGTGCCGGCGCAACTGGCCGATACCGCCTCGGTGCGGCAGCATCCGGAGCGTATCGGCGGAAATCGGTCCGACATGCCCGGCGATTTGATGGCCGTTGCCATCAGCCGGTCTGATTTTTCCGAATGCCTGAAATGCAAAACCTGCACGAATTCATGCCCCGTGGTGGCCTGCTATGACGAGCCGAAGGCGGCATTGGACCTGCTGCCGCATCAGATGATGCATGCCCTGAGCCTCGGCCTGGAAGATATCGTGATCGAATCGCGGATGATCTGGTCCTGCACCACCTGCTACCAGTGCCAGGAGCATTGCCCGCAGGGGGTTAAAATTACCGATATTTTCTTTGGATTGAAAAACCTCGCCTATCACCGGGCCAAGGCCGAAACCCGGCCGGAGGTCCGGCAAAACGGGCCGCCTGTTTGTGAAACCATCAACACATAGTGGATTGTATATGAAATTTGCATTTTTTTCGGGTTGCAAGATTCCCTACTTCTGTCCCCAGTACGGGGCTTCATCCAAAGCGGTGCTCCACGCGCTCAACGCGGGCACCGTGGATATCGCATTCAACTGCTGCGGCTATCCGGTGCGGCATTTCGATTTCAAGGCTTTTTTGCTGCAGTCGGCGCGCAATTTCGCCATGGCCGAACAAAAGGGCGTCGACATCGTCACGCCCTGTAAATGCTGTTTTGGCAGCTTAAAGCATGCCCAGCATTTCATGGCGCATCATCCTTCGATGAAAAATGAAATCAATGAACTATTAAGCCGGGAGGGGCGGTTTTACCACGGCAATCTTGGCATCCGGCACCTGTTGACTGTGCTCATGGAAGACATCGGCCTGGAAACCATCCGGGCCAAAATCCGCCGGAGATACCATGGCCTGTTCATCGCCCCCCACTACGGATGCCATGCCCTGCGGCCCAGCGAGGTGACGGGTTTTGACAACCCGTTTTCACCGACCATATTCGAGCAATTGATTCAGGTGACCGGTGCGCAGACGGTGGAATGGTCCAAAAAGCTGGAATGCTGCGGCCAGCCGGTGGCGGAAAAAGACGAAGCCCTTTCCCGCCGCCTGGTGGAAAAGAAAATCGAAAGCGCCGATACCGCCGGTGCGGATTTTGTCTGCTCGGCGTGCACCTATTGCCAGATGCAGTTTGATGCGGCCGCCCAAAACGACCCGACTGCAAACGGCCGATATGTCCCCTCGATTCTATACCCCCAGTTGCTGGGCCTGAGCATGGGGCTATCCGATGCCGCCCTCGGCCTGGATGCCAGCCGGGTGGACGGGCAGACATTGGGGAAGTACCTGGCGGCGTAACCCTATCGCCCAACTCTTTCTTTTGCTCTTACTCTTGCTCTTACTCTTCCTCTTCCTCTTACTCTTACTCTTACTCTCGTTTTTCGACAAAGGCAGAGTAAGAGTAAGAGGAAGGGGAAGATAAAAGCGGAAGAGTTTACAGCGCCAGCATCCGCTCCACCGCGGCCAGGGCCGGCACCCGGATTTCTTCGGGGACTTTGACCTCGCCGGTCAGATTTTCCAGGCTTTCGGCCACATCGTTTAAAGCAATGCGTTTCATGTCCTCGCAGTACATGGCCTCGGAAGCCGGGTAAAAGGTCTTGCCGGGATTGGCTTTTTCCAGGGGGTGGAGCAGGCCCACTTCCGTGCCCACGATAAATTCCATGTGTTCGGATCGGGCGGCGTAATCGAGCATCCCCGAGGTGCTGGCGATGACATCGGCGAGTTTTAAAACCGACATGGGGCATTCGGGGTGGGCCATGAAAATCGCTTGTCGGTGCTGCTGCTTGACCTGGTGGACGGTCTCCGGTGTTAGTTTGTTGTGAAACGGGCAAAAACCGTCCCATGCATGAATGGTTTTTTCCGTGTGGGCGGCGGCGTAGGCGGCCAGGTTGCGATCGGGCACCATCAGCATTTCATCTTCGTCGATACTTTTGACCACTTTGACGGCGTTGGCCGATGTGCAGCAGACCGCAGACATCGCCTTGACCGCGGCCGAGGAGTTTACGTACGTGACCACGGGCATGGGAACGAGTTCGTCGAGCTTGTCCGCAAGAGTCTCGGGCGTGACCATGTCGGCCATGGGACAGCCGGCGTTTGAGGCCGGCAGCAGCACGGTTTTATCCGGCGACAGAATCGATGCGGTTTCGGCCATGAAATGCACACCGCAGAAAACGATGACATCGGCATCGGTTTTGGCCGCCTTCATGCTCAGTTCCAGGGAGTCGCCGCAAAGGTCGGCGATGTTTTGAATTTCCGGCGGCTGGTAATTGTGGGCCAGGATGATGGCGTTGCGCTTGGTGGCAAGTGCTTTGATCCGGTTGGCCAATGCGGCATCCATGGTTTTTGTCCTGTTGTTTTGCGAAATTCTCATCAGTGGTTATGCATGGAGGTGTTGCATGGAAAGGCCCTTTGCAGGGCGTTTATTCCTCCATGCGGACAACATCCGCCTCTGGCGGAATATCGAAATGGAACCGTTTGTTGTCCATTTCGGAGTGAAATGTTATTTCTTTGAAAGAAATCCGGGTGATATCGTCATACTCGTTTTCGCTGACAACTTCGGTGATATCCAGGCTTTTCCTGTCGACTTCCAGATATATCGCAGACAAATCGTACTGTTTTTCGATCGGGACGAGTTTTAACCGGTAATGCGTATCGGTGGTGGCATTTAAGCTGACCTCAAAGGCGTCTTTGACGAGGCTGAAATTCGACAGAAAGCTGGCGCCTTTGCCGTTGCCGAAATGGCTGGCCGCATCGCCGATTACCACCTGGTTGTCTGCCGGCCGGTAAATCCAGAGTTTGGTGCCGTCGGTGACAATGGCATGTTGTTCCGGGGTTTTGTATTCCCAGCGCATCATGCCCGGATGTTTGAACCAGACGCGGCCTTTGGCGGTATCCGTGATATCCATGGCCTTGAGCGTGGATTGCTGGACAAAGTCGGCTGAAAAATTTTTTCCCGCATACCGGGATTCGAGCCGGTCGAGGATTTTTCCGGCATCTGTCTGTGCCCCCCCGTCTGGCGGGACAATCCCGCTACACAGGATGGCCCCGAAAACCGCGATGATCCATTTCCGTAGTGTTGTCTGCATTGTTTTGACACTGCCTTGTATTGTGTTTGCTGATTCCCATCCCGCTTACGCTGCACTCGTGCGGCAAGGGCTTTCCAAGGTAAGATGTATAGCAAAAGTCAACCCATTTCCCAAGCATTTCCTGGCGCTTTGTGCATTTTGTCGAGCAATTTCAAAGTGATAGCGGGATAAACCTCTGTAAACATTGTTTTTATTGATTAACAAGTGCCCGGTTTTACTGATCCGCCCGAGAAAAACAGGAAATCGAATCTATCGAATAACCGACTGAATTTATAGGAATTTAACTGCAAGCCCAGTGCCGGTTTTTTGCTTGACATTGTATGGCCGGCTCTGATAGGTAACAATATTTTGATATCAATCGAATTTTTGTACCATTTTTCCAGCGGATCGGTCTGCCCGGCCGGTTGCTGTCACCATTGACTTTTCGGTACGAATTGCAGCCATTTCAAAACTGCGTGGATATCACAACAGGCGCCAAACCCTTTGACAACGTTGTGATCGGTTATATCCGTTTTTGGTTTAAACTTATATAGTCAGGAGGTTATTATGCAAAGAAGGATCAGTAAAGCCGCCGTTATCGGTTCCGGTATCATGGGTGGCGGGATTGCCGCTCTGCTTGCCAGCGCAGGCATCGAAACATTGCTTTTGGACATTGTGCCGTTCGATCTTTCGGACGAGGAAAAAAAGGATCCGAAAGCCCGGAACCGGATTGTCCAGCAGGGGCTCGACGGCGCCATTAAGGCAAAGCCGCCGCTGTTTATGGACAAAAAAAACGACCCCAAGCTGGTGTCGACCGGCAACCTCGAAGATGATTTCGACAAACTGGCCGACTGCGACTGGATCATCGAGGTGGTGGTCGAAAACCTGAAAATTAAGCAGGACCTGTTCAAAAAAATTGACGGCGTGCGCAAGCAGGGATCCGTGGTCAGCTCCAATACCTCCGGCATTCCGTTAAAGGATATGTCCCAGGATTTAAGCGCGGACATGAAAGCTCATTTTCTGGGCACCCACTTTTTCAACCCCGTGCGCTACATGCACCTGCTCGAAATCATCCCCGGCCCGGACACCAAGAAAGACGTCCTCGACTTCATGGCCGACTTCTGCGAAAAATACCTCGGCAAGGGCATCGTATGGGCCAAGGACACGCCAAACTTCATCGGCAACCGCATCGGCATCCAGGGCATGGGCAAGGCCATGCAGGCCATGCTCGAGCACGGGTTGACCATCCCGGAAGTCGACGCCATTTTCGGTCCCCCCCTGGGGCGGCCCAAGACCGCGATTTTCAAGACCGCTGACCTGGTGGGTTTGGACACCATGTTCCACGTGGCCAAAAACTGCTACGACATGTGCCCCGACGACGAAATGCGCGACACCATGGCGCTGCCTGATTTCGTCGAAAAAATGGTCAACAACAACATGCTGGGCAACAAGACCAAGGGCGGTTTTTACAAAAAAGACCTCACCCCGGAATGGAAAACCATCCGCAAGGTCATCAATCCGCAGACCATGGAATACGAGGAATACGGCAAAGCCGAATTTCCCTGTTTAGACGCTGCCAAGCAGAAGAAAACCCTGCCGGAAAAAATGCAGGCCGTGGTCTACGGCGACGACAAGGGCGCCAAGTTCGCCTGGGATGTTACCGCCAACGGCTTGATTTACGCCGCCAACCGGATCCCGGAAATCTCCGACACCATCGTCGACATCGACAACGCCATGAAATGGGGCTACAACTTTGAAATGGGCCCCTTTGAGATATGGGATGCCATCGGCGTCAAGGAATCGGTGGAAAAGATGGAAAAAGAAGGCACCACCGTGCCCGAAAAAATCAAGAAGTTCCTGGAAGCCGGCAACCAGACCTTCTACAAGATCGACGGCGGCAAGAAATATTTCTATGATTTTGCTTCCGGCAGCTACAAGCCGGTGCCGGTCAGTGAAAAAGAAATCAGTCTCTATAACCTGCGGCAGGAAAACAAGGTCGTCAAATCCGTATCCTCCTGCTCGCTGATCGACATCGGCGACGGCGTTTTCGACCTGGAATTTCATTCCAAGATGAACGCCATCAACAAAGAAATGGTCGAGTTCATGGCCGAAGCCGGCGAATATGTCAAAGACAACGGCGTGGGCATGGTCATCGGCAACCAGGCCTCCGGCATGCCGGCCCCGTTTTCCGCCGGCGGCGATCTTTCCTTTATGCTGGGACTGGCCAAGGAAGGCAAGTTTTCCGAAATCGATGATTTTATCAATACCGTCCACACCGGTATCATGAGTACCAAGTATGCGCCGTTTCCCGTTGTGGCCGCACCGTTCGGCCTGGCGCTGGGCGGCGGCTGCGAAGTCTGCCTGGCCTCCGACCGGATGGTGGCCAATGCCGACCTGTTTATGGGTCTGGTGGAAATCGGCGCCGGCCTTGTTCCCGGCGGCTGCGGCATGATCCACCTGTGGCAGAACTACATCCGCTATAAGCCGGAATCCGCCAAGATTACCGACTGGGCCGGATTTTTTACCCAGGCGTTTATGAGCGTGGCCCAGGCCTCGGTGTCGAATTCCGCAGCCGATGCCCGCAGCAAGGGCTTTTTGCGGCCCACCGACCGCATCGTGTTCAACAAGGACCTGCTCATCGGCGAGGCCAAAAAAGAGGTCCTCAAAATGGTGGATGACTGCTACGTCCCGCCGCGCAAGGAAAAATTCCCCGTGTTCGGCCGCGAAGCCAAGG
>JBNJEA010000020.1:0-30145 GCA_051745395.1 Thermodesulfobacteriota bacterium | reverse complement strand
TAAAAGAAGCCCTCACATGATTGTCCACCACCTCGACGCCGCGAAGCGTGGTGGCGCCGTCCGCGGCGTAGAGGGCGCTGCCGCCCATATAAGCCGACGAGTCCCGGATCACGCTGTCGCGCAGCACCAGGTCTTCCCGCGTGAGCACGGCGCCACCCAAGTCCTCGGACGCATCCAGCCGGGCATCGGTGAGGACCAGCCCGTCCAGGGTCACATCGGCGTAGGCGGCGGCGTCACCATCGTCGATGGTAAAAATACGGCTGTTCTGGTTGCCACTGACGGTCACGTCCGGGGCGCCGTCATCGTCCAGGTCGCCGTCGAGGGTCAGGCCCTCGTCGATGGTGACGGCCCCCGACGTCAGGGTGATGGTGTCGCCGGCCAGGGTGTCGGCGAAGGTGATGGTGTCGCCGGGGTCGGCGTCGGCGATGGCCTGGCGCAACGAACCGGCACCACTGTCGCCGGTGTGGGTGACTTGTGTAACCGGCGCGCCGGCGGGGTCGGTGACGGCCAGCTCGAAGGTGTCCGTGCCGGTGCGGGCGTCGGTATCCTCGGCCGTGACCCTGACAGTCAGCGTGCCGGCATTTCCCGCGGCGGGAGTGCCGCTGAAGGTGGCCGTTGCCGGATCGAAGCCCAGCCAGCCCGGCAGGGGCGAACCATCGGCCAGGGCGGCGCTGTAGGCAAGGCTGCCGCCGTCGTCCGTATCGTCGAAGGCCCGGTCGCTGATGGCGTGGCTGTATGCCCGCCCGGCATTGGCCGTCTGGTTCGGGATGCCGTCGTCGACAAAGGGGGCGGGGCCATGCTGGTTTTCGTACCAGCCGATCCGCTGGGTCAACTCCGAACTAGCCACTACATCCTGATCGCCGTCACCGTCCATGTCCGCGGTGCGCACACTGGTGCGATCACCCGCCAAACCGTAATGGGCGATGCGCTGGCCGGGACCGAACGCGCCCGTGCCGTCGTTTTCGTGCCAATGCACCTCACTAATGAAATTGGATGACCAAATCACATCGAGGTCACCGTCGCCGTCCATGTCCGCGGCCGTGGCATCCTCGATCGTCGTGCCCTCCGGCTGGCTCGTACCGGAGGGGTCATGGATGGTTTGAGCAGGGCCGAACGTGCCGTTGCCGTCGGTGTTTTCGAACCAGGCCAGATCCCCTTCATGGGCCAAGAACAGGTCCATATCGCCGTCGCCGTCCAAATCGGCGGCTTCGAGATAATCCACGAGATGGTTGGTGGAATCAGTGGCCACCACCTGCGCGGCGCCGAAATTACCGGCGCCGTTATTGGCAAACCAGGCGGTTTGACCATTCATTAGCCCCGTGGCGATCACATCCGGCCTGCCGTCGCCATTGAGGTCTGCGGTGGTCACCGCCTTGGGGCCGGCAATGGCCGTGCTGATAACCTGCCTCGGGCCGAAGCCGCCCGAGCCGTCGTTTTTGTACCAGGCGATGCTGTCGTCATAGAACGAGGCCGTCACCACGTCCAGATCCCCGTCGCCGTCCATATCTGCCGCATGAAGGTCCTGAGGGCCCATGTCCGCGGTGGAGATGATTTGTTGTTCGGCGAAGCCACCCGTGCCGTCACCGGCGTACCAGGCGATCTTGTCGTCTGCCGAGGAGACCGAGAGCACATCCAGGTTGCCGTCGGCGTTGATGTCGGCAACTTCCACGCCCGAAGCCTGCTTGACATTGCCGGCGATGACCCTTTCCTCACCAAAGTTGCCTGCGCCGTCGGTGTTTTCGTACCAGGAGATGGCATTGTCGGCGCGCGATGAGGTGATCACATCGGCATCGCCGTCGCCGTCCAGGTCGGCAAGCCGCATGTCCTGCACGCCGCCGTTGGTGGTGGAGATCGGGGTGGCATTGTCAATACCCGAGGCGATGTCGCCGCCCTGTTCCTGACCGCTGCCGCCGGCAAAAGCGGTGTCGGTAGTGAGGCTGGTTTCTGCGCCAAAGATGATCCCGGAAGCATTGATAAGGGCCTGGGAAGCGAGTAACAACAACAAAAAAATAGATACCATCACATGTTTTTTCATAACGCCCTCTTTTTTCCTGAAACCAAGAACCCGATAAAGTCCCGGGGTGTTTTCTGTCGGTTACTTGGGGTTGCAATTTGTATGGAGCTGCTTTGGTGCTGCTGCCGCCGATAAGGGCGGAAACGGTGCCGCGGGTCAAAAGGATAATGGCGATATCGGTCCATCCGTAGAATTGATTCTCGTGAAATCGAGTTGTTGTATTTTTTTGTTTAGAAGAAGTTGCGGGTGCGGCACTTGGATGGCTGATTATCAAGGGCCCAAAACGTCAGCAAATGCGAAGCAAAAACTGTGCCTGTGTTTGCCGTTTTTCAATTTGCAAGGCGGGATGCAAGGGCAACTTTTTGTATACTGTAGATTCTGCCAGATTTTGGTGTTCCATACGGATCAGGAAACAGGGGGGGGTACGAAATATGAGAGGATACGAAGTAGGAATCGTCGGATATTTGACGTCAACAAATTGACCCGGTTAATCGCCGGTCAGTCCGGGATCGCCGGGATCGGTGAGGAGGATGGCGGAGCAAGTAGGCGATGCATCTTCCCGGCCCGGGAACAGTCAGGCTCAGCAGCAGCGCTTTCCTTTTCCGTGCCCGGCACCGGTGGTTTTTTGTTGTTGCGCAATTCAGGTGGTGGAAAAAAGATCGAAGGAATGGGTGACGGTATTGCGACCGCCATTTTCATTGGAAAAAATCACCGGATCGCGACTTATTGCTCCGGCATTAATTCGATCTTCAGGCCGTCGGATAATACTTCGGCAATGTTGATGCCGAATGGGTCATAGGATTGCAGGATCAGGTTGTCGGCCAGTTCCTGGGGCGTGCTTTCGCACACGATGCGAAGGGTGGCGGCATCCGGTGTCATCTCCCTGGCCTGCAGCTTGGTGACCCCTTTTGTGTTGCGCACCACCTGACGGAACTTTTCCAGATGGGGTAAAATGTTTTTGCCGCTCACCGACAGGGTCAAAGTCTTTTCGGCCTGTTCGGTTTTTTCCCAGAGCGGGACAATGCGGTCGGCCAGTTGGCGGCCGGCCTGGTAGGCAGCATCGGACAGTGCGTTAGCCGAGGCGGCTTCCGGGTCTTCGCCGCCGGTGACGGCCTGCTGCCGGAGCGTGGTCAGCTTTTCCCCCGTATCGGTTGTCAGCACCCGGACATTGATAAGTCCCTTGTAGGTTCGAATATTTTCGCCCATGCGGTTTGCGGTGGCTTTGGCCGTGGCCGTGCCCACTACGACCAGTTCCGCCCCGAGTTTTTCAGCGAGCTTTGCGGCTTCGTGGTTGGCGGGGGTGGCGTCTAATTTTTTGCCGTCATGGGGGAGTTGTCCGCCCATTGCCGCCTGCTGCGGTTCGATGACGGGCAATCCTTCTTTTGAAAGCGCTTCGATCATCGGTAACACCGCGTCTTCGGACTCATATAAAGTGCCGCCCGATCGCCACCAGTACTGGTAGCCGATGTCGTTGAGCTGCTTTTCGGCCACCATGAAAATCACGGACGGCAACCGGTCCGGCCCCGTCCGCAGGCCGGCCTCTGCGAGTTTCTGCCGGATCGGGGCCGGATTTATGGTGGTCTGGATCAGGACCCGGTAATACCGGTCGGTGCGCATTTCCTTTAAAATTTTGTATCCCTGGACCAATTCGTCCCGATGGTCGGTTAAGACATTGGTGACGGTTTCGAAGTTTTCGGTCAGCTCGGTTTGGGAAAGCATGTCTGCCGCTGTTGTTTGCAAAGCGGAAAGCAGGCTTTGGGAAATGGCCGCATTTTTGGCGCTGGACAGCTCCTTGTAGATGCGGCTGTCACCGAACGAGATCACGGTTTTGCCTGAACTGTCCGATTGGGCGGCTGCGTCGGTTGTAATCAGCGGGCCGGCAAGTAGAATTGCGGCCAGGAGACAAAGCGCGATGCGAAGTTTTTGTTTTTGATGGATGGTTGGGTTCATGTGCTTCCCCCTTTTTACGCCCGGTTTGGATGGCGCGGTTCGGCAATTTAGGTATGGGTTACACGCGGCGGTGTAACGCATAGTCGGCCATCATTGTCAAAATCTCTTTGGTCTGCGAAGCTGCGATGGTCTCAATCTGCTGTTTTGCCGCATGGACATGTTCATTGGCGATGCGGCGGGCGTATTCAATGCCGCCGTAGGCATGCAGCAGTTCGAGCAGCGCCTGAAATTCATCCCGGGAAAAGTCCTTGTTGCCAATGATGGCCTCCATTTGCGCCCGGTCTTTGCGCTCTGCCTGCTGTAAGGCATAAATGACCGGCAGGGTCAGTTTGCCCTCTTTTAAGTCGGCCCCCACGGTTTTGCCCAGCTCCCCGGTATCGGCCGTATAGTCGAGAATGTCGTCTGCGATCTGGAAAACCAGGCCGAGGTGGCTGCCGTATGCGGTCAGTGCCTGTTGGGTGGCTGTGTCCGCGCCGGCGAGAATGGCGCCGGTCCGGCAGGCGCCTTGAATCAAAATGCCGGTTTTCCGGTGAATGACGTCCATGTACTCGGCTTCGGTGAAATTGATATCGCCTTTTTTGACCAGTTGCAAAATTTCGCCCTGGGAAATGTCTTCGGTCATTTGCGACACCACCCGGATGATTTCGGGATTTTCCGTCTCGGCGGCAATGCACAGCGCCCGGGCCAGCAGAAAGTCGCCGACCAAGACCGTCACCGGGGCGCCCCAGATGGAATGGGCTACCGGCCGGCCGCGGCGCATGGCCGCCCCGTCGATGACATCGTCGTGGAGCAGGGTGGCGGTATGGAGAAACTCGAAAATCGAGGCGAACCGGTATACAAAATCGTCTTCCCGCCCGCAGATCCGCGCCGACAGAACGATCAAAAGCGGCCGCAGCCGCTTTCCGCCGGCAAACATGAGGTGGCCGGCGGTCTGGCGCACCAGATCCAGGTGCGGGTCTAAATTGGCTTTCAACGCGGTTTCAATGGCGGCCAGGTCGGGTTCCACTCTGGCGAGCAGCTGCTGTTTCAGACCGGTCATACCGGCACTCCTTCGATATCGTATTCCGTGGCGTCGGTAATGCGCACATTGGCCCACTGGCCGATGTGCAGATCTTCGGCAAAGATGGTGGTCAGGCCGTCGACTTCCGGTGCCTGAAACATGGTCCGGCCGGCATACACGGCTTCGGCCTCGATGGCTTCCACGAGCACCGGGTAGGTGCGCCCGATATGGTGTCGGTTGATTTCCATCGAAATTTCGGCCTGCCGGAACATGAGCCGGTCCAGCCGATTTTGCGCCACATCGGCAGCGACCGGTTCGGCCAGGCGGTGGGCGGGCAGATCGTCTGCGTCCGAATAAATAAAGGCTCCCAGGTGATCAAATTTCACGGTGTCCACAAAATCGAGCATCCGGTTGAAGTCGGCGTCGGTTTCGCCGGGAAACCCGACCATCATTGTCGTCCGCAGGGCGGCATCCGGGATGGCGCCGCGGATGCGGTCAAACAGGCGTTTTAACCCGTCGCTGTCCTGCCCCCGCCCCATGCGCCGTAACACCGGTGCACTGACATGCTGTATCGGAATATCGAAATAGTTGCAAAGGTTTTCATGGGCGAAAACCGTGTCGAGCAATGCGGCATCCATGCGATCGGGATGTCCGTATAAAAACCGGATCCAGGTGTGCGGCGCGGTCCGGGCAAGGACGTCGAGCAACCGGGCCAGTGTGGAATCGCCACCGATGTCGGCGCCATAAGATGTGGTGTCCTGGCCGACCACCACGATTTCCTTGTATCCCGCCGCTGCCAGGGCGGATACCTCCCGTCTTATATCATCGACGGGCCGGCTGCGCAACCGGCCCCGGAGTTTCGGGATGATGCAGTAGGTGCAGTGCCGGTTGCAGCCTTCGGTGACCTTGACATAGGCCACCGGGTAGGAGGCGGGATGCCGGGGCGTTTGATGCGACATCAAAGCGATCGATGCCGGCGGCGGCAGTTCGCAGGCACCGGCAGCAAAACCGCCCTCGACGGCAGAAACAACGCGGTCGTAGGCGCCGGTTCCCAGAAAGACATCGACTTCGGGCAATTGTTCGGCCGTGTCTTGCCGGTATCTCTCCGGCAGACAGCCGGTGACGATCAGGCGGCGGCAGGGGCCGTATTGTTTGTACCGGGCAAATTCCAGGATCTCTTCCAGGGATTCTTCGGCGGCCGATTGGATAAACCCGCAGGTGTTGACGATGATCGCATCGGCTTCGGCGGGATCGTCGGCTGTTTCATAGCCGGCGGCTTCCAGGGCGCCGAGCATGACTTCGCCGTCGACCTGGTTGCGCACGCAGCCGAGGTTGCAGAGATAGATATTCATAAAATTCAAGGTTTAAGGTCTAAGGTGTAGGGTGTAAGGTTTATTTCCCCGTAAATACCGGCTTGCGTTTTTCGGCAAAGGCCGTCATCGCCTCCATGAGGTCGTTTGACGGGATGATGTTGGCGCTGATCGATGCCACGTATTTCAGCCCTTCGTCAACGCTTTTGCCCACGCCGTAGTTCAATACGTCCTTGGAGGCCTGCACGGCCAGGGGCGAATTTTCCGCGATCTGGCGGGCCAGGGTTTCGGCTTCGGCCATGAGGCGGTCGTAGGTGTCGAAAACGTCATTGACCAGCAGCATCTGACGGGCCCGCTCGGCATCGAACTGACGGGCGGTATAGGCCAGCTCCCGGGCATATCCCTGGCCCACGATCAGCGGGATGCGCTGCAAAACGCCCACATCGGCCACAAATCCCACGGCGGCCTCTTTTAGGGAAAAGACCGCATCCGCGCTGCACAGCCGGAAGTCACAGGCCGTGGCCATGTCGAGGCCGGCGCCGATGCAGTAGCCGTGAATGGCGGCGATAACGGGTTTGCGGCACCACTCAATACAATTGAGCCCGTCCTGCAGGGCATGAATTTTTTTGATCAGTTGCCACTTGATGCCGCCTTTTTGTTCATTGTCGGCCAGTTCGGGCAGTTCCCCGGCCATGCCCATCAAATCGATGCCGGCGGAAAAGCACGGGCCCTTGCCGCTGACGATGATGGCACGGATGTCGCTGTCGCCGTCGAGGTCTTCGAAAATCGGGATGGTTTCTTTCCAGGCCGGTGCGTTCATGGCATTTTTCTTGTCCGGACGGTTCAAGTACACCCACGCGACCGGCGGCTGTTTGTCCACGGTATAAAATGCATAGTCGCTCATTTTGCCTCCTGTGGTGGTTTTACGTGTTGAGCGTTTCCGATAAAATCGATAGAGTACCCGCACAAAGATCCAAATACAAAATATACCAGATGATTCAAGTTTTTTCACGACGATATTTTTATTTAAGCCGACAATAATGGCAAACGATATCCGCGCATTTTTCAACCGGCCGATTTCGATCGGGGACCGGGTGGTGGCCAAACGGCTGTTTCTGGCCCCCATGGCCGGTCTTACCCACGTGGCTTTCCGCCAACTGGCGTCGGAATACGGCGGCTACGGCCTGATGTTTACCGAAATGTGCAGCGCCCGGGCGCTGCCCCGGGAAAACCCGGCCGTGTCCAAGGTGTTTTGCTGGCGGGCCGGGGAGCTGGATCGGCTGGTCTGCCAGATTTTTGGTGCCGACCCCGCCGGCATGGCCGCCGCGGCCCGCCGGGTGGAGGCCGAGGGCTTTTTCGGTGTGGATATCAACTTCGGCTGTTCCGTGGCCGCCATCTGCAAGCAAAACGCCGGGGCGGCGCTGTTGAAAACCCCGGAGCAGGCCGCAGCCATTGTCCGGGCCGTGCGAAAGGCCGTCGGCGTCCCGGTGTTTGTCAAATTCCGGATCGGCTGGAGCGATGACCCGGCCTCGGCCGTTGATCTGGCCCGCCGGTTCGAAGATGCCGGCGCCGATGCGCTGGTTTTTCATCCCCGGGTGGCGCCGGATCGACGATCAAGGCCGCCGAAGTGGGCCTATATCGGCCGGGTCAAGGCCGCCGTTTCCATCCCGGTTTTTGGCAACGGCGAAGTCTTTTGCCTTGATGATGCCCAGCGGATGTTGGCGGAAACCGGCTGCGACGGGGTGTCGCTCGGCCGGATCGCCGTGGCCCGCCCCTGGGTGTTTGCCGAGTGGACGGCGGGTTTTGAAGCCGATAGCGGCATTTATCACCGGTGCGCCCACCGGATGATGGCGCTTCTGGCCGCCCATTACGAACCGGTGACGGCCCTGCGGCGATTTAAAAAGTGGGCGGTTTATTTTTTCGCCGGGTTTAAGTACGGCCACCGTTTTTCCGCCATGCTGCGCGGCGCCAAAGACAGCGAAAGGGTTTACGCAACATTGGATGAGATTTTCCGGACGCCGCCGGAAGTCGCCGGCCGGCCGAATATGAACCTGTTTCGATAAAGAAACGACGAAATGCGCGAAATACGCGAAAGGGTGGTTTCACTTTGTTTCTGATTTTCGCGTCTTTCGTGGTGACCTTTTTTCAATTGCTTTACAGGTTTGCAATGCCTGTGATATGGAGCAACTTTTATTTTCAGGTGCCGGGGCATGCGCCGGGCGTGCACGGCGGGCAGACGATATACGGAATCACCGATCATGACCATTCGACAAGATTTTGAAAAACGGGAAAAGACCTTTGTTTCGCCCTACGGGATGCTGTCGGCCAACACCTGCGGCCGGCAGGTCGAAGAGGAGCCGTGCTCGGTCCGGACGGTATTTCAGCAGGACCGGGACCGGATCGTGTATTCCAATGCCTTCCGCCGATTAAAGCACAAGACCCAGGTGTTTTTGTCGCCTTTGGGCGATCATTACCGCACCCGCTTGACCCATACGCTCGAAGTCGCCGAAGTGGCCCGCACCATTGCCCGGGCCATGCGGCTCAATGAAGATCTGGCCGAAGCCATTGCCCTGGGCCATGATCTCGGCCACACGCCGTTTGGCCACAGCGGGGAAACGGCCTTAAAAGAGATCTATTCCGCGCAATTCCGCCACAGCGACCAGAGCCTTCGCGTGGTGGACGTGCTGGAACGAAACGGCCGGGGTTTGAATTTGACCTGGGAGGTAAGAGATGGCATCCTGAAACATTCCAAGGGCTTCGGCGACATCATCCCCGCCGACCCCGGCGCGATGGCCGCGACCGTGGAAGGCCGCATCGTCCGGTTTGCCGATATCATTGCCTATTTGAACCATGACTTGGACGATGCCGTACGAAGCGGGGTGATCGCGGCGGAGCAGATCCCGAAAAACTGCAAAACGGTACTCGGCAGAAACCATGCCCAGCGGGCCACCACCATGATCCAGGACCTTATTTTTTCCAGCCGGGAGACAGACGGGCAGATGGCGCTGTCGTTTTCCCCGGCCGTGTTTTCGGCCATGTCGGACCTGCGGGGGTTTTTGTTTGAAAATGTCTACCGTTCCGAGCGGGTGCACGCCGAATTTATCAAGGCCAAGAAAATGATTTCCGAGATTTTTTCCTATTTTTTAAATCACCCCGGGCAGTTGCGGGAAAAACTCGCCAGCCTGGAAATGTCGGCTGCCTATTATAACGGGGTTGAAACCGAGCGCATTATCAGTGATTATATTGCCAGCATGACCGACCGGTACCTGTTGAACCTGTACACGGAAATTTTTGTACCCACGCCGCTGGTGTAGCCATGAACGGGCAGGAAAATGTCATATCCGGCCGCAAACTGCAAAATATCGCCGGATCGGCCGGTTTTTTTGATCAACTGCGCGCCCTCTATGCGGACATGGACCGGGCATACGACGCCGCGACGGCCGCTTACGGATTTTCGTGTGCCGGCTGTACGGACAACTGCTGCCGGACCCGGTTTGCACACCACACCCATGTGGAGTATCTGTACCTGTTGGCCGGCTTTGACGCCTTGGCGCAGCAGACGCGGACCGGTATCCGCAAGCGGGCAGCCGAATACGCCCGCGAAATGGAAGCCGCCGATGCCACGGGTCAAACCCTGCGGCTCATGTGCCCGCTCAATGAGGGCGGCCTGTGCCTGCTCTATGCCCATCGGCCCATGATCTGCCGGCTGCACGGCGTGCCCCACGAGTTTAGTCCGCCGGGGCGGGGGCGGGTCTACGGCGCCGGATGTGTGCAATTTGAAAGCCAGTGCGGCCATCAGCCCTATCAACGGTTTGACCGGACGCCGTTTTATATGAAAATGGCCGACCTGGAAAAACGGTTTAAAGAAAGCGCCGGCATATCAGATAAAATCAAGCTGACGGTGGCCCAGATGCTGCTGGCAACGGAAATGCCCCGAAGATAAGTAACTTCTTTTTTTTGTATAGCGGGGCTGTGAGGCACTGAGTTTCTTTACCTTTAACCTTACACCTTTAACCTTTAACCTTTATACCTCAGGCCTTACACCCCAGACCTTGCACCTGCAGTTACCTACAAGATATAAAACGACGTCCCATAGGGCGGTGGAGCGCATTCAATGAAATTTGTCAAAACCGAAAATCCTTCCGAACTGCCCGGCGAGATGTTGTCGGAAACCGATTCGTTCCATTTCCGCTGCTACCCGGGCATTTCCTGTTTTAACCTTTGCTGTCGCAACCTGAACCTTTTTTTGTATCCCTATGATATCCTCCGGCTGAAAAAAAGCCTGGGCGTAAGCACGGACCGGATCATCGAGACCCACACGGATGTCATCCTGCGCGAGGGCAGTTATTTTCCGCACGTGCTGCTGAAAATGGCCGACAACGCCGAAAAGACGTGTCCGTTTTTAACCGATGACGGCTGCCGGGTCTACCCGGACCGGCCCCAGACCTGCCGGGCCTTTCCCGTGGAGCAGGGGCTGTATTTCGCCGACGAAAACCAGCCGCCGCAGCAGGTGCATTTTTTCCGGCCGCCGGATTTCTGCCGGGGCCAGGACGAGACCACCGCCTGGACCATCCGGTCCTGGGAGGCCGACCAGAATGCGCTGTTTTACAACCAGATGACCCTGGAATGGGCCGAGGTGCTGCGCCTGTTTCAAACAGATCCCTGGGGCGATGAAGGCCCCGACGGCCGGAAAGGGCGCATGGCGTTTATGGCCGCCTACAATATCGATGCCTTCCGGGATTTTGTGTTTAACAGCAGCTTTTTAAAGCGCTATACGGTCAAGTCCAGGCTGCGCGTAAAGCTCAAGTCCGATGACGTGGCCATGCTCCGGCTGGGGTTTGCGTGGATCAAGCTGTTTGTGTTCGGGATCAAAACGGGCGAGATCGAGGAAAGGGGATAAGGGAAAGGGTATAAGGGGTAAGGGTTAGGGTGTAAGGTGTAAGGTATAAGGTGTAAAGGTGTAAAGGTGGAGTGTAAATAGGATGCATTCCGACGCTGTCTGAGTTTTTATCGGACCGATGGTTTTTGTTCAGGCGCGATTGAATCGGTCCCTGAAACGGCTTCATTCCGCGCAATGGTCGAGTAAGCAATCACCATGTCTGCTTCCCCCGCCTCGGGCGGCTCCATTTGCTCGGCAAAATCTTTAATTACTTCTTCCGGCACCTGCGCGGCTTCGCTGCGGTTTTGATTGCGCCGCAGGCATTGCTGCAGGGAAACATCGAAATAGACAATCTGGGTGCGATAGCCGGATTGACGCGCCATTTCAATTACGGGGGTCCGGTGGGCCTTCAGGAAATGGGTGTTGTGGACCACGATGCTTTTTCCCTGCGCCATGGCCGAGCGGATCTGTTCATACTCCACGGCCAGCAGGGCGGCAATGCCGCCGGGGCCGTCCTGGATGGCGCGGCTGCCCCACAGGGCCCGCCGGCAGTCATCGAGCGATATGGCCCGGTCAAACCCGGCAGACAGCGCCCAGTACGTTTTTCCGCTTGCCGGCAGGCCCACCGTGAGGGTCAGGACGCGGCCGCTGACTTCAATGGGTTGTGGGGTCGTGTCTGTCGATTCTTTCTGCATTTGCATTTTCTATTTCGTGTCCGTTTGCTTTTTTTTCTCCTGCCAGTAGGCCAGTCGCTGGGCGATGGTTTTTTCATATCCCCGGTCCGTGGGATGATAAAACTGCCGCCCGGCAAGTTTTTCCGGCAGATGCGTCTGGGGTGCGTAGCCGTCTTCATAGTCATGGGCGTATTTGTACCCGCTGCCGTAGCCGATGTCTTTCATCAGCCGCGTGGGGGCGTTTCGGATGTGCATGGGCACGGGCAGGGTGCCGGATTTTTTGATTTCCTCCCGGATTTGGTTGTAGGCGGCGTAAACGCGGTTGCTTTTCGGTGCGGTGGCCAGGTAGGCCGCGGCCTGGGCCAGGCTGAGGTCGCCCTCGGGTGAGCCGAGAAACCGATAGGCTTCCATGGCATCCATGGCAACGGTGATCGCCCGGGGATCGGCATTGCCCACGTCTTCCGAGGCAAAGCGGACCATGCGGCGGGCGATGTAGAACGGGTCTTCGCCGGCTTCCATCATGCGCGCCAGCCAGTAAAGCGCCGCGTCCGGATCGCTGCCGCGCAGGCTTTTGTGAAAGGCCGAAATCAGGTTGTAGTGTTCTTCCCCGGCCTTGTCATAGGACAGGGCCTTGCGCTGCACGGCTTTTTCCACGTGGGAAACCGTGATGGTATGGGCCGGGCTGTCTGTTTTTTCCCCTTGCGCCTCGGGTTGCTCCTCGGACAATGTCAAAGCCGCGATTTCCAGTGCGTTCAGGGCGGCTCTGCCGTCGCCGTCGGAAATGGCCACGATGTGATCGAGGGCTTCTGCGGAAATATCGCAACCGTATTTTGCCAGACCGCGGTCTGCGTCTTCAAGGGCCCGTTTGACAAGGGTGCGCATTTCTTCGTCATGTAACGCATAGAGGGTGATGACCTGGCAGCGCGACAGCAGTGCCGAAATGACTTCAAACGACGGATTTTCGGTGGTTGCGCCGATTAACGTGATCAGCCCGCTTTCCACATGGTGCAGAAAGGCGTCCTGCTGGGACTTGTTGAACCGGTGGATTTCATCGACAAAGACAATGGTGCGCCGGTGATGGAATTTTTTCTGGTTTTCGGCCGTATCAATCACCGAGCGGATGTCTTTAACCCCTGCCAAAACGGCCGAAAACTGGACGAAATGACACCGGGTGGCCGCGGCAATAATACGGGCCAGCGTGGTCTTGCCGCTGCCCGGCGGCCCCCACAGAATCATGGAAAAGATCCGGTCGGCCTCGACGGCGTTTCGGATCAGCGACCCCTCGCCAACGGCGTGTTGCTGTCCGATAAACTCGTCAAGATGCTGCGGCCGCATCCGGTCGGCCAGCGGCCGGTGACCTTCGGTGGCTTTTTCCGCCTGGTATTCAAACAAGTCCAATAAAAAATTCCTGTCTATTTCCGCTTAGCCGCCTTTTTCGGGCGCCGGGGCCGGTTTTCGGCCTCACTGCGCTTGCGGAGATACAGCCGGATGGGCACCAGGTCGATGCCGGTGGCCGCCCGGAGCTGGTTGACCAGGTAACGGCGGTAGGAAAAGTGCACGCCTTCGGGGTGATTGACAAAGCAGACAAAGGTGGGCGGCTTGACCCCGGTTTGGGTGGCATAGAAAAATTTGAGGCGCCGGCCGCGGAAAAGCGGGGGTTCGGTCTGTTCGGTGGCTGCCGTGACAATCCGGTTGAGCGGGCCGGTGGCCACGCGGTGCGTGTACTGCCGGTACACCGCGTCAATGAATTCAAAGATCTTGGGGACCCGGCGGCCGGTTTTGGCCGAAATGGTCAGCAGCGGGGCAAAGTGTAAATATTTGGCTTCGTGGCGGATGCTGTCCTTGTAAGCGGCAAAGGTCTTGTCGTTTTTTTCCACCAGGTCCCACTTGTTTAACAGGAATATGCAGGCGCATCCCTTTTCATAGGCATAGCCGGCGATTTTGACATCCTGTTCGGAAAGCCCGTCGGCGGCATCAATGACGATCAGGGCCACGTCGCAGCGATCGAGGCTGTCAATGGCCTTGATTACGGCGTATTTTTCAAGCTTGTGCTTCACCCGCGCTTTTCGACGGATGCCGGCGGTGTCGATGAGCAGATAGTTACGCCCGTTGACTTCACATGGCGTGTCAATGGCATCGCGGGTAGTGCCGGGCACTTCACTGACAATGACCCGCTCTTCTCCGAGAATGCGGTTGATCAGCGAGGATTTGCCCACGTTCGGCCGGCCGACGATGCCGACCCGGATGGGCTCATCGGGTGCCGCATCGGATTTACCGGCCGGAAAGGCGGCCACGACATTGTCCATGAGCGTGTTAATGCCCAGGTTGTGTTCGGCGGAGATGGAATAGATCGTTTCGATGCCCAGGTTGTAGAAATCGTAAATGTTTTCTTCGCGGCCGGCATTGTCGATCTTGTTGACCGTGTAATATACCGGCACTTCGGCGCTGCGCAGCAACTCCACCATGTCGCGGTCAAAGGGGGTAACCCCCTGGGCGCCGTCGAAGAGCACGATAATGGCATCGGCGTCTTCAATGGCGCAGCGGACCTGCCCGTGGGTTTTTTGCGAAAATTCCCCCTTGTCGGAAAAATAAAACCCGCCCGTATCAATCACCGAGCATGCCACGTCGTCCCAGGTGACCGATCCATAGTGACGATCCCGCGTGACACCGGCGAAATCGTCGACCAGGGCGTCTTTGGACCGGGTGATCCGGTTGAAAAAGGTCGATTTGCCGGCATTGGGCCGGCCCACGATGGCAATGACGGGTTTCATAGAGGTTCAAATCTTGTAAATGATTCGTTTTTCGGTGATGATGATGTCCACGAACTTGTCATGGGGTTCCATCGGGATCGCGGAGATGAGCTGGTCTTCCAGGGCAAGGGCCACCTTGCGGGCCGTGTTGGGCAGTTTGGGGATCAAGCGGTCATAGCGGCCGTTGCCGCTGCCCAGGCGGGCGCCTTTTTCGTCAAAGGCCACCCCGGGCACTATGGCGATATCGATGATGTCAAACGGTACGGGCTTGCAGCGCTCGGGGTTGGGTTCGTACAACACCCGGCCCGGTGTTACATCGGTTGCCAGTTGATTGATTTTCATGAGTTCGAGACTGTCGTCTTCGCCGAATAAGGGCAGGACAATGTCTTTGTTCTCCTGTTCGCAGTGTTGGAGAATCTGGTGCGTATTGACGGCATGATCGGCTCTGCAGTAAAACAGGACGGTCCCGGCTTCCTTGAAATTGGCGAATTCAAAAAGCTGCATTTCGATTCGGGTGGTTTTTTCCCTGAGATCGGATTGCGTACGCCCGGCGCATGTTGCTTCGACCTCCTTTCTCAATAGCTGCTTTTTTTCTTTGACATTTTCCATTGATATTCTCCATAAATAGTGCCTGAACGAAAATCGTCTTTTTCGCCAATATCTGTGCTCCCGAGGCGGGATATTGACGAAAAATCCTGATTTTCGTTCGGGCACTAAATAATAATATGATGTAAAGAGAATAATATAGCGCAAAATGAGGCCATTTGCAATAAGCATTGACGAGTTGCGCCGGCCGTGATAATTATTTTCTGTTTACACGCAGCAGTCCCGTCTTTTCCCGGAATCGAAACATAGGTATTCTATGCTGGAAATCAAGTACGTAAGACAACATTTGTCTGAAGTCCGTGACGCATTAAATCGTCGCGGCGATGCGGCGGACCTGGATACGTTTGAGGCGGCCGACGCCGAACGGCGCAGGCTCTTAAATGAAATCGAACAGCTCCGGCATCGGCGCAACGTGGTCTCCGATGAAATCGCCGGGATGAAACGGCGCGGAGAAGATGCAGATGAGCTTGTCTCAGAGATGCGCGATGTTTCGGCCCGGGTCAAGGTGCTCGAGCAGGCCATTTCCGAGTACGAGGAAAAAATTCATCACATTTTAATCCGTATTCCCAATATTCCGCACGAAAGTGTGCCCGTCGGCGCCGATGACACGGAAAATGAATTGGTGCGCGAAGTCGGCACGAAGCCGGCCTTTGATTTCGAACCCTTGCCCCACTGGACGATCGGTGAGCAGTTGCGGATCCTGGATTTCGAGCGGGCCGCCAAGATCGCCGGTTCCCGCTTTCCCCTTTATTTCGGTGCCGGGGCGTTGCTGGAGCGCGCACTTACCAATTTTATGCTTGAGCTGCATACCGGCAAACACGGTTATACGGAAACATTGCCCCCCTTTATTGTTAACCGCCAGACCATGACCAACACCGGCCAGCTGCCCAAATTTGAAGAAGACCTGTTTAAGCTCGAAAACTGGGAGTATTTTCTGATCCCCACCGCCGAGGTCCCTGTGACCAACATCCATCAACATGAAACCATTGACGAGGCCGACCTGCCGATCTACTATGCTGCCTTCACCCCGTGTTTCCGGGCCGAAGCCGGCTCGCACGGAAAAGACACCCGGGGGCTGATCCGGCAGCACCAGTTTAATAAAGTGGAACTCGTCAAATTCACCACCCCGGATGCCTCCTATGATGAGCTCGAATCCCTGCTCGACAATGCGGAAACCGTGCTGCAGCAGCTGGAACTGCCGTACCGGGTGGTGTTGCTGTGCACCGGGGATATGGGCTTTTCCTCGGCCAAAACCTATGATATCGAAGTCTGGATGCCTGCCCAGCAGAAATACCGGGAAATTTCTTCCTGCAGCAATTTCGAGTCCTTCCAGGCCCGGCGTGCCGGCATCCGGTTGAAGCGCAAAGGGCAGAAGGGCACCGCCCTCGTCCATACCTTAAACGGTTCGGGGCTGGCCGTGGGCCGGACGCTGGCAGCAGTGCTTGAAAATTACCAGCAGGCCGACGGCAGCGTGGTGATCCCCGAGGCGCTGCGGCCCTACATGGGCGGGCGGCAGGCCATTACGGCAGCCTAACATTTTGAATCCAAGTTTTATATCCGGCCGCCGGGTTTGAAACTGTAAGGTAATACTGCGTGAAACCACAAGATTTCCCAAGCGACATACAACCCTATTTAATCCCTGCTTCCGACGGCCGGCTGATCTATCGATGTCTGGGGTGTGAACACGAATACGGAATTGAGCAACTGCTCTATACCTGCCCGGATTGCGGCAATGTCCTTTTGTTGTATGACCCCGATTTCGACCGGTTAAAAGAGATCTCCGGGGCCATGTGGCGGCGGATTTTCGATTACCGGCGCATGTTGAACCAGCCGGCTTTAAACGGGATTTACCGCTACCACGAATTGATCGGCCCGATCATGCCCCTGGATTCCGTGGTCTGGCTCGGCGAGGGCCACACCCCGGTGGTGGAGGCCAATGCCCATTTGCAGGGGCTGGCCGATGCCCGGTTTTTTTTCAAAAACGACGGCCAGAACCCGAGTGCGTCCTTTAAGGACCGGGGCATGGCCAGTGCGTTGAGCTATATCCAGTACCTGGTTTGCAACGGTTATGTATCCGATGTGCTGGCCGTATGTGCGTCCACCGGCGATACATCGGCTGCAGCCGCCCTGTATGCCGCGTATTTGCAGCCGCAGGTAAAATCCGCCGTGCTGCTGCCGCACAAGCGGGTCACCCCACAGCAACTGTCCCAGCCTTTGGGCAGCGGCGCCATGGTGTTTGAAATCCCCGGGGTTTTTGATGACTGCATGAAAATTGTGGAGCATTTGTCGGAAAATTACAACGTGGCGCTGCTTAATTCCAAAAACGCTTGGCGGATCCTCGGCCAGGAATCGTATTCCTACGAACTGGCCCAGTTTTTTGAATACGAAATGGCCGACAAGGTCGTGGTGGTGCCCATCGGCAACGCCGGCAACGTCACCGCCCTGATCAACGGGTTTTTAAAGTTTTATGAAATCGGCGTCATTGATGCGCTGCCCAAAATCATCGGGGTCCAGTCCGAGCACGCCAACCCGGTCTACAAGTATTACCTCGAAGCCCGGCCGGAACACCGGCATTTCGAACCCGTACAGGTGCGCCCCAGTGTCGCCCAGGCCGCCATGATCGGAAACCCCGTTTCCATGCCCCGGGTGATCCGCCTGGTGGAAAAATACAACCGGATCGCCGGCCGGCAGAAGGTGTTTGTGGAGGAAGTCACCGAGCAGGCCATCATGGACTGGTACCTGACGGCCAACCGGCACGGCCATGTTTCGTGCACGCACGGCGGCGAATGTCTGGCCGGTATGGTATCGGCGCGGAAAAACGGCCGCATCTCCGGCAGCGAAAGCGTGGTGCTCGATTCCACGGCCCATGCGCTGAAGTTTTCCGGTTTCCAGGAGCTGTATTTTGAAAACCGCTTCCCCGCCGATTACGATATCACACCGAAGCAATCTTTGATCAATGCCCCGGAACTGGTCCGGCCGGCGGATCTTGAAGCGGTGCCCGAACCTGGAAATCCCCTTGAAGGACACGCCTTGCAGGATTTTGTCGCCCGGGTTTCCGGTGAAATTGCCAATCGACTGGACTTAAAGAGGGTCTGATATCCGGATGCATCTAACAACGGGCATTTTGAGGCGGTATGGGACCTGGGTCATCGCGCTGGCGGTGTTGGCGCTTTTTTTGTCACCGGTCGGCGCGGCTTTTTTTGAAAAACAGTACCTGGTGCGCGAACTCGACGGCCGCGACGTGCTCTGCGATCCGTACGTGGTCCAGTCCAACGACTATGTGACCAAGCTGTTAAAGCAGCGCGGTGATATCGCCAGCAAGGATTTCCCCCGGTTTTTGAAAATATTTAAGGCGTTAAACCCGGATGTCGACGATGTCGACACCATTTATCCCAACCAGCGCATTTTAATCCCGCTCAAAATCCTGGCGCCGGAGTCGGTGGCGGGACAGAAAAGCGGTACCGTGACCATACCGGTGATCACGATTACCAACATGCCCCAGACCCTGCGGCAGCATTCGGTAGAATACGAGGTACAATACGGGGACTGGGTGGCCAAACTGATTTCCGAGCGATTCGGAAGACCCGGAACCGATTCGTATCAACGGGGTCTGGCGCTGTTTAAGAAGCTCAATCCGGATATCGACGATATCGACTTCATCCGGTCCGGCGACAGCATCCGGCTGCCCGAGCCTTCGATTCAAAATACAGCGGCCTATTCCGCCATGTTTGATGAATCCGGACAGATTGTTGATTTCGATAAAGCCCGGACGGCCGCGGGTTCCCAAAAACCGCCCGCCGTCCCGGAAGCCTCCCGGTCCGAGCCCGAACCGGCGGCAAAAGAGCCATCCCAGCCGGCACCGAAAGCCGAAAAAGCCCGGGACCGGCCGGCACAGAGCCGGTCGGATGCCGCTCAACCGGATGAAGCCGATAAAGACAGCGATGCGGCCGAAGCCGACAAAGACGAACCGGCTCAGGCGGAAGTGGAAGTGCCCCGGACCCTCAAAGGGTTTTCCGATCAGTCCGTGTTTGTCAAGGCGGCCAAAATTCTCGATGCGGAGCTGTTAAACGAAGGCGAGTATTTTTTCCCGCGCGATGCCCAAAGTGATCTGCGCCTTGTTTTGGACAAAACGCCGATGATGGTTTTTGAAGGCGGTATCCGGCTGTTGTTTGCCAATCGAAACTGGCTTGATCCGGCCGACCGGAAGGTCATCGAGTCCCATTGGCCCGGTATCCGGATCGTATTTGTGGAATCGAATATGATGCTGGAACCGCTGATGGAAAACATTATCCCCCTTATCGACTCCGACGGCTATGAAAACCGGGTCGAGTTGAGCGATGAAGGGGTCCGGATGACGGTCCGGGGGCAGTTTATCTATGAACCGCCGGCCGGCGGCGACCGGGTTTGCTTAAATATCATAGAGGAGCCGGAAATGTGGGTGCCGGCCCCGATCCGGGCGTACCTGGAAGGAAAAGGCATCATCGTGCGCGACTGGATCGAGGGAGAAAACGTTTCCGGATGGGCCCGGGCCGTGCATGCCGAAACCGTGGAGTCCCCCGATGTGGATGTCATCGATGCCAATCCGCCGGCCCGCGTGATCGCCCGGCTGGCCGAAAGCCTTGGCTACACCTATCAGGCAGATGTGGAGATCACATTTCCCTATGCGGGATTTCAGGTCCGGGCCAAAACCAACATGCTGTCGACCGGCCCCGGCCGGGAGGTGTTGATCGACTACGGCGACCTGGGCGGCGATGCCGTAAAATCCATTGAAAAAAATGGCTTCCGGGTCGCTCAGATCAAAAACCCCATCGGCGGAAAGGCTTTGATTGACAAGCTTGCGCCGCTGCTGCCCGCGCGGTTTACCTCCGATCCCGTGTTTTGGAGTGCCCAGCGGCCGCGGCTATACAATCCGTCCTACGAGGTTTCCGGCGTGCTGATCGCCGGAAATCAGGAGGGTGTTGAAAAAAAGATATTGGTTGCTTTTTCCCCCGTTCCGGTGCCGATTGCCGCCCACCTGGAAGGCACCGGGGTTGAGCTGATGCGGCTCCGGCAATAAATGGATTCACCTGAATCGAGCGATTTTCAATTTCGGATTCAGTTGATTCCGTTCGGTTTAACTGAAATGCTGAAACAATAAAGGCAGGCGATTTCATGAAAAAACGGATGATTTTAATTTGTCTGATCCCTTTGGTTGCGGCTGCCATGGTGTCGGGATGCGGTCATACCAAGGCCAATAACAAAAACAATGGGAAGGCCTCTGCGGCACGGGATCTTGGAGAAGCCTACATGGCAGAGGGCAATTACACCCGGGCGCTGCGGGAGTTGCTCAAGGCGGAAAAGATGGATCCCGACGATCCCTATGTCCAAAATGATCTCGGCCTGACCTACCTGGCCAAAAATGATGCCGAAAAAGCGGTAACGCATTTCCGGCGGGCCCTGGAAATAAAACCCGATTATTCGCCGGCCCGGAACAACCTCGGCTCGGCCTATATTTCCCTGCAACAATGGGACAAGGCGATTGAATGCTTTAAAACCGTCAAAGACGACCTGCTCTATGCCACGCCCCAATATCCCGCCAGTAACCTGGGCCTGATTTATTATAGAAAAGGCGAGTACGAAAAGGCCAAGCAGCATTACCAGGAGGCGCTGGACCTGAAATCCGGTTTTCCCAAGGCCCTGCACGGGCTGGGCCAGGTTTATATGGCCACCGGAGAGCATGCAAAGGCGGTGCGCAAGCTGGAAGAGGCCGCCGAGAAGGTGGGCCGCTCCGCCCGTCTTTACCTGGACTTGGGGCGGGCCTACGAGAAACACCAGCAATACAACAAGGCGTTAAATGCCTACAAGAAAGCCGAGTCCATTGCCGTGGGCACCCCCCTGGCCGATAAAGCCAAAGCGGCCATCAAAACGCTTCGCAGCAAGTGGTAATATGGATTACGACAGGATTTTGATGACCTTGTCGATATCGGTATTTCGGTCAAATTGTCCGAAATCCACCGGTTGCTGCGCTTCGGCCATGCCATTTTCGGCCAGCTCGGTTTTGCCGAACACGGCGAGGCTGATGCGGTCGATGAACTCCATCTGGCGGTAGGCGTCATCGATATTGATGCAGGAGATGTTGATCCCTTTTAAGATCAAGGCTTCCACCGGCAGCTGCCGGAGGTTTTGATCGTTTTGCCGGGCCTTTCGGATCATTTCACCGCAATGGCGCTTTCGATCCATCAGGGCCAAATAGATATCGGTTTCCGGTGCGATCCGTTCCAGGGTGTCTACGGCAAAATCAAACAGGGCCGTAAAATCCGGATCATCTTCGGCAATGTGGGCCACAAATCCGCAGATAAAGGATGAAGTATCGGCCGAAAAGGCAAACCGGGCGTTTCGCAGCTTGACGCGAAGTCTCAGGTACATGGCCCGGCTTTCAATATGGCCGGCCATGGCGGTGTCGACCTGCGAATCGATGGGCCGGTCAAGGTGCAGGCGCCGGATAAACATGGAAACGGCATCGGCCGGGACATGTATGCGGCACGATCCTTCACTTTCCGGAAAATGCAGGGTGGCTTCCACATTTGATTTCCTGAGCCGCTCGATCAAACCATTGACCTCGGCGGCGGTGAAGGCGGCGTTTGCTGTCCACGGCTCGATCTGTATCTGCTGGGTTTCATCCGGGAAGAAAATCAGCTCATAAAGGCTCTGGCCATCGCAGTCCTCGGCGCCGGTCAGCAGGGTTTCGAGTTCATCGGGGCTTTGTACACCGGCCACCGAATTCAGGTAATGCAAGACATCGCCGGTCAAGCCGATGCCATCGGTCAGCAGGGCGCCAATGGCTTCGGCGAATGGTTTTATTTTATTGTCATCGGACATGAAAATGGACCTTTATATTGGGTTGGGGGCATTGAAGCAGCTTTGCTGCAGCTACTGTAGCCCCGGCGGCCACGGCTGTCAATATCGGCGCAGCCGGCCGCGCCGGTGCTGTTGCGTGGCATATAGTTCTTGACAATTTACTGGTTTTCCGTCAATTCTATTTAATAATCGGTATGTTGCCGCTCATGTCGAATCATCCTTACCTTATTGGATTTACAAGGAGCCTGTCCATGAAAGCCATGATCCTTTTCGGAATGTTGTCGAAAATTCTCCGCCGCCGGTATCTGTCGGGGGTTGTCCTGGTGGCCGTATTGGTGGTTTCTCCCCTTTTTTGGGCCGCCGATCAAGCCAAAGGGGCCGATTCGGACCAGCCGGCCGAAGCCGCCGAACAAACCGATGCTGCGGAAAAAAGGCAGGAGGATGCAAAGGGAGACGAAAAAGCGGCTGATACAGAAGAATCCGAAGATGCGGAAAAGGCCGAGGCTGACGAGGGCTTCACCCCGCCGGACGTTGAGCCGCCGGACCCGGACGTGCTCAAATACACCGGCGAGGCCATCGACTATTACAAGGGCCGCGGGGTGGCCCGGGATTATGCTCGTGCGGCAAAGCTGTTTAAAAAAGCGGCGAAACGCGGCGGCGCCGGCGCCCAATACAGCCTGGCCTACATGTACCAGTACGGCCAGGGCGTGGCCCAGGATGCCGGTCAGGCCCTGAAATGGTATAAAAAGGCGGCTGTCCAGGATGATGTGCTTTCCCAGTACTGTTATGCCGACATGCTTTATCGCGGGGTGGGGGCGGCGTCATCGAAGCCGGGCGCCGCAGCCGAATGGTACGAAAAGGCGGCCCATCAGGAAGATGCCCTGCCGCTGCATTATTACAGCGTCGGCACCGTCTACGATGAAGGCATCGGCACGGATCAAAACCGAAACCGCGCGGCCAAATGGTACCAGCAGGCCGCGGAAGGCGGCTACGGCGCGGCCCAGCATGCGCTGGGGCACTTGTATTTCACCGGCGACGGCATCCCGCAGGATTACCAGAAGGCGCTTGAATGGTTCCGCAAGGCCGAGGCCCGGGGCTTTGTCCAGGCCCGGTTTAGCCTGGCCATGATGTATTACCACGGAAAAGGGGTCGAAACCGATTATGCCCTGGCAGCCGAGTGGTGCCAGCGCCTGTCCAGGGAAAACGAATTTGTTCCGGCCACCTGCGCCCTGGCCCTCATGCATGAAAACGGCCAGGGTGTCGAACAGGACATGGACAAGGCCGTGGCGTTATACGAAAAGGCGGCGGATGCCGGCTATGGCCCGGCCCAGTACCGGATGGCCCGGATGTATCTCGACGGCACCGGAGATAAGGCTGTTGACAAGGAAAAGGCCGCGGCCTTATGCCGAAAGGCGGCCGAAAACGGCTACAGCGCGGCGCAATGGCAGTTGGGGGACATGTATGAAAACGGGACCGGCCCGCTGGCGCAAAGCCATCAAGACGCCCGGCACTGGTATGAAAAGGCCGCCGCCGGCGGCCATATGAAAGCCTGCAAGCGCGCGGCGATCATGTATGACAACGGTATCGGCGACGGGGCAAAGGACCGGAAGGCGGCCGCCCGGTGGTATGAAAAAGCCGCCGAACAGGGGGATGCGTTTTCCCAGACCCGGCTGGCCGGGCTGTACTACAATGGCACCGGCGTGGAAAAGGACCCGGCAGAAGCCGCCCGGTGGTATCAGGCCGCCGCCCGGCAGGGTATTGTGGCCGCCCAGTACAACCTGGCGGTGATGTATTTCAACGGCCGGGGCATGCCCGAAGATCCGGTCAAATCGTATGCCTGGATGAGCCTGGCCGCCACCCAGGGCCAAGCCGGTGCGGCCCGGCATCTCGATATCCTTCGGCAAAAAATGTCCGAAAACGAGATCCAGACCGCGGATTCGCTTTTTGACGAGCTTTACAAGGAAGTGCTGATGTAGGGCCTTTACATCGCCGCATACATCTCCATCCGCCGGGTGACCCGTTCCAGGTAATGCCGGGTTTCCTCATAGGGCAGGTTGGCAATTAAGTGGTCGTAGACCGCGTCCGGGGTCATTTGGTTGATTTTGCCGGCGGCCCTGCCGATATTGGTGGTGCCGGTAAAGGCTTTGGCCACGTTGCCGGCGCCGGTGTTGTAGGCGGCGATGGCGCAGTACATTCGGCTTTTAGGCGATTCGATTTTTTTCAGGTAGCGGTTGAACAGGATGTAGAGATAGGATGTGCCGACATTGATGTTTTTCTGGCCGTTGTAGAGATATGACGGCGAAAGCAGCCGGGGCTTGCCGAACAGCATGGCCGAGGCGTCTTTGCCGGCCGACTGGGGCACGATCTGCATCAGCCCGTAGGCCGGTACATGGGAGCGGGCCATGGGATTGAAGGCGCTTTCGGTGTGGATGACGGCAAATACCAGGGCGGGATCCACCCCCCGCTGACCGGAAAATTCCGTGACCTCGTCCTGGTATTCCAGGGCTTTTTTGCGGATGGAATCCGGCGGCAGCGGGGCCTTGACATTGACCACCTGCTTGGTTTTGTCTTTTCCCGACGGCTTCTTGGTGACCGTGGATTTTTCCTTTAACCCGGAGACCGCCTCGTTTACCTGCTTTTTCGACGGCTGATCCGTGCCGGTGATCACTTTGGTCAACACGGGCTCTTTTTGGACTTCTTCTGTTTTGACGTCCTTGACCTTCTGCTTGATTTGCTTTTCGATATTCTGGGCCAGCTGGTCGCGCTCGTAGGCGGTTTTCTGGTCTTCGACCACCAGGTCGGCCAGCTTTTGGTCAACGGCTTTTTCAATGGCAGTGTCGGTTTCGTCTTCGTCAACAAGTAAGTCCAGTTCGATAAAACCCTGTTCAAAATCGACGATACGGCGGTCTTCGTAGTTTTCGGAATACTCCACCCACCGCTTGTCCGTCGAAACCTCGGCCTTTTCCCATTTTTCCAGGATCTGCTGTTTGTATTTTTTAAATTCCTCGGCCACAATCTGTTTGTACTGTTCAAACTCGTCATGGACGTTTTGCTGGTAGGCCTCAAACTCGGCCTGTTCGGCGCCGGGACCTTTTTCTTTTTGCGTCTGCTGCTGTGCGTTTTTAAAATCCTCGAAGGATTGCGCCGACGCATCAAAAGGCATTGCCGATCCCGCCAATGCCAAACCGATCAATAGGGCGCCAATGACTTGAATCCGGTACGTGTTTTTCATTTGAGCACCATCCAGACATAGAGTTCGTTGGTTTCGGGGTTGTGCCAGAGTTCTTCAATCTCGGCGGCAATGGTTTGGCCTTCAACCGTGTGGATGCTGTAGCTTTTCTGCTGTGCCGAGCTGCGGTTGCGGTTGCCGGACCGGGTGATCTTTGAAATATTTTGAACTTTGACCCCCATCTGCCGGGCGAGCTCGTCTACCGCCCGCTGGATGGCCAGGTCTCGCTGGGCATTGACCCCTTTTACATGGGGGCCGGAGATTCCGATACCGCCGGGCTTTCCGGTCTTGTTGGGATTATAAAACCACTCCGGTTTTTCCGGGGCCCCCGTGGTACAGGCGGCGACAAACATGGCACAGAGCAGGGTGCCGAGAAAAAAGAGAATCAATTGCTTGGTTTTCATGAAAATTCCATTGCAAATATTTGTTGTCGTCCCGGCATCGCCCCTTTCTGCCTGGGGAAGAAAAAAAGGGCGATGCCGGAAAAACGCTACTGTTGGGACGTATACTCGCCGAATTCTTTTTGAATTTCTTCGTCGAGATCCTCGAAGCCCTTTTTGGCCTGGAATTTCTGCCACAGGGCCTTTTCATTTTTCATGCTGGTCTGGACGGAGTCCTTGACGTATTTCTGGACGCTTTCCGGGTCGACGGTGACGAGCATGTAAAGGGTCGAGCTCGGCGAAATCCAGGACGCCTCCTGGCGGGACCCGGAAATGCTTTGCCGGGTCACCTGTTTGGAGACCTGGACGGCCACCTTGTCCACGGTCTGGTCATCGCCCACACCGATCTGCTGTGTGAAGTTTTTGGTCAGATTTTTGACTTTGACCTCAATCTGCCGGGCCAGTTCGTCCCGGGCCATGGCCATGGCTTCCGTCCGGGCAAAACCGACACCGGCCTGACCGATTTTGGCGGAACCGACACCGGCCAGCCCCCCTTCAATGTTGCTGCCGCCGTTTAGCACCCACTCCGGGGCGTCTTCGAATTCTTTCGACATGTCGGATGAACCGTCCACGGCGCTCGGGGAGCTGCTGCAGCCGGCAATAAAGAAGATGCCGAGCAAAACAATGGCGATGGTGGTTAAACTCTGTTTCATTTCCTGCCTCCTTGGGTTGGGTTGAAATGGATACGGTTATGGCGTGTTTTTTTCGTTTGTTGTGACAAACTGTTTACCGATTTTTTCCGCCACGTCACCGGAGACCTGCTCAATGGCTTTCCGGGTGGCCTCATCGATATTTAAATGGGCAGCCCGGGTGTTTTCGGTAATTCGTGACACCTGATCGCCGGTGGCGGCGTCTGAAACGGATACGGTGATGATGGCACGGACAAATTCCCAGTCCTGCCGATTCATGTCAATGGGCTTGACTTCAGTTTTTCCGTCTATCACGACATCGGCGGCTTGCTTGCGGTCCGTGAAGACATAGCCCTCGCTGGTGAGTCTTCGAACGATTTCATCCCGGATCGTTTGAGCGCGGCTGCCGGATATCGCAGCGAAAATCCGCATCCGGCTTTTGATCTTTGGCCGTTTTTTTACAAGCGCCTTGATATCGGGGGCCGCGGGGCTGTTGTAGCGCGCCCCGATGACCCGCAGGCGGCTTTCGATTACCTGTTTTTCAATCCATCGGGTCATGATTCTGTCAATGGCTTGCAGCTGTAAAATCGGGCTTTCAAGTTCCCGGTACGCCTTGATTTGACCGGCCATTTTGTCGTCGATGTGCTCGATTTCTGAAATCCATTGATCCCGGGCCCTGGCACGGTGTAAAACGGCTATGGCGTGCCACCTGCCGTCGGTTTGCCATGTCTTGCCGATTTTGGCGCCCTGCAGGCGCACGGCGGACTTGACTTGAACGGTTTCCGCGACGCGTTTTTCATAGCGATCGCCCTTTTGGCTGTCGATAACGGATTGGGTCCTGGTCTGGAGTTCGCTGGCAATCTCGGATTCAAAAATGTTGGAAAGTGCCGCCATGGCCCGGCGGCGTGCCTCGGGTTCGGATTGACCGGTGCCCTTGGCGGTCAGATACTCGGCAGGCCGGTATCGGGACGAAACCGATGCCGGTGCGGCCCCGTCCGAATGACCCCTCCCTTCAGAGCGGGTGCTGCCGCATCCGCAGATCCAAAACAACAAACACAGCATCAGGCAGGCCATGGCCCCGGCAGTGCGGCAGCAGGGGGAGGGCCTTTTTTTTAATAGGATTGGTTCGGTTTCCTGTGCAAATGTCAAATTGGGCTCCCTGTTAGAGTACAGCATCTTCATTGCGGGTAATGCAGAGGATAAATTCGGTCTGGCCGGCTTTGACGGCAATGGTTTGCTTAAAGGTTTTTCCGTGGTGGCAGACATCGGCAAAGGCCCGGTACTTTCCCGGTTTTACAAATGTGCGGGCGAGATGGATTTCGCCGGGCAGGGTGCGCCAGCACCGGGTATCGGCCCGTTCGATGAAATTGTTGGCGATGTTTAAACCGATTTTGACCAGGTTGGTACCGGCTTCCTCTGATGCCTGGTGAATTACCACCTGCTTGGCGGCTGCCCGGGCAACAACCTTGGCCATTACGCGGGCTTTCCGGTCTTTGAGGTTTTTTACCGCTATTTTGTTAATGTCTTCCATGAGATGGGATGCCGCCGAGACCTGTCCGTCTGACGATTCGAGAACAAGCCGGCTTTTGCTGCAGCTCGGTGGATTGGGCTTGTAGCCGGGAAAAGCGATTTTAACCGGCCCCCCTTTGGTGGGGATGGTGATCCGGTTTTCCACCTTCCGGGGCGCAGCGCCCATGAAATGAATAAAGACCACTTTTCCCAGCTCCTGGGTATCGGGAAATTTTTGCCGCTGGATCTGATCCGGTTCAACCCCGGCCTTTTCCACTTCGGCCAGCCGGTCCACCTGGGCGGCCACCCTGCACAGATCCTTTACGAGCGTCGGCGGCATCGGGGTGTCGTAATATTTTTTGTAGTCCTTAAACGCTTGGTATGCTTTAAAATAATCAATGAATGCGTCGTCGGGCTGACCGGTGGCTTCGTAGAGCATCCCGCTGAGATATCGGGCAAAGGCATCTTCTTTATAGACATTTTTTTTCTCATATTTGTCATTGTAGGTGTTTAAAAGAAGATTCAGGCGACGGCATTCCACCATGGCCTCATCATAGTTGCCCATTTCAATGTAGGCAAGGGCCGAAAAAAGGTTGATCATCACCCGTTCAAAATCTTCGCCGTCATAGGGTTTGGTGTATTCGTTCCATACAAAGGAGGCCGCCTCCTTGCTCACGCTTTTGGTCCAGAGCTTTTCGGCGAGTTGTTCGGCTTGATGAAAGTACTGGTTTGCCGTTTCATAATGGCCGCAGTTCATGTGGATCATGGCCGAATCCATCATGTAGAGCAATTTTTGATGGCGGCCGTATTCGGATTGTTGATTTTCGATGTAATCGACAACGCGGGGGCATCGGTCCGAACGGAGTTGCCGGTTGATTTTGCCGTAATCGGGGCCTGCCGCCCGGCAGCCCAGCATGGCGAGCAAGCAGAAAAAGGCAATCGTTGTTTTGCGCATGAAAATGGCCGTCTATGAATCGAATGGGTTCGATTAAAAATTTGTATGCAGCAATTAGAAAGAATACTTGTTCTGTTTAATGAATTTTTTGATCTTTTTCTCTCCGATCCAGACTTTCCGGTGCTTTTCTATGTCCATCAATTCCAGGTTGACCTGATAGTACATGACCTTTTTGCCTTCGATTTGATCGGCAATGGTGTTGATGGTGCCTTGTAGCATGTAATCGGCTCCAATTTCCTCGCCCTCGGACTTGGCTGTTTCCTCGGACGCATGGGATGCCTGGTCGAGCCGTTCTTTACGTAATTCGTCCCGTTCCGTGCTGTCCGCCACAAAGGAGACTTCGCCCGAATTGATCAGGGCGCGCTCTAAGTCCTTGATAAAGGTTTCGACATTGATGTGTTCGTGGCTGCGGTTTTGTACAGTACCCACGATCACCGTGGGCATTTCTCCGCCGTGATTGTTTTTAAATTTCTGCAGCCAGGGCCGATTCAGTGCGTCTTTGATCATGGCCTCGGAAACCAGCCGGGAATCCGTGTCGTTCCAGCGGCCGCTCAAGTCAATGGTTTTGTCCGTATCAACACGGGAGACCTGTCTGGGCCCGCAGGCCAGACCAAGCGCCATCACCGTGCAAAGCAAAAAAAGAAGAATTGCTTTTTTCATCTTGTCCTCATTTCATTCCCGGTTTTAAAGATCATTTATAGTTCACTGAATCATTTCTGAATTTTACGACGATGTTTTCAGCCGGCTGCAATTATATGGGGTAGGACTTTTTTTGACAAGGAAAAATCGTTAGAAAATCCCTGCCGGTCGAAAGCTCTTGGATCTACTACCGGCCGGGGTCGGATTGAAAGTCTTTTGTGGATTTGATGGCGGGAGCGACGAGACTCGAACTCGCGACCTTCCCGCTGACAAGCGGGACGCGCTAACCAAACGGAGCTGCGCCCCGGCAGCGTCATTCAGGTTGGGTGGCGTTTGCGATGAGGTTTTGAATAAAGGATTTGCTTTTTTGGTTTTTGAGCCTCTTTTCCCGGCGGGTGGCAGCAGGCCGGTCCGGGAATTGTTCACAATACACGAGAATCCAGGGGCGTTTCGGTCGGGTGTAATTGGATCGGCCCTGGTTATGGCGGTTCAGTCTCTCGGAAAGGTTTTGAGTTGAACCGATGTAAAAGCTGCCGTCGTACTGACTTTGAATGATGTAGACAAAATAGGCCATGGATTGAAACGAAAAAAAGAGGGGTCAGGAAAATCCGAACCCCTCTTTGCTGATTTGATGGCGGGAGCGACGAGACTCGAACTCGCGACCTTCCCGCTGACAAGCGGGACGCGCTAACCAAACGGAGCTGCGCCCCGGCAGCGTCATTCA
>JBNJEA010000115.1:0-9545 GCA_051745395.1 Thermodesulfobacteriota bacterium | reverse complement strand
GGCTGATCGGCGGCGCGAAAAAGGAGTTTCCTCGCTCCAGGAGCCTCTGCGAGCCTCAATTTCCGCTCGGAAACCCGCTTTTCCGCACCGCCGTCAGGGAAACGAATTGCAATTTCACTGGCCTCAATCAAGGTTAAAGCCCCCGCCTTTAGGCGGGCAGATTTATCACTGCCTTATAATATGCTAGGCTTCAATATATGCTAGTTTTTTCCGGGCATTTATTCGATGCATATATCTTCGTGCCCTTCGTGCTCTTCGTGGTAATAAACATCAAATCAAATTAACCACGAAGTTCACGAAGAACACGAAGGGTGAGTTCAAGAATCATGTGCCTTCGGGGTACGTGTTTCGAATTTAATATTGAGTATCATTTTGAACCTGAGAAAGATGGTAATTTCAAGACGGAGCATTAACGGGTTTGTAAACCCGTATCCCGGCTTTCAGCCGTTTGTTTTAAGAAAGCGTCGTGTTTGACGCCTGCGGATTTATGGATTTACGGATATGCAGATACGCAACCTGCAATTAAGGGGAAATGAAGGCCGCACCCGGGCCGCCGTCCACGGTGGTGATCAAGATTTTTAAGGACGGATCGATTAACCTGAACATGGGGGCAAGCGACATCGGCACCGGCACCAAGACCGTGATGGCCATGGTCGCCGCCGAAGAACTCGGTGTTGATCCCGACGTCATCCAGATTGAAAACGCCGATACCGGCACCACCCAGTACGCCACACCCAGCGGGGGCAGCAAGACCGTGCCCACGGAAGCCCCCACGGTACGCAATGCCGCCATCGACGCCAAACGACAGATTCTTTCCATGGCAGGAGAGGATTTGGGAGTGCCGGTCGAAGAGCTTGCCTACCGCGGCCGGCGCATCGTCTCGACGCAGGATGCGGACAAGTCCGTCAAGGTCAACGAAGTCAACGGCTTAAACAAGCGCGGCGTGGTCATGGGCGTGGGCTATCGCGGTCCCAACCCGGAAAACAAGAGCGTCAACCCGTTTGCCGCCCAGTTCTGCGAGGTCGAAGTCAATACGAGAAGCGGAGAGGTCAAGGTGCTGCGCTTTCTCGGGGCCCATGACAGCGGCCGGGTAATGAACCGGCTGACTTACGACAACCAGGTTTTCGGCGGCATCGTCATGGGCATCGGTTTCGGATTGACGGAATTCCGGCAGCTCGATGAAAAGCAAACCGGCAAGATGTGCAACCGGAACTGGCATGATTACAAGCTGCCCACCGCCTTGGACGTGCCGGTGGACATGCGCAGCCTGCCCATTGAAATCGATGACCCGGCGGCCAACAATACGGGCGCCAAGGGGCTGGGCGAACCGGTCACCATTCCCACAGCCGCCGCCATTGCCAATGCGTTGTACATGGCCACCGGTGTGCGGTTTGACAAAACACCGGTCAATCCCCTGGAAATATGCCGCAAACTTTCCAACCAACGGCAAACAACGGAGGGTTAACCCGTGCTACCCCAATTTTCCTATATCCGTCCCGAAAAGATAGGCGATGCCGTCAAACAGCTCGAAAGCAGCGGCGCAGCCGTGCATGCCGGCGGCACCGATTTAATCGGGTGTCTGCGCGAAGGCATCATGGATGTCAATAAAGTGGTCAGCATCAGCGGTGTAAACGATCTCTACGGCATTGGCGAAACCGCTGACGGCGGTGTCAATATCGGCGCGTTGACCACGATCACCGAAATAGCCGAAAGCGGGCTGATCCGGAAAAAATACCCCGGTCTGGCCCAGGCCGCTTCGGAGGTGGCCAGCCCCCAGTTGCGCAACCAGGGCACCCTCGGCGGCAACCTGTGCCAGAAACCCCGGTGCTGGTATTACCGCGGCGAGTTTGATTGTTTACGCAAAGGCGGCCCGATCTGCTACGCCGTCGAGGGGGAAAACCAGTTTCATGCCATTTTCGGCCACGGCGGTATCTGCTATATCACCCATCCATCGGATACCGCCCCGCCGCTGACGGCATTCAATGCGGCCGTCCGGGTGACCGGGCCGGCCGGAAAGCGCCGCATCCCCGTTGAATCCCTGCATGTGCCGCCCGAACAGGACGTGCGGGCCGAAACCGTTTTACAACCCGGTGAAGTGATCACCGATATTGAAATCCCGGCGCCGTCTGCCCGGCTGCGCAGTTGCTATCGGAAAGTCCGCGCCCGGCAGGCCTGGGATTTTGCCCTGGCCGGCGTTGCGCTGGCCCTGGAATTCGACGGCGACAAAGTCGCCGCCGGCCGCGTGGTGTTATCCGGCGCCGCCCCGGTGCCGTGGCGCAGCCGGCAGGCGGAAAAGGAGATTGTCGGCAGCCGGCTGGATGACCGCACCATTGCCGGGGCCGCCGAAGCCGCTGTTGCCGGCGCCCGGCCGCTGGAAAAAAATGCGTATAAAATCGACATGTTCCGGGGCATTATCGCCGAGGAACTCGAAAACATCCGCGACGGGGCGTAAGGGGGCTGCTGCGGCGCCGCGCGCAGTCGCTGCCCTCCGCTGTTTGGCAACGCATAAAAAACAAGGAGGCGCCATGTTTACAAAAGTCGGAGCGGTTTTACTGGCGGCCGGGGCGTCCCGGCGGATGGGTGAAACCAAGCAGCTCTTGCCGGTAGGCGATGAGCCCGCGGTGGTGCATTGCGTCCGCCGGCTCAGAGAAAGCGGCGTGGATGATATCGTGGTGGTGGTCGGCCATGACCGCTGGCGGGTAGCCGCGGCCCTGGAAGGGTATGCCGTCTGCATCGCTGTCAATGCCGATGCGCACAGCGAAATGGCAGAATCCGTCCGAGTCGGGACCACCACAATGCCGCAGTATGTCACCGGTGTCATGGTCGCGCTCTGCGACCACCCCCTGGTGGCCGCAGATACCTATGCACTGCTCAAACGCCGGCATCACGTAAACCCCGGCCACATCCTGCTGCCGGTCTACCGGGGCCGCGGCGGCCATCCCACCCTGTTTCCGCGCACGCTGTGCCGCCATGTAAGTGAAAAAATGCCGTTAAACCGGATCGTACGGCGGTATGTCAGCCGCGTATCCCGGATCCCTATCCACGATCCGGGCCTTTTTCACGACATGGACACCGAGCAGGACTACCGCCGGGTGCTGAGCCTGGCGGAAAACCAGACAACGGCCTAAATCCTTTCTTTACCCCACCAGCTGGTTCATTTCGAAAATCGGCAGGCAGATGGACAAAACGATAAAGCCGACAATCACGGCCATGAACAGGATAATCAACGGTTCGAGCATTGCGGTCATGGCCGATACCGTGGCTTCCACTTCATTTTCGTAAATATCGGCCATCTTGCCCAGCATGGTTTCCAATTCGCCGCTGTTTTCCCCCACCTGGACCATCTGAACGGATATGTGCGGAAAAATACTGGAATTCTCCAGGGATTTGCCGAGACTGCCGCCTTTTTCCACCGATTGGGCCGCATCGCCGATGGCATCGCCGATCAAGCGGTTGCCGACAATATTTTTGACAATATCTAAGGCCGCCAGCAAAGAAACGCCGTTGTCCAGCAGGGACCCCAGCGTTCGGGCAAAACGGGCAACCGCCAGTTTTTGTTTCAAAGTCCCCACCAGCGGCAGTTTCAGTACGAAACGGTCATAGGCGTAGCGGCCCCTGTCGGTCTTGATAAATTGGCGAAAACCCACGGCAAAGACTATCATGGCCAGGAAAAAAAGCCACCAGTGCATTTTCAGAAAATCGCTGACCGCGATAAGAACAATCGTGGGCAGGGGCAGGGCCTGGTTCATGTTATCGAAAATCGAGGTAATGCTCGGCACGATGTAGGTCAGCAAAAACAGCAGAATCAAGGTGCCGACAAAAAACATCAGGATCGGATACGCCATGGCCGAGCGGATCCGGTTGTTCAAGTTCTGCTGGCGCTCGCTGATATCGGCCAGGCGGTTTAGCACCAGTTCCAGGGTGCCCGAGGTCTCACCGGAACGGACCATGTTGACGTAGATATCGGAAAAGGTTTCCGGATACTGGGCCAGGGCGCCGGCAAAACTGCTGCCCTCCTCGATGGCGTCCTTGATCTGGGAAAGGATGCGCTTGAACACGCCGGAGCGGGTCTGGGGAATGAGCGTATAAAGCGCCGATACCAGCGGGAACCCGGCGCCGAGCAAAGTAGCGAGCTGCCGGGTCATGATCGCCAGCTCGGCGGAACTGACCCGGGCGGTAAAGGATCTCAAAAAATCGGAAACCCGGTTTTCTTTTTTCGGTGTCCGGTCGTATACCTCGCGGATGGATACCGGGTAAATCCGGGATGTCCGCAGCTTCTGCCGGGCGCCGGCCACGCTGTCGGCGTCGATGATGTCGGTGACGGTTTTGCCTTTTACATTTAAGGCAGTGTATTCATAAATCGGCATATCTATCTAATATTTGTAGTGAATTTGCGATCGGCCCCTATGGCTTGCAATCGTTTTCCTTATACCATCTCCCCGGCCGGATTTCAACGGCGCAATTGAAAGCTGTTGACAAATCACTGCAAAAAATTATAAAAATTACGATAACTTGATAATATTTTATATGCAGTATTGATGGTTTAAGGTTTATTTTCATACAAAAACCAGCCGGTTTTGTGTTTTCTGGAATGCGAAAGGGGTTTTGTTATGTTGAAAGTCGGGTTTATCGGATGGCGGGGGATGGTCGGTTCCGTTTTAATGGAGCGGATGCGGGCGGAAAACGATTTTAAGGGGTTTGAGCCTCTGTTTGCTTCCACTTCCCAGGCCGGTCAGAAAGGACCGGACGTGGGCCTTGATACCCCGCCGCTGGCCGATGCATTCGACACCAGGACGCTGTCTGACATGGATATCATCGTGACCTGCCAGGGCACCGATTATACCAAAAAGGTTCTGCCGGAACTGGAACAATCCGGGTGGAAAGGATACTGGATCGACGCCGCCTCGGCGCTGCGGATGGATGAGGACAGCATTATCGTGCTCGACCCGGTCAACCGGCCGCTCATTGACAAGGCAATAGCCGACGGCGTACGGAAATTCATTGGCGGCAACTGCACGGTGAGCCTGATGCTAATGGCCATCGGCGGCCTTTTTCAAAACGGCAGCGTTGACTGGCTGACCTCCATGACCTACCAGGCGGCCTCCGGCGCCGGCGCCAAAAACATGCGCGAACTCGTGGCCCAGATGTCGACTATCGGAAAGGCCTCCGAGGACCTGCTTTCCGATCCGGGCTCTGCGATTCTCGAAATCGACAAATCGGTCATCAACACCATGACCAGCGAAGAATTTGCCGTCGACCATTTCGGAGTCCCCCTGGCCGGCAGCGTGATTCCCTGGATCGACGCCGCCATGGCATCCGGTCAGACCAAGGAGGAATGGAAAGGGTATGCCGAAACCAACAAAATTCTGCAAAACGAGCCGCCGGTTCCCATCGACGGCATCTGTGTCCGGATCGGGGCTATGCGGTGTCACTGCCAGGCGATGACGATCAAGCTCAACCGGGAGATGCCCGTTGACGAAATCGAGGCCATGATCGGCCAGGCCAATGACTGGGTCGACATCATCCCCAATACCAAGGAGGATTCCCTCCGGTCCTTGACCCCGGCAGCGGTCACCGGCAAACTCACGGTGCCGGTCGGCCGAATTCGCAAGCTCAATATCGGCCCCCAATATTTGACCCTGTTTACTGTCGGCGACCAGCTCCTGTGGGGGGCGGCCGAGCCCGTCCGCCGGATGCTCCAGATTCTTCTCCAGCACCTGCAGTAAGCACACGACAGTTGCAAACCCAGGAAAAAACGGGGCGCCTGCATGGTTACGCCGGTGCCCCTGTGTATCCGACCCGGCCGGTCTCCGATGATCCGCCCCCGATTTTAAGGGCACGCCGTGCACGAGTGAATGAATGATGGCCAGTAAACCGCGTACAAAATGATATCCCTGCCTCCCATTGCCAGCAATGTATTGATTTTTTTTGTTGCCTGCCTTGTTGTACTGCCCTGCGGTGCGGCGAGTCTTTTTTTTTATCTGCGATACAAAGCGGCGGAAAAACAAGTCGCGTCGCTCAAAAACATCCTGGAATCCATCGGGCAGGGAATCGTGGCCGTAGACGCAGACGGCTGTGTGGCCTATGCCAACCAGGCATGGGCGGACATGCACGGCCAAGTCCGGGATGAAATTGTCGGCTGGCATATCAAGCGTTTCCACAGCGAAGAGCAATTCAAACAGGAAGTTCGGCCCTTTACCGAAATCGTGGCCCGCAAAGGCAGCCACAGCTGCGAAATCAGCCACATCCGGGCCGACGGCACCCCGTTTCCCACCCACATGACCGCCAGCCTGCAAAAAGATGCCGACGACCAAAGCGACGGCTTCATCGGCGTGGCCGCCGACATCAGCGAGCAGAAGAAAGTCGAGGACGCCCTTCGTGCCAGCGAGATCAAGTTCCGCCACCTGTTTAGTCTTTCCCCGGAACCTATCACCGTATCGGATTTGACCGGCCGAATTTACGAGGTCAATGAAAAATTCTGCCGCTTAACCGGCTATTCCCGGCGCCGGGTGATCGGCAAAACCGCCCTGGACCTGGGGTTTACCCCGGAAAAGTGGCAGCAGATCATCCATGCCCTGACCACCGAGGGCGAAGTGGCCGGCCATGAAATCGACTTTTACGCTGAAAACCAGCAGAAACACCACATGTTGATTTTTGCCAAGCTGATCGAAATCAAGGACGAATTTGTCGTCCTGTCGGTGCTGCATGACATCACCGAACAGCGCCGGCTGGAAGATCGGCTGCGCGAGTCGCAGAAGCTGGAAGCCATCGGAACACTGGCCGGCGGCATCGCCCACGATTTCAACAACATTTTGTCCGCCATTTTGGGCTACGTGGAACTGTCGATGCTGAAAACCGATCGGAATCACAAGGTCTTTTCCTACCTGGACCAGGTGTTAAAAGCGGCCAACCGTGCAAAAGACCTGGTCCGGCAGATCCTGTCGGTCAGCCGGCAGAGCGAACAGCAAAACAAACCGGTCCATGTGCAGCCCGTGGTCGAAGATGTTTTGAAACTCATGCGCGCCAGCCTGCCCAGTTCCGTCGAAATCCGGGAACAGATCGATCGCCAGACCGGCCCCATCATGGCCGATACCGGCCAGATTCACCAGGTATTGATGAACCTGTGCACCAATGCCGGCCAGTCCATGAATGAAGGCGGCGGGACATTAACCGTCGGCCTCGACACCGTAAAAATCGGCCCGGCCGATATTTCGCCGGATTTCGATATTTCGCCCGGCGCTTACGCCCGCATTACGGTCTGCGACACCGGTCACGGCATGTCCGCTGATGTCGAAAAGCGGATTTTCGATCCGTATTTCACCACCAAGGTCAAAGGCATGGGCACCGGCCTGGGCCTGGCCGTGGTGCAGGGCATCGTCAAAAAACAGGGGGGCACGGTCACCGTTTCCAGCAAAATCGGGGAAGGCACTGAATTTGCAATCTATCTGCCCATTATCCAGAAAATCGGGGCCGAGGAAAAAGAAGCGCCCGCCAGTATTGCCCCGGAAGACGTACCCGGCGGCGATGAAAAAATCCTGCTCGTCGATGACGAGGCGGCCATCGTTGACACGGGCCAGCAGATGCTGGAGCATCTCGGCTACACGGTGCGGGCGTGTGCAAACAGCAGCGAGGCCCTGTCCGCCTTCCGGGAGCAGCCAGACAAATATGATCTCGTCATCACCGACATGACCATGCCGGATATGACCGGAGATGAATTGAGCCGGCAGATCATGGCCATCCGAGCCGATATACCGGTACTGCTGTGTACCGGATACAACCCTAGAATTGACAAACAAAGCGCCCGGGCAATGGGCATCAAGGCTTTTGTCTTCAAGCCGATCAATCTAAAAAACCTGGCCGCCACCATCCGCGGTGTCCTAGATGATCCTGCCGGCAGCCAAAGCGCCACCCGTGCGGACTCACCGGTCTCTACTTCCGGTGAACAGTGAGAAACTTAAAAAAAACCCAGGCAAAACAGGGCCAGATTGCCGCAAATATGGATCACTATGGGAACGATCAGGTTATTTTCGTATTCATAGGCAGCAGCAAAGACCAGCCCGCCGACGATCTGGGGAAAGGCTATGCCGCCGCCGCTGTGGGCCAGGACAAACAGCAGAGTACTCAAAAGCAAAGCAATGCCCACCCCCAGGCGCCGCAAAACCCCATAGAGGACCCCACGGAAAAAAAGCTCTTCGGCCGCCGGCCCGATGATGCCGCCCACCAAGAAAAACGGGATCAATCGGCCGGTGTCGGCGGGCAAGTCCACACGGACGAGCGCCAGGGGATGGATGCCCGCCAGATAACAGGCCATGCCGACAATCGACACGATGGCACCAAAACCGGCTGTCCAGTAAATTCCGCGTAAAATCCCCCCCCGGAATTTGGCCGGAAACAGGCCGGGCAGGGTGGTGCGGTCGAAAAAAAGAGCCGTGACGGCGATGATCAAGCTGCAGTCGATTACGCGAATGATGCCGGTGGTGATCAACGGCGGCCAGGGCAAGGCGGCCGCTGCGGCTTCCAGGCCGATTACCCCAGCAACGATTACGCCGGCGGCCCGGATATCGTATCGGATAGGGGCTGGGTCCAGCCGAGCCGCCTCAGGGCTTTGTATGCGTACCATTGCTTATACCAGTGTCGAATCGTCGGAAGGCGCTTTTTAATGGCGGTGACCGCCTCTTTCCGGTTGCTTTGGCCGAGGCCGTAATAGGCCATGCAGCCGACGTTGGGCTGCAAATCATCGAGAAACGTCAAAAGCATCCGGTACGCCGCAGGTTGGTGGCTGTTGGAAAGCGCCCGGGCCAGCCAGTAGCGCACCGGGACATGTTCGCTGTCAGCGAGCGCGGCATCGATGGGAAACCGCATCGGGTCTATGCCCTGCTCGGATATGGCCTTTAACGCATCGCGCTGCCGGGTCCAGTCGTCGGCTTCGAGGTATTGACCGATCTCGGATTTCGACAGCTCGGCCGGGGCAATACCGTACAAGGGCCATACCGCACCGAGGCCGATGGCCAGACAAACCAAAGACGCCAGCAGGCTTTGCACCGGCACCCGGCAGATAAAAACCAACAGGCCGCCGAAAAGACCATGGGCGAAAACGTACAACGACAGGGGCAGGGCGCCGAGCAGTGAAAAAAAGGTAAACTGCCGGAAAACACCGGCTGTATCGCTTTGCCGGGAAAAACGCTGCAAAACTTTTTCGGGCCGGTTCAAAAATTGATCCAGATTGCTATTCAGCACCGGCCCCCGGGCATCAGCAAACAAAAGCGTCCCGTCGGTTTTGTCCACATGCACCCGCCAGGCATCTTCTGTATCGGCTACCGGCAGGTAATCACTGTCGGCAAGTTGCCGGGCGATCTGCCGGCGGGTATCTGCATCGTTGACCCCGGTGAGGCGTACCGGGGTCAACAGCTTCTGCGCCGGGGATTTAAACAGTTCGGCCGGATACAGGGTATATCGATAGTAGAATGCATTGACCGCCTGTCCGGCGGGATGGGTCATGAGCAGATAATCCCGGACATTGATAAACACATCGCGATCCAGTCGGG
>JBNJEA010000114.1:0-9550 GCA_051745395.1 Thermodesulfobacteriota bacterium | reverse complement strand
TCCAGGGCGATGGTTTTACGCCCACCCACGCGCTCCACTTGACGGAAACGTATTTCGATGATCCGACTGACACCTATGAAATCGAGCAGGTCGATTCGCTCGAAATTGACGGCCAAGACGGGGACTGGGAAGATGTAGAAGCCCTGCCCGGAACCGGGGACATGACCATCAAACTGGCGCAGAGCGCCGAAGGCAAACTCTACGTATTGTTTAAAGCCCCGGACACGAATGAAAGCGAGCTGAGACTTGATTCATTCGGGGAAAACAATTATGGTAGTGTTTCCGTTACGTTTAACATGGCCGGCAGCTGGGGCGGCCACTACTATATCCAGGGCGATGATACTTATCAGGAGCCCACGCTCAGCGGACTTGAAGCCGCCGACACCACCGGCGTGGAAGCCGAGTTTCCGGCCGAAGCCCTTGATCAGCTGACGCGGAAGGACAATTTGAACAGTTATTATTACTGGTTTTTCGATCAGGAAAACGAATATTTCGAAAATGGAGCGGAAATCAAGTTCCTCTCCGAATCCATCCAGTAAAAACCGATAAACCAATACCCGGCGGCGGGCCGGAAAGTTGCCCGCCGCCGGTTTTATATCACCGATCAACGACACCGAAAAACCGATGCGAAAAATCATCACCCGGCTGACAGGCGTGACCCTTTGCCTTGTACTTCTTTTGTGCGGCTATTTTGTTGCCACCGGCTACCACTCTTCATCCACGGCGCCCGATCGCGTCACCAAACGCCCCAAAATCCCCTCGCACCTGATCAAAAACGGCCCATACGGCACCAATGTCTCCATCACCGATCTGGTGGGCGACTGCCGGTACCAACTGCGTGCTGAAAAACTGTATTTCAAGAAAACCAGAATGCTTGCTTTTGAAAATGCACTGTGGAAAAAACTGGTGGCCAAAGATTTGCGGATCGCGATCTTCGAAAACGGGAAAAAGCGGATTGAACTGGCCAAAGACAGCGCCGAACTTTCTGCGGGCATGGATCACTTCCGGATCAAAAACCCGCAAATCCGGTATCCCGAACACTTAAACGGCGCCCGCATGGTGGAAATCGACAAAAAAAAGGCGCGTATCCATATCCATACGGCACAGGGCGAAAAAACGACCTGGGAGTTAGACAGCCGGGCTAAATCCACTCCACCAGATGCGCGGCAATCCCATCCAGCCGCAAACGCCCCCGCGGGGTTAAGCGGCACCAGCGCTGATCGAAATACAAGTTGTCCGATCGCATCGCCGGTGTAATCGCAGCCCCGAACACCTCATTAAAATCCACCTCGAACCGTTGTTCAAAGTCGGCCACGCAGATGCCCTCCCGCCGGCGCAGGCCCAGGTAGACGGTTTCTATCATCTGCTGGCGGCGGGTCAGCACCTCCGTATCCGCCACCGGCAACATGCCGTTTTCAATTTTTCTCAAGTACGGATCAAGGGCACTGCAATTCCAGGAGCGCACCGGCTCTTGGTATGAATGCGCGGCCGGGCCGAGTCCGATATAGGGCGCATTGGTCCAGTATTTCCTGTTGTGCCGGGAACGGCGGTTGTCGGCGGCGGCGAAATTGGAGATCTCGTAGTGGTCGTAGCCGGCATCGGCAAGCGTTGCGGCGGCCTGTTCATACAATGCCGCCTGCTGATCATCGGACAAGGGCAAAAACCGGCCGGCGCGCCGCTGGTCGTCCATGGGGGTGCCGGGCTCGAAGGTAAGCAGGTAGCAGGCGATATGGTCCGGTTTCCGCAAAACAGCAGATGTCAGCTCTTTTTGCCAGTTTTGGGGGTCTTGACCGGGAAGGCCGTAGATCAGGTCTATCCCGATGTTGTCAAAGCCGGCCTGCTCAGCCATATCGAGTGCGCCTTCGGATTCGGCCGCGCTGTGAATCCGGCCGAGAAAGGCAAGATTTTTGTCATCAAAGGACTGGACACCGATATTGATCCGGTTGATGCCGGCCTTGCGGAAGGCCGTTAGTTGGTCCGGGCAAACGGTGCCGGGGTTGGCCTCTATGGTAATTTCCGCGCCTTTTGCAACGGCAAACGTCCGGTGCGCGGCATCGACAATCCGCAAGACCGTATCGGCATCTATCACGGTCGGGGTGCCGCCGCCCAAATAGATCGTGTCAAAGACCAGCCCCGTGCTGCGATGCATTGCCATTTCTGCAACGAGGGCCTCGACAAAAGCCGGCACCTTGCCGGGGTCGGTTACGGAAAAAAAATCGCAGTACGGACATTTCCGGACGCAAAAAGGGACATGAATGTAAAGACCGGCATTTTGCTGCTGCATTTCGGGTTTAAATAAACCGTTTCATCATTTCATCAATGAACTGATCCGCATTTTCCGGTTTGACGCCGTGGCTGTTGCAAAGGGTTTCGATCTCTCTGCGCACATTTGCGTTTTCCAGGTCATCAAGGCCGTGCAGGTGACCGAGCCGACGGCCGATCTGGTAAATCATCCGGTCATGGGCGGAAAGATTTAAAAACCGTTGGACCATGCGAATCATTTTGCCCTTATCCTCGGGCAGCTTGCCTTCCAGGTCCTGGAACAGGTTTAGGATATGATCACTTTTGACCTTGCTTTCAATGCCGTCTAACAACTGGAGAAACAGCAGGATTTCCCGGGCGACCTCGACGTCGGTGAGCTTTTCAAACCGGCCGGCTTCGTAATCCTCGAAAAGCGGTACACTGTTGGGGATGGCCAGGGTGCGAAGCCGTATAAAGTCCGGGTTGATCTGATTTAAGGCATCCGCGGTTTCCCGGGCATGGTCTTCGCTCAGATCCCTTCCGCCGAGACCGGGCATCACGTACTCGGAAAGCTCCATGCCCGCCTTGACCACCTTCTGCCCCGCCTTGATGTGCTGCTCTTTTTTCGATCCCTTCCGAACCATGTCGAGCACGGCATCCGATCCGGACTCCATGCCGATATGAACCCGGTTCAATCCCGCCCGCGCGATCTGGAGAAGTTCTTCGTCCTTGATCCGGGCCACCGTATGCGACCGGGCATAGGAGGTAATCCGCACAATCCAGGGAAAGCGCTGCTTGAGATGCTGCAGGACATCGACTATGTCGGGGGGCTTGATGATCAGCGAGTTGGCGTCCTGTAAAAACACCGATTCCATGCCGCCGGCAAACCAGTGAAGCGCCGCCTGAAAGGCCTGGCGATCGTCGCCGGACAGCTTGGCCATGTAGGTGTCGATATCGGCCCGCGAAATCTGGCCGCCGCCGTCGCTCATTTGCCGCAGTGCATCGACGTGTTCGGCCACCGCATCGATATCTCTTTTCACGTGCTCGACGGGCCGCAGCGAAAAGGTGTTGCCCTTGTAGACAGGGCAGAACTTGCATTTGTTCCAGGGGCAGTTACGCGTCACCCGGATCAAAAGGCTGTAAGCCTCGCTCGGCGGCCGGATCGGTCCCTGCTCAAAGCCCGTATACGGTGTTTTTTGGCTTGATTTGGACATAAATCTGTGATCTCCTTGAACGTGATTGTAACCTTCTACGATGCCGCATCAGGTGATAATGAAAAAATTCGCAATCTTTTCGACAGTTTTTCTTTGTATCGCAGCCGTTGCCTCCGGCGCAATCGTTTTTGACCTCGTCCGGTATGCAAAAACGCCGGTTTCTTTTACCAAAGGGCCCCTGAGCATTGAAATTCCGCGCGGCCAGAGCTTTCATAAGGTCACCGAACGCTTAACCGAACGAAACGTTATCACCCATCCCCTGAAATTCAAGCTCGTCGCCCGGTATACCGGCCACGACCAAACCCTCAAATCCGGTGAATACCGGCTTTCCCCGAACATGACCCCGATAGAGATCCTCGAGCATTTCTCGCAAGGCGATGTGGTGCTCCACCAGGTCACCCTTCCGGAGGGCTTTTCCCTGCAAAACGTGGCCGCGCGCCTGGAAGCCAGGGGATTGGTAGGTCAAAATGATTTCCTGGCCGTCGCCACTGATCCTGAATTTTCCGCGCGCATGGGCATTGCCGCAGACACCGTGGAAGGCTACCTGTTTCCCGACACCTATTTCTTTGAAAAAAAACCAGCGGCCAAAACCGTGATCACCACCATGATCCAGCGGTTTTTCAACACCTTCAAGGACCCGTGGCGGCGCCGGGCCGAAAAACTCGGTTTCACCGTCCATGAAGTCGTGACCCTGGCCTCGATCATTGAAAAGGAAACCGGTGTTGAAAAAGAACGGCCGGTCATCGCCTCGGTGTTTCACAACCGTCTGGAAAAGGGGATGCGGCTGGCCAGCGACCCGACCGTCATTTACGGAGTCCGCGATTTCGACGGCAACCTGACCCGAAAACACCTCAAAGAAAGCACCCCCTACAACACTTACGTCAACCGGGGCCTGCCCCCGGGCCCCATCGCCAATCCCGGGCGGGCCTCGTTAAAAGCGGCCCTGTACCCCGCAGATACCGACTATCTCTTCTTTGTCGCCAAACCGGATCGGACCCACCACTTTTCCACCAACTATGAAGCGCATAAAAAAGCGGTGCGCAAATATCAGTTACAATAACCTGTTTGCCGCAGATACATTGAAACGCTCAATGCCTAAAAGTAAACGGCCCGAGAATACACATCGTCATCGAGCCGCCCCCTCGGGCCGTCCGGGTCGGCCAGGTAATGGTATCCGGTCGCGGCGATCATGGCGGCGTTATCGCCGCACAATCGCATTTCAGGCACATAGACGTTGATGTTTCGCTCCGCGGCTTCGGACCGGATCCGATCGCGCAGGCGCTGATTGGCCGCCACCCCGCCGACGACGGCAATATCGGCGCAGTGGCAAACCGATGCGGCCCGGAGCAATTTATACGACAGCACGTCGACCACCGCTTCTTCAAAGCCGGCGCAAATATCGGCCACATGCGAGCGGTAATCCGCATGGGTTTCAATGTAGCGTTTAACGGCCGTTTTCACACCACTAAAACTAAATTTGAACGCATCCTTGTCAAGATAGGCCCGGGGAAAGTGTATGCGGGTCGAATCACCGCCCCTTGCCAGCCGGGCAATCACCACGCCGCCGGGATAGCCCAGTTCCAGCATCTTGGCCACCTTGTCAAAGGCCTCGCCGGCGGCGTCATCCAAAGTCTGGCCCAGACAGCGGGCCCGGGTATACGAGGCCACGTGATAGATATTGGTATGTCCGCCGGAAACCAGCAGCGCGGAAAAGGGAAACGGCGGGGCGGGCTTGGATAAAAACACCGAATTCAAGTGGCCGGCCAGGTGATCGACCCCCACCCACGGAATTTGCAGCCCGTAGGCCATGGCCTTTGCAAAGGAAAAGCCCACCAGCAGGGCCCCGACCAGGCCGGGACCGCGGGTGACGGCGATGCCGTCGATTTCACGGCGCGCCATGCCGGCATCGGCAAGCGCGGATTCGACCACGGCAACGATGGATTCAATATGCTTGCGCGAGGCCAGTTCCGGCACCACGCCTCCATAGGGGTGGTGCACGTCAATCTGGGAGGCCACCACCGAGGAAAGCGTCCGTCGGCCGTCTTCCACGACCGCGGCGGCGGTTTCATCGCACGAGGTTTCTATGCCGAGAATTTTCAATGCCGCATCCGGAAAATTATGGCGTGTCGAAACAAAAACAGCCGGGCGGTTATCCGGCCCGGCTGCTGCACATCCTGTTTAATAAAGTATCCGTGCTTGCGCCTTATACCTCAGGCCTCACACCTTACTCCTTATACCTCAAACCTTACACCTGAAGTTACTTGGAAGTAATCCCCTCCCGGGTTCCACCCGGGTGACCGAGCCTATAAATAACTCGGAAAGAGCAGGCACTGAGGCACTAAGGCACTGAGTTTTTTAAACCTTATACCTTAAACCATAGACCTTGAACCTCGAGTTACTTAGAAGCCTTCGACCATTGAAACCGGCTGGTAACCGATTTTTTCGGCTTGACCACCTCGCCGATGACAAAGGCCTTTTCCTGCATGCCGGAAACCCGCTGCACCACGTCCTGGGCTGCCTCATCCGGTACCACGGCGATTAAACCGATGCCGTTGTTAAAGGTCCGAAGCATTTCACCGTCTTTAATTTTGCCGGCGTTTTGGAGAAACGGAAATATCGGCGGCACATCCCATGCGTCTTTGTAGAGCACGAGATTAGACGCCGAGGGAATGACCCGGACCACGTTTTCCACGATGCCGCCGCCCGTAATATGGGCCAGCGCGTGCACCGGCAGATCCTTGATCAGCCGCAAGATAATATCCGTGTAAACCTTGGTGGGCGTCAACAGCTCCTCGGCCAACGTTTTGCCCAGATCGGGAACATGGTCTTCGATTTTATGACCGAGCACATCAAAACAGATTTTGCGGACCAGGGAATACCCGTTGCTATGCAGGCCGGAGGAGGCAATGCCGACGAGTTTGTGCCCCACCCGGATCTCGGAGCCGTCGATGATTTTGTCATTGTCCACGATGCCAACGGAAAAGCCGGCCAGATCGTATTCGTTGTCACTGTATATGCCCGGCATCTCCGCGGTTTCACCGGCAATAAGTGCACATTGGGCTTTTCGGCAACCTTCGGCAATGCCCTGGACAATCTGTTCGGCCACCTGCGTATTCAAAGTGCCCATGGCCAGATAGTCCAGGAAAAACAAGGGTTTTGCCCCCTGAACGGCCACGTCGTTGACGCACATGGCCACCAGATCGATGCCGATGGTGTCATGCTTGTCCGCCATAAAAGCGATTTTCAATTTTGTCCCCACGCCGTCGGTGGAGCTGACGAGCACCGGCTTTTCATAGGCATCTGCTTTGAGCGAAAACATCCCCCCGAAACCGCCGATCTCGCCCATTACCCCGCTGCGCGGCGTGGTGGCAGCAATTTTTTTAATGGCCTTGACAAAGTCGGTGGCCTTGTCAATGTCTACACCGGCATCGGCGTATGTCATCGAATCTTTTGAGTTGCTCATATCACTATCCTGCATCGGTGGGGTTTGCCATCTCTTGCAAAAGTAGGCATTGATACCTGAATTGCCAATAAAAGTCAAAACAAAATTTTTGACATCATACCTGTTGTGGTGTATTTAGACAAAACATTTACTGTCAATACTGGAAGGCAATGCAACGAGGTGAACATGAAAACCTTTGCACGATTGAACAGGCTGCCGCCCTATGTATTTGCCGTGGTCAACGACCTGAAAATGGAACTGCGGCATGCCGGCGAAGATATCGTCGATCTGGGCATGGGAAATCCCGACCAGGGCACACCCAAACACATTGTCAACAAGCTGGTCGAGGCAGCCAAGAAGTCTCATAATCACAGATATTCCGCATCCATGGGCATCAAGAAACTGCGCATGGCCATTGCCGACTGGTACAAGCGGCGCTTTGACGTGGATATCGATTATGAGACCGAAGCAATCGCGACCATCGGCGCCAAGGAAGGCATCTCGCATTTGATGCTGGTCACCATCGGCCCCGGCGACGTGGTGTTTACCCCGAGCCCGACGTATCCGATCCATCCGTATTCGGCCATTATTTCCGGCGCCGACGTGCGCTATATCCCGCTGGGACCGGACACGGATTTTTTCGAAAACCTCATGAACGCCACCAAGCACACCTGGCCCAAGCCCAAGGTCATCGTGCTGAGCTTTCCGCACAATCCGACAACGGAAACCGTGGATCTCGAGTTTTTCCAGAAAATCGTCGATTACGCCAAGGAACACGACATCCTGGTCGTCCATGATCTTGCCTATGCCGACATCACTTTTGACGGCTATCAGCCCCCGAGCCTGTTGCAGGCCCAAGGCGCCAAGGACGTGGGCGTCGAATTTTTCTCGCTTTCGAAAAGCTACAACATGCCGGGCTGGCGCGTGGGCTTTTGCGTGGGCAACCCCGAGGCCGTCGCCGCCTTGAAACGCATCAAAAGCTACCTGGACTACGGCATCTTTCAGCCGATCCAGATCGCCGGCATTATCGCCCTAAACGGTCCCCAGGACTGTGTGGACGAAATCCGAAACCTCTACAAAGACCGGCGCGACGCGCTGATTAAGGGACTAAACCGCGCCGGATGGGAAATCGAGCCGCCGAAGGCCACCATGTTCGTGTGGGGCAAAATCCCGGAGCCGTTCCGCGAAATGGGGTCACTGGAATTTTCCAAGATGTTAATCCGGCAAGCCGGCGTGGCGGTATCGCCCGGCGTGGGATTCGGCGAATACGGCGATGACTATGTCCGGTTTGCACTGATTGAAAACAAAATGCGCACCAACCAGGCCATCCGCGGTATCAAGAAGGTAATGCAGGGCAAATAGTGCGAAAGAAAGACGGTTACTTATGAAACAGGTCAACATCGGCATCGTCGGACTCGGTACCGTGGGTACCGGCATCGTAAAAATGCTGACGGACAACGCAGACGTCATCCGCGCCCGGCTCGGGGCGGAACTGGTCTTAAAAAAAGCGGCGGATATAGACATTAAACGCGAGCGCGGCGTGGCCTTTGACCAGGCAATATTGACCACCGATCCCTATGAAGTGGTCAACGATCCGGATATCGCCATTGTCTGCGAAATGATCGGCGGCAAGGGTATTGCCCGGCAGGTGATCGAAGCCGCCATTGACAACGGCAAGCACGTGGTCACTGCCAACAAGGCGCTTCTGGCCGAGCACGGCAACGAGATCTTTGCCCGGGCGGCTGAAAAGGGGGTCAGCGTCGCCTTTGAAGCCAGTACCGGCGGCTGCATGCCGATTGTCAAAACCCTTCGCGAAACCCTGGTCGGCAACCGGATCCAGGCCCTGACCGGCATTTTAAACGGGACCTGCAACTACATCCTGACCCGGATCACCGACGAAGGCATGGCCTTTGAAGATGCCCTCGAAGACGCCCAGCGTGAGGGCTACGCCGAAGCCGACCCGTCACTGGATGTCGACGGCTACGACACGGCCCACAAGCTGGCCATCCTGTCGGCCCTGGCCTACGGCATGAAAATCAACCTCGACGATATCTACATGGAAGGCATCTCCAAAATCACGCCCATGGATATCGAATTCGCCCTGGAATGCGGCTACAAGATCAAGCTGCTGGCCATCAGCAAGTTCGACGGCCAGGCCGTGGAGGCCCGGATCCATCCCACCATGACGCCGTTTGACGACCAGTTGTCCAACGTGGACGGCTCGCTTAACGCCGTGACCGTCAGCGGCGACGCCGTCGGCGACATGGTGCTGTTCGGCCACGGCGCCGGCATGATGCCCACAGCCAGCGCGGTGATAAGCGACACCGTCGATATCGCCCGCAGCATAATCGCCGGCGGTGCCATGCGGGTCCCCATGCTGTCCTGCCAAATGGACCATGTCCGGGAGATGCCGATCCGTCCCATCGATGAAATCGAAACTCATTACTACTTCCGGTTTTCGGCCATCGATCGTCCCGGCGTGCTCTCCAAAATCGCAGGCATCCTCGGCGAGCACGACATTTCGATTAAGTTCGTCCATCAGATCGAGCGGAAATTAAACGGCGGCGTGCCGGTGTTCATGCTCACCCACCTGGCCAAAGAAAACCAGGTCAAACAGGCGCTGGACAAAATCGCATCCCTGGACGTTATCACT
>JBNJEA010000113.1:0-9607 GCA_051745395.1 Thermodesulfobacteriota bacterium | reverse complement strand
CATCGGTTGGCAGCGGATAAAAAGGAAGTTCGGATCTATGATTATGTGGATATTCAGGTCAGGATGCTGGAGAAGATGTATCAAAAGCGCCTGAAGGGATATGCTGCCATGGGCTACAAGGCGAAGGGTGAGGATATCGGTGGCTCGGCATCATTGGACATTATATTTGACAAGGACAGCTTTTTGCCCGTGTTCAGTCACGATATCACCAGTGCGAAAAAGGAAATTTTAATCGTCACCCCCTTTGTAAGAAAGCAGCGCACGGCCCGGATGCTTGAACACTTAAAAACGGCCCTCGAAAACAATATTCGAATCGTGATTGTCACCCGGCCGGCGGCTGATTTTAAACCCGACGACCGGCAATCTTTAGACAAGGCGCTGACGCTTTTGGAAAACAGCGGAGTCCGTATCGTGTTTCAATCCGGTATTCATCAGAAATTCGCCATCATCGATCAAAAAGTTGTCTGGTACGGCAGCATCAATCTGCTGAGTTACGGCCAGGCCCAGGAAAGCATCATGCGCCTCGAAAGTGGCAATATCGCCAATGAGTTGGTCAGAATGGTATTATCTCGTCGTTCAGATGATCGAAGCGTGTAAACAGACCATGTTAAGCGTTTACAATCAGAGGGTAATCAAAAGAATCGTCGATAGACGTTAAGTTGGGATTTTCCGAATGTTCGGCCTGGGCCTCTATGAGCTTTCGGGCGACATCCCTGGCGATCTCAAGTGCTTCTGTTGCCGTGCGCCCTTGCGCCACCAAGCCTTGTATGTCTTCTGAAGTCGCTAAGTAACTACCTTCCGGTAATTTTTCAATATGGATATTAATAATTTTTTCCATAGTTACGCTCGTTTTTTCTCAGTGTAAAGCACCTGATTATTTTCTTCATTTTTTCCTTTTATTCTTATTTTGGGGTCAGTCTATGAACTGGCTTGTTTTCAGGCTGAATTTTCGGGAAAAGTGTCCGGTTGGTCTAAGATTTCCCGGATTTTTTCGGAAAGTGCGTCCATGTGGAACGGTTTCTGCAAAAAACCGCCACATCCCCGACGCAACAGCTCGCGGGCCTGACTGCCAAGGCTGTAGCCGCTGAAAAGCAGTACCCGCACCGCCGGGTTTTCACGCTTGAGGGCCTCGAAGGTTTCGGCCCCGCTCATGCCCGGCATGATCAGGTCCAGGATCACGAGATCGACCGTATTCTTTTTTTCCGCATAGAGCGCAACGGCTGCGTTTCCGCTTTGGGCGGTTAAGACCGTATAACCGAGTGCTTCGAGCAGTTCCCGGTTCACATCAAGAATGGGTTTTTCGTCATCGACGAGCAGGATCGTTTCGACGCCTTTTTGCATCGTCTTTTCCGGCGCCGAAGGCGTCTGGTCATCGGCGGGTTCGCGGTCGGAGGCGGGCAAATAGATTGTAAACATCGTCCAGCGGCCCGGTTCGCTGTCGGCCTGGATAAAGCCGCTGTGATTCTGGACAATGCCGTAAACCGATGCCAGTCCCAATCCCGTTCCCTGGCCGATCGATTTGGTCGTAAAAAAGGGATCGAATATTTTATCGAGGGTGTTTTTGTCCATGCCCTCGCCGGTGTCGGCAACCGAGAGCCGGACATAAGCACCGGCGGCCGCACCGTGGAGGGCGACCGCTTCGGCGTCGAGGGTCACATTCTTCGTTTCCACGTAAAGATCACCGCCGCCGGGCATGGCCTGCCGCGCATTGACGTAGAGATTCATCAATACCTGCCGCATCTGGCTGCGATCGACCTCGACGGCCCGCAGGTCCGGGGCGCAGCGGGTGTGAAGAATAACGTCTTTGCAGGTGCGGCTGAACAGTTGATTTTCGGCTTCGATAAGCGTGTTTAAATTCGTCGGCTGGACCTCGTATTTGCCCTCCTTGGCGAAACCGAGCAGTTGCCGGGTCAGACCGGCGCCCTTTTCGACATGCTGTGCGATCTGATTGAGCGAATCCGCGGATCGATGCTCAGATGGCAAAGCGCTGCGCATCAGGGAGACATGGCCTTGGATGCCTGACAGCAGGTTGTTGAAGTCGTGGGCAATGCCGCCGGCCAAAGTCCCGATGGCTTCCATCCGACGGGCGCGCTGGAGCTGGTTTTCCAGTTGTTTGATCCGGCTGATATCGGCCAGGTTGACAACCATGCCCTGTGGCGTCCCGTTATCGCCTGCAATCAGCGCTGCGGAAACCAGTATTTCCAAGACATTGCCGCCGCCGGTTGTCAGGCGGGTTTCAAATTTGAGCGGTCCTCCGGTATGGTTGATTTCGCGGATTTTGGCCGGCAGGTCTTCCACATTGTCATCACCTTCGCAGGGGAAACCCGTTTCCTGAAGTGTTTCGAGCGTCAAGCCGAAAACGTGTGTAAAGGCCGGGTTGACATACCGGGGGGTGTGGGTTTCGTCATATACGATCATGGGATCGGGGGTGGCCTGCAGAATGGCCCGCAGTCGGGATTCACTTTCCCGAAGGGCGGCTTCAGCCTGTTTGCGGGGTGTGACATCGTTTCCGAACCCGATCAACTCCGTGAACCGGCCGTTTTCATCGGTTCGGCGGATCCAGTTCCAGGAAATGATCCGTTCTTGTCCGCTGCGGCCGGTCAGCGTCATTTCGTAATCCCGGACACCGTTTTCTTCCAGATCCCGGAAAAATTGGGTGACCTGCTGATATGCCCGGCCCGGAAAAACCGTCTTCCACCAGTTGTGTCCCACGATTTCGTCCGCGGCATAGCCCGTTGCGCGCTCGCCGGCGGGATTGATAAAGGTGAGGGTGCCGTCCGCGGCGACCCCGCAGATCATCGCGGGGGAGCGGGTTATAATGCTGCTCGAATAATCGCGTTCCCGGCGCAGCGCGTTTTCGGAACGCCGGAGGATGCGGTTGTGCCGGGCTTGCTGGAAATTGATCCCGATCAGCAGGGCTAAAAGCGCCAGCCCGACCGGCAGCGCGCTCCGCCGGGTGACTCCCCAGTACCAGTCTCCGGCATCCACGTCCATGCCCAGCACTGCGAGTAATGCCCCGGTTTCGGGATCTAGCAGGGGCACCAGGGCCGTGATCAGCGTGCCCCATCGATCCGTTACCGGACCGACGGTTTTTGCCTGTTTGGTGTCAAAGACCCGAAGGTACGCGGCCGGCACCTCCTCGTAGATCAGGCCCGGCGGTGCGTAATCCGGCGAATCCGAAGGCAGGGAGTCGCTGTAGAAAAAAACCCGGCCGTCCGGCTTTTGCCCCATGAGATAGAGAAACCGGCAGTCGGCAATGGCGGTTCGGGTTTTGGTGAATTGTTTTTTTAGGCGGCGGTAATCGGGGGATGAAAGATCGGCCCGGGTGCCGGTTAACCCGGAAATTCGTTCCAGGTTCACGGAACTGGCCGCGATCCGGGCATCTTGCAGCAATTGCATGCGCATTTTCCGATCGGCCCGGTGAACCCACCACCAGGTCGATACAGCGGCCAGCACCACCACCAGCAGTGCCAGCACACCGAACCACCGTTTTCCGGATATCGATGTATCAGTGTGTATAAATGTATTTAACCATACGGCATTTTGGAATGCAAGCCATTAAGCGGCAAACTTGAAAATCATTCCATTTAGATACGTGGATATTTTTTTGCATGCTGTGTGTGTCATGGCTATAATAGAATCGTACCATTACGTTATTGTCAAATATTTCCAACGAATGTATCGGCAACGGAGATATCGCCCCGGTAGTTCGTACCAATATGTATTGCAAATTCATCCGCCGCCATCAACATCGAACCCGGTCGGATCAAGCCCCGCAATAATCAACAATAAAAAACACAGCAAGGGAGGACCAATGGAGACCTATTATAACCCGGAAGATCTTTCCAGGTTTGAAGAAATCGGCAAAAATGCGCCGGATCTGGGCAAAAAGTTTTTTGACTATTATGAGGCCGTGTTTGCCGACGGGGCGCTCACGGAGCGGGAAAAATCCCTGATTGCGCTGGCGGTGGCGCATGCCGTCCAGTGTCCGTACTGCATTGATGCGTATACAAAAGACAGCCTTGAAAAAGGGTCAAATCTTTCCGAGATGACAGAGGCCGTGCATGTGGCCAATGCCATCCGCGGGGGCGCATCCCTTGTGCACGGCGTTCAGATGCGCAACATTGCTGAAAAAATCTCCTTGTAAAGGTGATGGCTTCGTAAAAAAACGATTTTCACGAAAACAGCAGGACTGAACCGACAAAAATGGATCATTTCAATCAAGTTCTCAAACAGCATAATCTCCGACTGACAAGGGATCAGGCGCACACTCTGCAGATCAATGTCGGTCTGCTGTGCAACCAGGAATGCCGCCACTGCCACCTGGACGCCGGCCCCGCCCGAACGGAGAACATGGACCGCAAAACCGCGGAGCAAGTGGTTGCCTACGCGCAGCGAAGCGGTTTTGACACCATCGATATTACCGGGGGCGCGCCGGAGCTAAACCCGAATCTCGAGTACCTCGTCGAGGCCCTTTCTCCCACCGCATCCCAAATCATGCTTCGATCCAACCTTTCCGCCCTCGGCAACGGGGAAAAAGATCATTTGATTGAAAAGATGGCATCGCATCATGTGGCAATGGTGGCCTCTTTCCCGTCAATTGACGAATTGCAGACCGATGCCCAGCGGGGCGACGGCGCCTTTGAGACCAGCGTGGCGGTGCTGCAAAAATTCAATCGTATGGGCTACGGCCGTGACGATACGGGCCTTTCGCTCCATCTTGTGGTCAATCCGACCGGCGCGTTTCTGCCTCCTTCCCAGGCGCAGTCCGAAAAACGTTTCCGCGAGGTTCTGCAAAGACGATGGGGGATCGGGTTCAATCAATTATACAGCTTTGCCAATGTCCCGATCGGCAGATTCCGAAAGTGGCTGGCCGATTCGGGCAATTTTGAGGCGTATATGGAAAAACTGGCCAGGGCCTTCAACCCCTGCGCGGTCGACGGGGTCATGTGCCGTACTCTTTTGTCCGTCTCATGGGACGGATATCTCTATGACTGCGATTTCAACCTGGCCAGGAAAATTCCCAAGGCAGGGAGGGAAAAGGTTCATGTATCGGAGATGCCGGCAAAACCCGAGGCGGGAAATCCCATCGCCACGGCCGATCATTGCTATACCTGCACGGCCGGGGCCGGGTTTACATGAGGCGGGGCCATTAAAACCTGAGGACAGGTTTTACTATCCTTAAAAGAGGCGGCAAATGAAAGACCAGGCTCAAAAACGGACCCGAAACTGGAGCAAATGGATCATCCTCGGCAGTATCGCCGTCCTGGTCGTTTTGTTTTTTGCACTCGATCTGCAGCAGTATTTCACCCTGGCGTCGCTGAAGGCCAAGCAGGCCGCATTGATGGGTTTTTATGACGCCAACACCCTGCTGACAATCGCCATCTACATGGCGGTATATATCGTCATGGCCGCCCTGTCGCTTCCCGGGGCGGTGGTGATGACCCTGGCGGGCGGGGCCATGTTCGGCCTTGTCATCGGCACGGTGGTGGTTTCTTTTGCCAGCACCATCGGCGCCACCCTGGCCTTTCTGGTGGCCCGCTTTCTGCTAAAGGACTACGTTCAGACCCGGTTCAAGGAAAAACTGCAGGCCATCAACAAGGGCATTGAAAAAGACGGCATGCTCTACCTGTTTACCCTGCGGCTGGTGCCGGTTTTTCCGTTTTTCGTCATCAACCTGGCCATGGCGATGACCCCGATTAAAACCGGCATGTATTATATCATCAGCCAGATCGGCATGCTGCCGGGCACCATTGTCTATGTCAATGCCGGCACCCAGCTGGCCCAGATTCAATCCACGGCGGGCATCCTGTCGCCCGATCTTATTTTCTCCTTCGTGCTGCTGGGCCTGTTTCCCTGGATTGCCAGAATCATCACCGGTTTTATCAAAAGGAGGCGCATCATGGCCGCATACCGGAAGCCGAAATCGGCGGATTATAACATGGTGGTCATCGGCGGCGGCTCGGCCGGCCTGGTGACCGCCTATATCGCCGCCACGGTCAAGGCGAAAGTGGCCTTGATCGAAAAGGACAAAATGGGCGGAGACTGCTTAAACACGGGCTGCGTGCCGAGCAAATCCCTGATCCGAAGCGCCCGGGTGCTCCATGATGCCAAACGGGCCGCAGACTTCGGCTTTAAAAGCGCCGAGGTGGACTACGAATTTGCCGGTGTCATGGACCGGGTCAAAGGCATTATCCAGAAAATCGAACCGCACGACTCCGTGGCGCGCTACACCCAACTCGGGGTGGACTGCTATACGGGAACAGCCAAAATCGAAAGCCCCTATGAAGTAACCGTTGACGGCAAAACGCTTACCACCCGAAGCATTGTGGTGGCCACCGGCGCAAGTCCCTTTGTTCCGACGATTCCCGGGCTCGACCAGGTCGATTACCTCACCTCGGATACCGTCTGGAATCTGACGGAACTGCCGCCGCGCATGGTCGTGCTGGGCGGTGGGCCGATCGGGTGCGAACTGTCCCAGACCTTTTCGCGGCTGGGATCAGACGTCACCCAGGTGGAAATGGCGCCTCAGATCATGGGCCGGGAGGATCCGGATGTGGCCGAATATATGCGCCGGCGGTTTGCATCCGAAGGCGTCACCGTGCTCACCGATCACAAGGCCAGGGCCGTCGAAGTGGAAAACGGGGAAAAGATCCTGGTCTGCGAACACGATGGAGCCGATGTCCGGGTGGAATTCGACGCGATCCTGGTGGCCGTCGGCCGAAAGGCAAATGCCGAGGGGTTCGGTCTCGAAGAGATCGGTGTCACCCTGGATCCGGACGGCACCATTGCCACGGACGAATACCTGCGGACCCGGGTGCCCAATATCTTCTGCGCCGGTGATGTGGCCGGCCCCTATCAGTTTACCCACACGGCCGCCCATCAGGCCTGGTTTGCCGCGGTGAACGCACTGTTCGGATGGCTCAAAAAGTTCAAGGTCGACTACCGGGTCATCCCCTGGACCACGTTCACCGATCCGGAAGTCGCCCGAGTGGGTTTGAATGAAGCCCAGGCAGCGGAAAAAGGAGTGGATCATAAAGTGACCCGCTACGCGCTTGCCGAGTTGGATCGGGCCGTCGCCGAATCCGAGGAAGAAGGATTTGTCAAGGTGCTGACAAGGGGCAATACGGACAAAATTCTCGGGGTCACCATTGTCGGCGCCCATGCGGGCGATATTGTCTCCGAATACGTGCTGGCCATGAAACACGGCCTGGGCTTAAACAAGATCCTTTCCACCATCCATGTCTATCCGACCTTTGCCGAGGCCAACAAGTTTGCCGCCGGGGAATGGAAAAAGGCCAATGCCCCGGAAAAATTGCTCGACTGGATCGGCCGTTTTTTTACATGGATGCGATAGTAGAAAGTCTGAGGAGATCCGAAATGGCGCAATTTCGCTTCATACTGATTTTGCCGGTCGTTGTTTTTTCCGTTTTCGTTTTCATGTCGGTTGGCGCCGGCGCTGAGACCGGATCGGACAATGAAGACACCCTTTACATCGGAAAATTCTCGGATGCCGATCCCGCCGATGAGATTCCTTCCGGCTGGGAACCGCTGACCTTTGAAGAAATAGAGGCACATACCGACTACCGCCTGATTGATTACAAGGGGGCCCCTGTCGTTCGGGCCGAAAGTGATGCATCCGCATCCGGCCTGATCCGCAAAATGCGCATCGATCCCCAAAAATATCCGGTTATCCAATGGCGCTGGCGGGCGACCGGCGTTTACGAAAAGGGCGATGTCACCGAAAAGTCCGGAGACGACTATCCGGCCCGCATCTATATCGCCTTCGAATACGATCCGGACGAGGTCGGATTTTTCGAACGGGCGAAATTCAAGATGATCAAGATGGTCCGCGGACAATACCCGCCCACCGGTGCGATCAACTACATATGGGCCAGCAGCGCCCCGAAGGATAAAATCGTACCGAACCCGTATACGGACCGGGTCAAGATGATTGTTGTGGAAAGCGGCAAGGACAATACAAACACCTGGGTTACCGAGTCCCGCAATATTGTCGAGGACTATAAGGCGGCATTTGGCGAAGACCCGCCCATGATCCGGGGCATTGCCATCATGACCGATTCGGACAACACCGGGGAATCCGCCGTTACCTATTACGGCGACATCGTGATGAAACCGGCTGAATAACCGAAGAAGGCGGAATCTGTCTACACCGCACGCCAGAGACAGTCTGCAAACCAGTGCCCGGAATCAAGATACTTGTCCTCCATGACAAAGCCGCTGTCTGCGGCCAGTTTGCGTACCTGCGGAAGTGTGAATTTATAAGACGATTCCGTGTGAATGGTTTCTCCTGCTTCAAACGCAAACGTTTCATCAATCGCTTCAACGCGCACTTTCCGGGGCCGCCTGCTGACCAGGTAGCTGTGGATGCCGCGGGAGGGCGCATCCCAGGTGCTGGAGTAGCGAAAGCCGTCCGGGTCGAAGTCCCCGCCGAGCTCCCTGTTGATCCGCACCAGGATATTTTTGTTGAATCTGGCGGTTACGCCCTGGCCGTCATTGTAGGCGCGGGTCATGACATTAACGTCTTTTACCAGATCAAAGCCGATTAAAGCCATGTCTCCCGGGTTGACGGATCTTCTCAGTTTCACCAGAAAACGGTTTCTGGCTTTCGGCGGAAAATTTCCGATGGTGGAGCCCAGAAACAGCACCAGGTTCGTGCTGTGATTCTGGCCGGCCAGCCATTTGAGTCCGTCAAAATAATCAGAAGCCATCCCCCGGACCCGCAGATCCGGAAAAACGCGGCAAAGGTTTTGGGAACACTGGCGTACAGCCGCATCTGAGATATCGAGCGGCACATATGTCAAAGCGCTGCATGTATCCATAAGCCGGGGGATCAGAATCCCGGTCTTAGCACCGTCTCCTGCTCCCAGCTCAACTATGTTCGTCCGGCCGGTCCCGATGGCCCCTGCAATCAATTTTCCGTGCGTCTCCAGGATCTCGGTTTCGCAGCGGGTGGGGTAATATTCCGGCAGTGTGGTGATGCGGGAGAAAAGCTTGCTGCCGGCATCATCGTAGATGTATTTGCAGGGCAGGCTTTTGGGCGGCTGCGACAGGCCGAAAAAAACATCGCGGGCAAATTCGTTGTGCATGGTTTCGTGTTTGCCGTGCTGTTTTTTATGCCCGGCACGGGAGCGTTTCATGTTTTTCTCCTGAATGTGGATGAACTCGTAAAAACTCGGTTTCAGATGGCAAAGTAAAAAGTTCAAGATCCCCGAGAAGCGGGATCTCCGCTTCGCTCCGACAAGGCGCCGCTGCATCCCGAGGAATGCAGCGTATTTGGCCGTACGTGAAATTCCGAGGGAGGCAGCGCAACGCAGATATTGGACTTCCAAGGAACTCGAGGTTTAAGGTCTATGGTTTAAGGTATAAGGTTTAAGGTTTAAAAAAACTCAGTGCCTTAGTCCCTTAGTGCCTGACCTCCTAAAGTTCCTTTCTGCAAAAAAGCCGCCGCAGCGGAATAAAAAGCTTTTTACGAAGCCATCAATGTTGATGCATTAAATCCCAAGTGCCGCCCTATCTGCACGGCACAAAATGCACGATGTTCTTTGACTGTGTCAGCGTCTTTTCAAGCTGCTCCAGGACCCGG
>JBNJEA010000112.1:0-9830 GCA_051745395.1 Thermodesulfobacteriota bacterium | reverse complement strand
CCTGGGCGCAAGCAACACCGCAACCGTGGCCCTGGGCGATATCGACGGCGACGGCGACCCGGACCTGGCGGCCGGCAATTATATCTTCGCGCCGCCGGGCTATTATGTGTATCAAGCCCAGGCCAACACCATCTGGATCAATGACGGGGGGCGTTTTACCGAAAGCGGACAGACGCTGGTGCCGAACGCGACAATGTGTTCGGCATTAATCGACGCCAACAACGACGGGGACCTGGACTGGATGACCGGCAACCTGGACCTGTCATCGTCAGCAAGGGCGCCGGACTCCATTGAGAGCGTCCGTTTTGGCACAGACGGCGGCATCCGCATCTGGAGCAATGACGGCACCGGCAATTTCAATAACAGCCTGGAGCTGGATTACACAACGGACGATGAACCGGTGGCCATTGTCACCAGCGGGTTCAATATCAGCGAACCGGACTATGATCCGATCGTCTCGGCGGCCATCACCATTGCCGAAAACTACCAGTCCGGCGCAGATGAACTCCGGTTTGCCGATACGGACGGGATCAATGGTTCATGGGATGCCGAAAGCGGTGTGCTGACCCTGGAGGGCAGCAACGCGCCGGCGGTATACGAGGCCGCCATAGGGTCGGTGCGCTTTGTCAACACCGCCGAGGAAGTCGCGTACGGCCCCCGAACCCTGACGATCAGCGTCACCGATGACAGCGGGGTCCAGCCGGTCGAGCCGTTTGTAAAGGTCATCCAGGTTTCGCCGGTTAACCTCGAACCGGTCTTTACCGGCACGCCGGCCATCACCGGTACCGCGGTGTCCGGCAAAACGCTTTCGCTGGCGGATACCGAAACCCAAGACGCCGACGGTGACACGGTTTCCGTCACCTACCAGTGGCAGGCCGACGGGGTGGATATCGCCGGGGCGACCGGTGCCGAATATACCCTGACCGCAGCCGAGGTGCATGGTCTTATTACCTGCATTTTGATCGCAAACGACGGGCGGGACTCAACGTGGGCCAAGACATCGCCGGTATTCGTGTTCAAAGACAATGACGTTGACGGCGACGGCATCGCCGACGCAGAAGACCCCGACGATGACAATGACGGCATCCCCGACAGCGTGGAGGGCGACGGTGACGTCGACGGTGACGGGATCCCCAACAAAAAAGACACGGACAGCGACGGCAATGGCATCGCCGATGCCGAGGAAGGTGACGGCGACACGGACGGTGACGGGATCCCCGATTTCATTGATATCGACGCCGACGGCGACGGGGTGCCGGAATGTGCCGATCTGGCAATCGAAACCTTTGAAGCCGATCGGAGCACGGCGTATGCGGGCAGTACCGTCACCCTGACCTGGAATGTTTCCGGCGCCAACACGGTGACGATCAACAACGGCATCGGCCGGGCCGATCCGGCTGGCGGTGACGTGGATGCGGTGGTGCAAGATTCCGCTGTCTTTACCCTGACCGCTGAAAATTATTGCCACAGCCGGTCCGAAACCTTTCACATCGATATCAAGGCAAATCAAAGCCCGGCCGCCCCGGAGCTGATCGCGCCGGAAAACGGCGCCGATGCGGTATCGCTGATGGCCGAACTCCGCACCGATGGGTTTTCCGACCCGGATGCAGGCGACCGTCACGTCAAGACCCGCTGGCAGATTGCCCGGGAACAGCCGCTGTTTTACGATGACAGTTACCTGGTTTATGACGAGATTTCAACCGACAGCCTGACACGCATCGTGGTGCCGCCAAACATTGTTCTCGATGCCGGCACCCTCTATTACTGGCAGGTCCGCTTTTATGACGGCACTTCCTGGTCGGCGGCCTCCGAGGTGTTTTCGTTTACCACTCAGACCGATGGTGCCGTATATGTGGACGGCATCCGGACCGAGGACCGGATTTCAGAGGGGGAAGAGGTGAAACTCGGCGGCGGTTTTACCGATGAAAACGGCCGCGTGGTGATAACGGACAAGGCCAAGCCGATCAAGTCCAAGACAAAACCCGAGGTCCAGATCGGCACAAAGATCGAAAGCGGCGTGATCGAAAGATGCGGCTCGGTCGATCCCGGGGACCACGAAGCGGCGGGGGGCGAAAAACCGGATCTGCCGTATGGGCTGGTTGAACTCCACATCCGCGTGGCCGAAAAAGGCGACACGGAAACGGTGACCATCTTCTTTTCCGAACCGATACCGGAAAACGTGACCTGGATGAAATTTGACCCCAACCGGGGGAAATCGGGCCAGTTCTACGATTATGGCTTTGAATCCCCGGAGGCGGAATTTGCCGTTGCCGAGGACCGGCTGTCGGTGTCGTTGAAGCTCAAAGACGGCGGTTTCGGTGATTTGATCGGCAAGCCGGACGGCCGGATTGTTGATCCCGGCGGACTGCATGTGCAAAGCAAGGGCGGATCCGGCGGCAGTGACAGTTGCTTTATCAATGTTTTGGAAAAAACGGTTGGGCGCTGATGGGGGCAACCTCCATTTGGGTTTAGCATAAATGGAGGTTTAACTGTCGCGTGCCACGTAGATGCCGTTGCTCGTTTTCGTGTCCTGGAGGGGATTGTCGAATTCGACGGTGCGGCCTTCGGCACTGGCAAATACCCGGGATAAAACCCGGAGGAAATTCTCTTCTGGTGCATCGTTGGACCAGAGGGCGAAAACGCCTCCGGGTTTTAAAAACGATTTTACCTGCTGCAGGCCGGCGGGCGAGTAAAACCCGCCGTGGCCTTCGTTTAAAAGAAAATCCGGCGTGTGATCGATATCCAGCAAAATGGCATTGAAACGGTGGCCGGCGGTGTGCGGGTCAAAGCCGCTTTGCCGGGCAAGGGCGAAAAAATCGGCGTGGTAAAAAACACAGCGGGCATCCTCGGTCAGCATCTGGCCGTTGGGGACGATGCCGCGTTGGTGCCAGTCGATAACAGGCCCCAGGGCTTCGATGACCACAAGGCGGCTCACTTGCTCGTATTGCAGGGCCGCCGCGGCGGTATAGCCCAGGCCGAGCCCGCCGACGGCCACCTCCCAGTTTCGGCCGGAAAGTTTTTCAAAGGCGATATCGGCAAGGGCCGTTTCGGCCGCGTAAAACAGGCTCGACATGAGGTATTGCTCGCCGAGTTTGACCTCGTAGACCTCGATGCCCTTCAGCGACAGCATGCGCCGGCGCTGAAGGATAAGGGGCCCCATAGGGGTTTGCTGATAATCGAGTTCTTCGAAGAAGGGTTTCATGGTTGTCCGCTGTGTATCGCTTGGGCCCGCCTTTGCTTTGTATCCTTACGATGCGCCGCCGTCTTTGTTTTTCCCCTTTTTGCCGCCCCGGCCGTCGGAGCGGGGGCGCTTTTTTTTGGGGCGGCTGCTTTTTTTTCGGGCCGGCGGTTCGGGCAGGCTGAGCCATGCGTCCTCGGGTTCGATACATGGCAGCTTGCGCTCCATGAAATCCTCGATGGCCGGGAGATAGAAGGAATCCTCCTCGTCGGCGAAACTGATGGACGTGCCCACTGCCCCGGCCCGGCCCGTGCGGCCGATCCGGTGGACATAGTCTTCCGGGTCGTGGGGCAGGGTGAAGTTGATCACGTGATCCATCCCCTCGATGTGAATGCCGCGGGCGACGACGTCGGTGGCCACCAGCACCCGGATTTTGCCTTCCTTGAAAGCGTCAAGCCGCTGCACCCGCTGTTTCTGGTCCACGTCTCCGGTGAGCAGGCCGCATTTGACCCCGTAGCGGGTCAACGTGTCGGCCAGGCGCCCGACCTCGTCCTTGCGGTTGCAAAACACCAGCACCCGGCTTAGGTCCTGCTCGACGATGATGTTGTAGAGCAGGGCGAACTTGTCCCGGTTGGTGACGATGTAGACGATCTGCTCCACCGAATCGGCCGCCACCTGCTCCGGCTCGATTTCCACGGTGACCGGGTCCCGGGTCCAGGCGGCCGCCAGGCGGGTGATGGGTTCGGTCAGCGTGGCGGAAAACAGCATGGTCTGACGCCGGTCCTTGGGGGGCGTGGCGTAGATGATCTTGCGCACGTCCGGAATAAAGCCCATGTCGAGCATTCGGTCGGCCTCGTCGATGATCAGGATTTCCACGGTTTTGAGCGACAGGATGCGGCGGCGGTGAAAGTCGAGCAGCCGGCCCGGCGTGGCCACCACGATATCAACGGCGGTGCCGGTGAGCTGCTTTTGCTGTTCCTTGAAATCCATGCCGCCGAAAACGGGGACGATGTTTACCTCGCAGTGCCGGGAAAGCTGGCGGGCCTCTTCGGTGACCTGCATCACCAGTTCCCGGGTGGGGGCGATAATTAGAACCCGCGGGGCGCCGGATTTGCGTTTTCCCTCTATGGGCGTATTGAGCAGGTGAGTGATGATGGTGATCAGGAATGCGGCGGTTTTGCCGGTACCGGTCTGGGCCCGGCCGAAAGCGTCGTGGCCGTCTAACGTACTGGGCATTATTTCGGCCTGGATCGGCGTGCAGTAGGTAAAGCCCAGATCATCAATGGCGTGCATGACGGCATCGGGCAGGTCAAAGTCGTGAAACCGGGTACTGCCTTCGGCCTCGGGTACAGCAAAATCCGATGGCTGCCACTGGTCTTGCGGGGTTTTGCCGGAATCGGTTGCTTCTGTATTGTCTTGTTTGTTTTCCGGTTTGTTGTCCGGATCGGAATGGTTCGTCATTTTGGTTCGGGATTTGCTCCTTGCTTTGTTTTCGTATTTTTGACGGCTTCGTAAAAAGTCCAATATCTGCGTCCCCGATGCTCGGGATCTTCGATGCGCTTCATCTCTCGTCATTCAACGTACGACCAAGTACGCCTCATTCCTCGAGATTCGCGCGCCTTGTCGGAGCGAAGCGGAGATCCCGCTTCTCGGGGATCTTGAACTTTTTACTTTGCCGTCCTGAAATCGACTTTTTACGAGTGCATCAATTTTTCCCGGCCTCTTCGGAAGTTTCCGCCGGGCCGGGGCCGACTGCCGTCGGCACGAGCTGGCTGTCGGCTTTGAGTCGTTTTTCGATTTTGTTAAATGCTTTGGCCAGCGATACATCCATGGCCACCACGTTGCCCTGAGTGACGATCAACCGTTGGAGTTGCGGGATTTTTAGCTTGGAGGCCGCGGTCAGGTAGACGGGCTGGATGTAGAAGACCATGTTGCCGATGGGCAAAATGATCATTCGGCCCCGCGTGACCTCTGAGCCCATCTGGTTCCACAGGGTCAATTGTTGGGAAATGGTGGTGTCCTGGTCGATTAAGGCGTTGATCTGCCCCGGTCCGTATACCTGCTCGCCCTTTGGGAAACTGTATACATAGAATTTGCCGTAATGCTCTTCGTCGCAGCCGGCAATGACCAGCGACCGGAGATTGGAGCGGTTTTGCGGGCTCATGGGGGCCAGCAGCAGAAATTCCTGGCGCTCTTTTTCGATCAGGTTCAAGGTCAGGTAATAGGGCTCCATTTCCTGCGCCCCGGCGTCTTGGCTGTCGCCGGTGGTTTTTTCCGCAAATTCCCACATGTCTTCTTCCCGGTAGAACGTGCCCGGGTCTTTCTGGTGGTATTTCTTGTAAATGTCCATCTGGGTCTTGAAAATATCGCGCGGATAGCGGATATGCTTTTTCAGGGCCTCGGGCATCCGGTCCATGGATTTGAGCAGGCCGGGATACATCCGGTCATAGGCGTTGATGATCGGATCGTCATCATCGGCGATATAGTAGTCGATGGTGCCGTTGTAGGCGTCGATTACGATTTTGACGGAGTTGCGGATATAGTTGTGCTCGCCGTCATACCGGGCGGCGTTGGGGTACCAGCGCGATTTCGTGTAGGCGTCCTGGATCCAGAACAGGCCCTCGGAGGTAAGCACCAAATAGGGATCGCGGTCGCGTTCGAAAAACGGGGTGATGATGTCGATGGCTTCTTCGAAGTTGCGCCGGAACAGGATTTTGCTGTTGTCGTGGGTTTTGGTTGTGAAAAGAATATTTCGATCGTTGAAATAGATCGAAAACAGCAGTTTGCGGAAAACCGAGTTGATCGGCACCCCGGCTTTTCCCTCATAGTGGGAAGTGGCAAATCCGTTGCCTTTGGGATAGTCCATTTCGCCGACTTCATTGGGGGCGATCACGTAGTTGTGATCCATCTGGCCGAAGTAAATGGCGGGCTCCTCGACTTCCAGCCCGTAGTCCGATCGCGGGGATATGCCCTTGATATACCATTTCATAAACTGCCGGCCGCTCTGCGCCGCCGGGGTCATGACCAGGCCGTAGCCATGGGTGTATTGCAGGTGCTCGTTGGTCCAGTTCCGCGAGGATGCCGGCATTTTGGACAAATCGATTTCCCGGGCGGCCAGGTTGACCTGCTGCAGGCTGTCATCGACGTTGTATCGGTCCACGTCGGTATCGGTGAAATTGTAATAGGGACGGATGCTCTGGAGTTCATCGTAGACCGCGTTGAGCAGGGGGCGGTCCCAGACCGGGATGTTTTCAATGTTTTTCTGGATATCTGCGGCGGTTTCGGTCCAGGGAAACGTCTGGACGTCGAATTTGCGGGTTTCGACATCGGCGAGGTTGTAGGCCGCCAGGGTGGCCTCGACGCTGTTTTTGATATACGGCGCCTCCCGGGCCGGTTCATTGGGCAGCACCAGGTATTTCTGGACCTGGTTGGTTAAAAAGTCGGTGTTGAGCAGGCCTAAAATCGCCACAAAGACCAGGGTCAGGGCGCCGGCGGGAATGAATCTTTTGCGTTTGTTGATGAAAAACAGTACGGAGACCGCCGCCAGGAGCCAGGCCGCCAGCCCGGCCCAGATCAGCGGCAGGGTGACATTCATCTGGGTAAAGCCCGGCCCGAAAAAAAGGGGCATGTGCTCGGTGCTGTAGAGCAGGGCATATCGGCGGAGGAAAAACTGCCACCCGAAAAGGGCGATGGCGATGACCGCCAGGATGTTTAGGTGAATTTTCGCCCCGCGCGGCAGGGAATGCTCCGTTTTGGAAAGCATCCGGCGTTCGATCCAGTATAAAAGAAGCGATGCGGCCAGCAGAATGATAAAGGCATACAGCAGGCGCTGTTCCAGGATGCTGTAGAGCGGATAGGCAAACAGGTAGAAGCCGACGTCCTTGCCGTAGGCCGGGTCGGCAACCCCGGCGTCGGGGGCAAAGAGGTAAAACAGAAACGTCTGCCATTTTTCAAACAGCGGAAAGGCCACGAAGATGGCCAGCACCAGGGAAAGCGGCGTGTAGAGTGTAAGCGAGCCGGTGCGAAACATCTCCAGCATTCGGGAGAATCGTTTCGATTGTTTTCCGGTGGACATCTTTGGTTTGGTCGCGCCGAGAAACCGGGAGGCGATCCAGAAGTTCAGGAAAAACACCAAAAAAAAGACCAGGGTGACGCCGAGAAATACCAGGTAGCGGTAAACCAGGCGCAGGAAAAAATATCCCCCGTAATCGAGGGAGCTAAACCACCACCAATCCACCACGAAGTCGAGGAAGAAAAAGTAAAACGCGATGTCGGCGATACCGAAAATCACTGCGATTCCCAGCACGATGCCGAGCCACTTTTTCCATTTTTTCATGTATGATCTCCCGTTCCGTCGTCGCTCAAGCTCTGCGGTAAAGGCGTTCAATCGGTTGCCGATTGTCGCATGCCGGTGTTTCACACTGACAATTTCCCCAACGCACTTTCGGTTAAAATATTATCGGTATGGCCGGGCTTGACAACCCCGGATCCGGTTACAGGTTCCTGCAGATTCCTGTTGATTTTATTGTCCTTGCCGGCGAGATTAAACGACATGTCAAGTTTTTACAATATTTTTTCTTGGCTGACGCTTCACATTTACAATCCCGAAGGAAAATCCGTATTGAGCCGAAAACGGCATGGATCAACGACGTTGTTTTCCCGGCTTCATTCGTGTTATAAATTTAATAATCTGGTTATCCGGAAATATTCCGGTTAGGATTTAGGGTGCTGGATCAAGGCATCATGAGCTGCTCAGACTTAACAAAAAGAGCAATTTGCTACGTCTGTCATGCCTGCGGAGGCAGGCAACCAGGGCTTTCTTGCCATCTGGAAAACTGGATGCCTGCCTCCGCAGGCATGACGGGCGAGGCGATGTTCTTTTTGGGTTATGACTTGGCTTGTACGCCAATTTTATTTGCTGACCAGAGTAGAGAACTGGATTTTTTCGGATAACTATCTTAAATAAAAGGGTTTGTTGTTTTTAACGGAGCAGTCAATGGCGAAACGAAAAAAATTTTACGCAGTGGCCCGTGGGCATGTACCGGGTATTTATACCGATTGGTTCGGCGCAAACGGCGCTGAAGTCCAGGTACGGGGGGTCAAAAATGCCCTTTACCGCGGTTTTCCAACCCGGGAAGAAGCCCGGCAATGGCTGGAGGACCCGGAAACGGCGCCGGCCCGGCCGCAAAAGTCCGGAGAGTCGAAAAACGGGCACCCGGCCGCCCCCCGGCCGGGTGATGTCGTTATTTACACGGACGGCGGCTGTATCAACAATCCCGGTCCGGGCGGCTACGGGACGGTGATTTTAAACGGCGACGGCCGCAAGGAGTTTTCCGGCGGCTACCGGTGGACCACCAACAACCGGATGGAAATTCTGGCGTGTATCGTGGGCTTGCAGGCACTGCAAAAGCCGGCCCGGGTGACCCTTTACAGCGATTCCAAATACGTGGTCGACGCGGTGACCAAGGGATGGGCCCGCAAGTGGCGGTCCCGGAACTGGACCAAGGGCGACGGCAACCCGGCGTTAAACAGCGATTTATGGGAAAAGCTTTTGAAATTGATTGAGTATCATGACGTGCAGTTTGTCTGGGTCAAAGGGCATGCCGGCACCACGGAAAACGAGCGGTGTGATCACCTGGCCACCAATGCCGCCCGGCAGGAAGGGCTGCCGGCGGATCGGGGGTATGAGGCCTGATGCCGATCATTGAAAATTGAAAATTGTAAATTTAAACAGGGACAAAACCCATGGATGTCACGTTAAACCCGATCGAGATGCGAATTCTCGGGGCATTGATCGAAAAGCAGATGGCCACGCCGGACTACTACCCGCTGACGTTAAATGCCCTGGTCAATGCCTGCAACCAGAAAAACAACCGGCACCCGGTTTTCAGCCTGGAATCATCGGAAGTGGAACCGGCCCTGAATTCGCTGCGCGAGCAGCGGCTGGTCTGGCAAGTCCGCACCCCTGGCAGCCGGGCGTCGAAATACGAGCACAACTTACATGATTTTGCCGATTTTTCCAGGCGGCAACTGGCCATCCTCTGCGAGTTGCTGCTGCGCGGTCCCCAGACGCCGGGTGAACTGCGCACAAGGGCCTCCCGCCTGATCGAATTCCAGGGCGTGCGGGAAGTCGAATACACGCTGACGAAATTAGCGGAACATGAAAAGGGGCCGTTTGTCACCCGGCTGCCCCGGCGCCCCGGCCACAAGGAAAACCGCTATGCCCACCGGTTCGCCGAAGTCGACGAGGAAGCCGAAGCTGCCGGAGATACTTCGGTTGCCGCCGGCGACGTGCAGGCCCCCGCCGGCGGAACCGCCCGCATCGCCGCCCTGGAGGAGCAGGTGCGCGAGCTTTCCGGGCAGTTGGATCAACTGCGGGAGGAGTTTCGGGCTTTTAAGGCGGAGTTTGAGTAAGGGAAGGGGCTGAGGCACTGAGGGACTGAGGCACTGAGGGGCTGAGGCACTGAGGGACTGAGGCACTGAGGGACTGAGGCACTGAGGGACTGAGGCACTGAGGGACTGAGGCACTGAGGCACTGAGGGACTGAGGAACTGAGAGCGGCAAGCGAAGTAAACCATGGCATTGATCGGCATGAAAGACGTGACGTGGGGCATTGGGGGTACGCCCATACTCGACGGGATCACGTTCCATA
>JBNJEA010000260.1:0-2527 GCA_051745395.1 Thermodesulfobacteriota bacterium | reverse complement strand
TTTTTTTCTTGACTTTCCAAACGATTGGTTTATAGTTGTATTTAAATATCAAGATAACTTGATATCTTCATATGGAAACAATTTTATATTATATTTTTATCAACCCCAAACGAAAGGATTTTCATCATGTTAATGCAAGCCGACGAAAACAACAAAAAAGCGATCGTACCGGAACGCGATCTTTCGCTGCCGTATAAAATTGCCGACATTTCCCTGGCGCCGCTGGGATTCAAGGAAATGGAGCTTTCGGAAAACGAAATGCCCGGCTTAATGGCCGTTCGGGAAAAATACGGCCCGGACCAGCCCCTAAAGGGCATGAAGGTCACCGGCAGCCTCCACATGACCATTCAGACGGCCATGTTGATTGAAACCCTCTACCAGCTCGGCGCCGATATCCGGTGGGCCTCCTGCAACATCTTCTCCACCCAGGACCATGCCGCCGCCGCCATCGCCAAGGCCGGCTCGGCGGCCGTATTCGCCTGGAAGGGCGAATCGCTGGAAGATTACTGGTGGTGCACCGAACAGGCCCTGACCTGGCCGGACGGCAGCGGCCCGGACTTAATCGTCGACGACGGCGGCGATGCCACCCTGCTCATCCACGAGGGCGTCAAGGCCGAAAAAAACCCGGAAATGCTCGACAAGGAATACGACGTCTACGAATACCAGTGCGTTATCAACCGGCTGAAGGCCTCCTACAAGCGCGACCCGAAGCATTGGCACAAGATCACCGAAAAGATCCGCGGTGTTTCCGAAGAGACCACCACGGGGGTCAACCGGCTCTACCAACTGGCCAAGACCGGCGACCTGCTCTTTCCGGCCGTAAATGTCAACGACTCGGTGACCAAGTCCAAGTTCGACAACATCTACGGCTGCCGGGACTCTTTGGCCGACGGCATCAAGCGGGCCACCGATACCATGGTCGCCGGCAAGACGATCGTAATTTGCGGCTACGGCGATGTCGGCAAGGGCTGTGCGCAGTCCATGCGGGGCTTCGGCGCCCGGGTCGTGGTCACGGAAATCGACCCGATCTGCGCTTTGCAGGCCGCCATGGAAGGCTTCGAGGTCGCCACCATGGAAGAGATGGCCCCGGCGGGCGACATCTTTGTCACCGCCTCCGGCTGCTGCGACGTGGTCACCGGCGAGCACATGGAAGCGATGAAAAACGAGGCCATTGTCTGCAATATCGGCCATTTCGACCACGAAATCGAGGTCAGCTACCTGGAGAAAAACTGCGAAAAGACCGAAATCAAGCCGCAGGTCGACCAGTGGCACCTCAAATCCGGCCGCTCGATCATCCTGCTGGCCGAAGGCCGCCTGGTCAACCTGGGCTGCGCCACCGGCCATCCCAGCTTCGTGATGAGCAACAGCTTCACCAACCAGACCCTGGCCCAGATCAAGCTGGCCACCGAAGACCTGGAAAAACAGGTCTACACCCTGCCCAAGGACCTGGACGAAGAAGTCGCCCGGCTTCACCTGTCCCGGCTGTCGGTCAAGATGACCCGGCTGAGCGAAAAGCAGGCCGAATACCTGGGCGTGCCGGTCGAAGGGCCGTACAAACCGGAACACTATCGGTACTAAAGCACCCTTGCCCCGGTTTTTCCCCGGCTTTTTGGGGGAAAACAACAGGGGCATCCGGAAAAATCAAAACGGCGGGTTCCGATGGAACCCGCCGTTTTTTTTGCAGTAACAACTTCTAAGTACCCCCCCACCCAATCCCTCCCCCAGTTCCTGGGGGAGGGGTAAGAATCGGCTAATCGCCGGCCTTTGTCAGGATCTTTTCCAGGATCACCTTGGTCACCATGTACGTCGGCCGGATGCCTTCCGGCCCCATTTCCCCGGCCGCCAGGGTCTGGCCGCTGGCCAGGGGGTTGTCCGAGGCGTAGTAGGCATACCGGACATCGACATCTCTGGCAATGTGGCCCTTGATGATCGCGGCGCTGATGGCCCGCTGGTAATGGCCGCCTTCCATCTCCAGGCCGATGGTGTTCCAACTGCTCTGGAACCGGTGGAGCATGTCCCGGTTTTGCAGCGACGTGCCGAGCACAGTGATCATGGGCCCTTCATAGACATTGATATCCGCATCGAAATCCGACCGGGACAAATCGTTTTCAAAAATATAATTGTCCGAGGTGCCTTCGATGACATGGGCGGTGGCCAGCATGACATCCCCTTTGCCGCCGGGCAGGATGCCGGCTTTTCCCATAATGGAAATCGAGCAGACATTGAGCGGCGCATCGTTTTCCGGGTGCGGATTGAGCAGGCAGTCCATGATTTCAAAGGCCTGGGCGCCGAAGGCATAATCCATGACCAGGATCACGGGGGCCGGGTGGCCGGCCGTCGAGCCGTTGATCCGAAGTTCCGGGTGCTGCCCGATGTCTGCCAGCAGGGCGGTGTCGATGACCTGGCAGTCGATGTGGGTGCCCGAGCGGTCCGGCAGTTCGTATAAACCGTGCTGCCGGGCATAATTGAAAACCGCATCGCTTTTTTCACGGATACAACCGATAAACCCGTAGAGCCCGTTTTCGGA
>JBNJEA010000019.1:0-31252 GCA_051745395.1 Thermodesulfobacteriota bacterium | reverse complement strand
CCTTTTTCAAGGGTGGCCGGCGGGCCGTAGGCGCGGGCGCCGGCGGCCACCCTTGAAAAAGGCGTGCGGGCAGCCGATACCTATGCCCAGGACGCACTCGGCATCGACCCGACCATCGTCGAGGGCTCGGGCATTTCCCGGAAAAACCGGATTACGGCATCCATGTTTTTAGAAATTCTGGCGGCTTTTGCCCCGTACCATGAATTGCTGGAATCCGACGGGCCGATCTATTTCAAGACCGGGACGTTAAACGGGATCCGGACACGGGCAGGCTATGTAAAAACTCAGACAGGAAAACTCTATCGGTTCGCGGTCCTGCTCAACACAAACGGCAAACGGGCCAAACCGATTGTGACCCGACTGGCCGAGCAGTGTATGGGGCAAAAATAAACGGCGGGAAATTAAATCAAATCTTGGGTTGTTCCCCGCTGGTGATGTAGGCGTAAGCGTTGTGGTTGTGGATGGATTCGTAGTTTTCCACGCCGATATCAAACCAGGTGATGTTTTTGTCCGCCTGCAGGGCCAAAGCCACGTCGCGGACAATATCTTCCACGAACTTGGGGTTGGAAAAGCCTTTTTCGGTAACGTATTTTTCATCCGAGCGCTTTAGCACCGAATAGACATCACAGGAAGCCGCCCCTTCCACCAGCTCGATCATGTCCTCGATCCAGATAAATTTCTTAAACCGGGTCCGCAGACAAATCTTGCCCCGTTGGTTGTGGGCGCCGTATTCACTGATTTCGCGGGAACAGGGGCAAACCGATGTAATCGGCACCACCAGCTCGGAGACAAGATCCACCTTGCAACTGGAATTAATCGATCCCACAAACCGGCAGGTGTAATCCATCAGACCAGGGGAATGGGTCACCGGCGCCTGCTTTTCGACAAAAAAGGGAAATGTGACCTCGATATGCGCCGACTCGGCGTCGAGGTGGGCCTTCATCTGGGTCAGAATATCGGAAAAGGTTTTCAGCGACAACTTGGGCCGGAACAGGTGCAGCAGTTCCACGAACCGGCTCATGTGCGTGCCTTTGCATTCATGGGGCAGATCGACATACATGTTAATCGATGCCACGGTATTCTGATAGCCCTTGTTCTTGTCGAGCACCGTCACCGGATGGCGCAGCCCCTTGATGCCGACCTTGTTGATGGCAATGTTTCTGTAATCCGGCTCGCTTTGGACATCTCTCATGATCCGCACATCCGCACCGCCCGGTAACCGGCAGTCTGAAACATCGGACTGCTTGGCGTCGATCTGCTTGCGAGAAACTGACGTGTCTTTCATTTCAACATATATTCCAGATTGATATGGCTCAATGAGCGAAAAATGTTGTCCTTGATTTTCTTTTTCCCGCCATGCAGCCCGTCGAGTGCCGTTTTGATTTCCCGGCGTTTCGATATCGCCGCCGAGGGACAGGGATTGACAAATTCCGGAAATTGACAATCCGCGGCAAACCGGCTGATCCGGTGCTCGTCTACAAAGGCCAGCGGTCGGATAATGGAGAACAGGCCGTCAAACATGGACTGCAACGGGCACATGGTGCCCATGGTGCCGGTGTAACACATATTGATAAAAAACGTTTCAATGATGTCGTCTTTGTGATGGCCCAGGGCAATTTTGTTGCACCCGGTGCTTTCGGCGACTTCGAAAATGCGTTTCCGCCGCCACCGGGAACACAGAAAGCACGGGTTTTCGCGGTTTTTGTCACTGTGCGCAAAAACACCGAAATCCGTATATTCCACCTGCAGCTCAATGCCGATCCCCCGGCACCAATCGGCCAGGGCTTCGGCAAAACCGTCCGAAAAACCCGGGTCCACGTAGACGGCAGACAGCGTGTAGTGAATCGGGATCCGCGCCAGGCGCTTTTTTAAAAGCCACAACAACGTCAGGCTGTCTTTTCCCCCGGATACCGCCACGACAATCCGGTCGCCGTCGGCAATCATATCATAGTGGTGAATGGCCCGCCCGACGTCATGGTTGATGGCCTTTTCATTGAATCCGGACATAAATCGCTACGGCGCAATACCCGCCCTATGATTCATCGGTGTCGGAATCGACCGGCTGTTCGGATTCCGGCCCTGCCCCGGATTCTGATTCCGCCCCGGATTCCGGTTCCGATGCGGCCGGCTCTGCCGGCGCCGAAGCCGATTCCGCGGGCGTTTCGATCTCCGCTTCCGGTGCCGTCTCCTGGCTTTCGGTATAGTGCCGCGTGACAAACACCTTTCCGGCGGCGATTTCCCGCAGTGCCGTCACGATGTCTTCATTGCCGCGGGAGTCGATCAAACGATCGCTTCCCTCGCGCAACTGGCGAACGCGCTTGGTTGCCGCATGAACCAGAAAAAACCGGTTCGGGATGCGCTTTAAGCAGTCTTCAACGGTTACCCGCGCCATTTATTCGTTCCTCCCAAAATTAATTAATTATACATTCACAGGATTTCGACCAGTTCATACTGACGTTTCCCGCCCGGCGCGTCAATGTGGATTTCATCACCGAACTGCTTGCCGACAATCGCCTTGCCCAACGGGGAGGTAATGGAAATCCGGCCTTCCTTGATATTGGATTCATCCGGGCCCACGAGCTGGTAGCTGACCTCTTCGCCGGTATCAATGTTTTCCAGCAGCACCGTGCACCCAAAGACCGCACGATCCTTGGGTTGAGCGGCCGGATCGATTACATCGGCATTCGATAACTTATACTCAAGCTCATTGATCCGGCCTTCCAGGAAACTCTGCCGTTCCTTGGCCGCGTCGAATTCGGCATTTTCGGACAGATCCCCGTGCGCCCGGGCCTCTTCAATGGCGGTGATGTTTTTGGGTCGCTCCACGCTTTTTAAGGCATCGAGTTCCTTTTTTAAGGCGTCGTAGCCGTTTCTGGTTAGCGGCACCTGCTTCACTGTTTCTCTCCACTTATTCCGTCTGTAACATATCGGGCAATCAGATCGCCGACCTCGGACGTGGAATACCCCATCCGGCCGGTGGAAAGATCTTTGACATCATCTCGAAGCGCCTTTTTCACGGCACTTTCAATCCGATTGGCCGCCTGGATTTCGTTCAATGACTCCAGCATCAACTGGGCGGAGGATATCGCGGCCAGGGGGTTGATGACGCCCTTGCCGGTGTATCGCGGCGCCGAACCCCCTATGGGTTCGAACATGGACACGCCTTCCGGGTTGATGTTGCCGCCGGCGGCAATTCCCATGCCGCCCTGGATCATGGCGCCCAGGTCGGTGATGATGTCGCCGAACATGTTGTCGGTGACAATAACATCGAACCAGTCCGGATTTTTGACCATCCACATGCAGATGGCATCCACATGGGCATAGTCGGTTTCAATATCGGGATACTCCCGGGCCACTTCGTAAAAGGTCCGCTCCCACAGATCAAAGGCATATGTCAGCACGTTGGTTTTGCCGCAAAGCGTTACCTTCTTGCCCTTGTTCCGGTAGCGGCAGTAATCAAAGGCATACCGGATGCAGCGCTCCACGCCTTTTCGGGTGTTAATCGATTCCTGGACGGCGACTTCATCGGGCGTGCCCCGCTTTAACGTACCGCCTGCCCCGGCATACAGGCCTTCACTGTTTTCCCGGACCACGACAAAATCGATATCCGAGGGACCCTTGTTGGCCAGCGGCGTTGTCACGCCCTCATAGAGCTGAACCGGCCGGAGGTTAATATACTGATCCAGGTCAAAACGGAGGCGCAGCAGCAAGCCCTTTTCAAGGATGCCGGGCTTGACATCCGGGTGCCCGATGGCCCCGAGAAAAATGCTGTCGACCCGCTTGAGCTCATCCACCACGTGCTCGGGCAGCACCTCGCCGGTTTTCATGTAATGCTCTCCGCCGAGGGGGTAATGCTTGAATTCAATCTGAAAATCCTCGCCGGCCGCAGCGGCCTCCAGCGCCTTGATGCCTTCATTGACGACCTCGGGACCGGTGCCGTCGCCCGGAATTACCGCAATACTATATTTTTTTCCCATCTCCTGTCTCTCCTTGCAATAGTTTCCTGTACCGAAATGGAGTCTGTATCCACTGTTTCTCCGGTCTCAACTTATGATAATACTGCACTGACTCAAACTCCTGTATGAAGCCGGCGGGGGCTGCTTATCCCGCATCGTCGGGCAAATAGCCCAGTATGGTGCTGCCGGCTTTGACTTTGTCGCCGACACGGGCTGCCACATCGGTCTCAGCGGGCAGATAGAGATCCACCCGGGAGCCGAAGCAGATCAACCCGAACCGCTGTCCGGCCGCCATCGTGTCTTCCTCTTTGATCCAGCAGATAATCCGCCGGGCCACCAGGCCGGCCACCTGCACCACGGCAATGGTGTACATACCGCCTGCGGTCATGATCACCGCATTGTGTTCGTTGTCCGTGGCGGCTTTTTCCTTGTCCGCGGAATAAAACCGGCCGGGCGTATATCGGATCGCCTTGACCCTGCCAACAAACGGAATGCGGTTGACATGGACATTGAAAATCGACATGAAAATCCCGACTTTCATGCACCGCCCCTCGACAAACGCATTGGAGTCGACCACCTGTGCGGAAACCACCCGCCCGTCGGCCGGTGCAATGACCGCAGTCGGCTGATTGGGGGTCACCCGATCCGGGTCCCGAAAAAAATAGCAGACAAACAATGTGGCCACCAGCGCGATCAGCGCCAATGCGGTCAATTCCAGCAGCGCCAGTACCAGGGTGACAAATGCCCCCGCCGCAATAAACGGATATCCGGCCCCGGCAACAGGAAAGGCCGTCCGGCTCGGCGGATCGGCCCAATTGTATTGATCCATATGACAAACCGCCCTTTATGTTAGCTAAATGGAGCGCACTACAATTAAGCGCAATACATTAAACCCATTCGTTAAAGCTGTCAATATAAACTGCCACGATGTTTGACCCGGGCGATCGGTCCTTGATTGCGGTCATGCCTTCTGCCGGGGTGGTCTTTGCGCATCCGGGCGCCGGATATAAACCGGCTGCACCGTCCGGGCATCGCCGGCGGAATGCGCCGCAAACTGCCGGTATCCCAGGTGTGCCACCATGGCCGCCCGGACCGGGTTAAACACCGGCGGGACAAACCGGGCCCATTCGCCCAAACAAGCGGAAATGCGCTGCCGGTATTGCGCAGCCCCGTTTCCCACGAAAAGACACGGCCCGTCAATTCCGGACACGGCTTGCTCCGGCGAAGCGACTTTGGCCGGAAAAACAGGCTCGCAACCATCGGGGGTCCACCGATATACGCCGGCATAAACCTCGCCCTTCCGGGCATCAATCAAGGGACAAATCAAGTCGGTGGCTGCGAAAAACTGGGCGGCCAGTGCTTCCAGTGCCGAAACCCCGGCAACGGGTTTTTTCACCGCCATTGCCAGCCCCTTTACCGTACTGATACCGATCCGCAATCCCGTAAAACTGCCCGGTCCCAGGGTGACGGCAAAGCCGTCGATATCTTCCATAGTGATTTCGGCCGCCTGCACGATCCCGTCGATCATGGTCATGATGTGCCGGGCATGGGTCCGGGCGTAGCGGGCCGTATGGGCCACTATGATATCGCTGTCATCGGATACGGCGACACTGCAGGTCTTGGTTGCCGTATCCACGGCCAGTATTTTCATATTGAGCCCGTCACGATTGCTGTTTTTTCGTCCCCTGCTTTTGCGCAGCCTGTTTCGGAGAGGATTTGGCGGTGCCCGCAGCGGCGGCCTTGAAAACGTGTTGACCGATGGCGTATTCCACGGCTTGTTCCAGTGTTGAAACCGGGACGAACTTGATCTTTCGCCGCACGTTTTTGGGAATCTCTGAAAGCTCCGGCTTGTTTTTCTCCGGTATGATAATGGTCCGGATGCCGAACCGGAGCGCCCCGATGGCTTTCTCGCGCAGCCCGCCGATGGGTAGCACCCGGCCCCGCAGCGAAATCTCGCCGGTCATGGCCACGTATTTGTCCACCGGTCGATCGATCAGTGCCGATATCAGCGCATTGGCCATGGCAATGCCGGCGGAAGGGCCGTCCTTGGGAATGGCGCCGGCCGGTACATGAATGTGGATATCGAGGCTGTCAAATACGTTTTTCTTGACCCCCAGTTCCTTTCGATGGGCCCGGGCAAAACTCAATGCCGCCCGCGCCGACTCCTGCATCACCTCGCCGAGCTGGCCGGTGATGATGAGCTCGCCCTTTCCATCGATCAAAGACACTTCCACGTACAGGACCTCTCCGCCGACCTGGGTCCAGGCCAGTGCCGTGGCCAGCCCCACCTGGCTTTCGTCCTGGTCGAGCTCGGGTATAAACCGCGGCGGCCCCAAGTAGGTTTGCAGGTTGCCCCGGGTGATTTTAAACGGCCCCTTTTTGCCTTCGGCGATACGCCGGGCGGTCTTTCGGCAGATCGCCGAAAGCTCGCGCTCCATGTTGCGCAAACCGGCCTCTGACGTATATTCATTGATGATCTGCTCCAGCGCCGTGCGGCTTAACACCAGCTGATCGTCTGCCAAACCGTTTTCCCGGCGCTGCCGCGGCAGCAAAAACCGCTCGGCAATAATGGCCTTTTCCTCCTCGGTATAACCCGGCAACTGAATGACCTCCATCCGGTCGAGCAACGCCGGGGGGATGGTATCGGTCATGTTGGCCGTCAGGATAAACAGCACCTTGGACAAATCAAAGGAAAGGTTCAGGAAATGATCGCTGAAATCGGTATTCTGTTCGGGGTCCAGGGCTTCGAGCAGCGCCGAGGACGGATCGCCGCGAAAATCCATGCCGATCTTGTCGATTTCATCCATCATAAAGACCGGATTGTTGCTGCCGCAGTGCTTGATGCCCTGGATAATCCGGCCCGGCATGGCCCCGATATAGGTCCGGCGGTGGCCGCGGATTTCGGCTTCATCGCGTATGCCGCCCAACGACATTCGGAAAAACTTGCGGTTCATGGCGCTGGCAATGGCCTGGCCCAGCGAGGTTTTGCCCACGCCGGGAGGGCCGACAAAACACAGGATTTGCCCTTTCTTTTTGGGGTTGAGCTTGCGTACGCTCAGATATTCGAGGATCCGGTCCTTGATCCGTTCGAGTCCGTAGTGCTGATCATCCAACACCGCCTTGGCCTTGGGGACATCGATGACATCCCTGGTGGATTTGCCCCACGGCAGCTCCACCAGCCAGTCCAGGTAGGTCCGGATAATACCGGCCTCGGAGGAATCCGGGTGCATCTGCTCTAAGCGCTTTAACTGCTTTTCCGCCTCGCGGGTCGGCTCCTTGGGCATCTTTGCCTTTTTCATCCGCTTGCGGTAGTCCTCGATCTCCGCGCTTTTTTCGTCCTGCTCTCCCAGCTCCTTGTGAATGGCGCGGACCTGTTCGCGTAAAAAATAGTCCCGCTGGTTCTTGGAAATTTCATCCCGGACGTTGGACTGGATCTTGGCCTGGACAGCCGACAGTTCCACCTCGCGGGCCAGGTAGTTGTTGACCTGACGCAGCCGGGCCATCGGCTCATCAATTTCGAGCACGCCCTGGGCTTCCTCGATTTTGAGCTTCAGGTTGGAGGCCACCAGGTCAGCGAGCTTGCCGGGATTGTCGATTTCCTCCAGTAGCATGCCGATTTCGCCGGTGTACTCGCCGCGAAGATTTAATATTTTTTCGCAGTTTTCCCGGACATTTCGCATCAAAGCTTCATCTTCTACATCAACTTCTTCATCATAACTATCCGAAATCAATTCAATTGAAACATTATAAAATGTTTTTTTCCGGGTAAAACGGGTAATTTTTGCCTTTTCCACCCCGTGGATCAGGGCCTTGAAATGGCCGTCGGGCAGCTTCAGCATTTTCAGCACCCGGCAAACCGTACCGACGCGGTAAATATCCTTGGGTTCCGGGTTTTCGACCATGGGGTCTTTCTGAGTGGCCAGACATATCAGGCGATCGCCTTCCATGGCCGCCTCGAGTGCCCGCATGGAACGGTCGCGCCCGATATAAAGCGGCAGGACCATGTCTGTGAAAACCACGACATCTCTGACCGGCAACAACGGCAGTTTCTGCGGTATTTCCACGGCGCTGGCTTCTTCGTCGTCAATTAAACGGATCAGCTCTTCCTTGTCACTTTCGGCCATTGTGGCTCCTGAATTTTTTTTATTGATCAATGCAACCTTCCAATATTTTGATATATCATGAAATTTTTTCTGTTTATCCGTCAATCGCCGGCACCGGCGGCAAAATATTTTGCGCAATAAAGCAGTTATACGCCGTGTCGTCAACACTTACTGACAAAAAACAATTTTTGAAATCCGTTGTGTTATGGTAAAAACAACCACATCGTATATCGTATTATTTCGCATCACCTGAAACGACCGGCATTGTTTGCGGCAAAAGGCCGGTTTTACGCACACACGGATTCAATCTTCCTTCATTATTAATCACGGCTGGGCCCATGTCAAACCCATTTGTTCTCATTGCAGGTTTTTGCTTCGGACTCTGCGTCGGCTCGTTTTTAAATGTCTGCATATGCCGATTGCCCGGAAAGGATTCCGTTGTCAGCCCCGGTTCCCGGTGCCCCCGCTGCAAGACCCCGATCCGCTTCTACGACAATATCCCGGTTCTGAGCTATATCTGGCTGGCCGGCAAGTGTCGGTTTTGCAATGAACCGATATCATTGCGCTATCCCCTGGTAGAACTGTTATCCGGCGGATTTGCGGTATGTAGTGTAATGAAATTCGGACTGCACTATTTTACGCTGATCTATTTCATATTTATTGCCGTTTTGCTCGTCATCACATTCATCGATCTCGATCACCAGATTATTCCCGACATCATCACCCTGCCCGGCATCCCGATCTTTTTCGCCGGTGCTCTTTTGCTGCCCCAGATCCATTACATCGATTCCATAATCGGCATTATCGCAGGCGGCGGCAGCCTCTATGCCGTCACCGTCGGCTACTACCTGATCACCGGAAGCGAGGGCATGGGCGGCGGCGATATCAAGCTGCTGGCCATGATCGGGGCCGTAATCGGATGGCAGGGCGTAATTTTGACCATCTTTGCGGCTTCGGTGACCGGCACCCTCATAGGGGGAACGATAATGCTCGTTTCCGGAAAAAATTTGAAGCTGGCCGTACCCTTCGGACCGTTTCTTGCCTTTGGCGCCATAATATACGTATTTTTCGGGCAATCCTTGATTCACTGGTATCTCTACGGCATAAAACCGTTCTAATACCAAAATCGATTTGGGTAATACGAAAAGCGTTTTTTCGGGTAAAAACTGGCGAAACCCCCAAATCCCTCTTGACAAACGGTTTTTCATGGAAGTAAAAATGGAAAAACAATGGTTCGAAAAACAAAATTCGTTTCCGGGCAAAAACAGCATTGCCGTGGACAAGCGCCCTTAATACCATTTTTTTTCATCGCGCAGGGATCGCAAATCGTTTCCGACCCAAAAAGACGATTTTCGTTCAAATACGAAACTATCGTGGCAAATGAGTGTTCATCTAACCCGTAAAATGAAAGGAGTCGTCAAGTGAACAAGGCAGATTTAGTCAATGAAGTCGCAAAAGTCGTCAGCACCAAAAAAGAAGCCCAGGCAGCAGTGGATTCCATGGTCGACGCCATTACCGGCGCACTTTCCGATGGCGACAGTGTGACCCTGGTTGGCTTCGGGACATTCAAACCGGTCAAACGGGAAGCCCGCACCGGCCGCAATCCGCAGACCGGTGCGCCGATCAACATCAAGGCCCGCAATGTGCCCAAATTCACCCCCGGCAAAGCATTGAAGGACGCGCTGAATTAGTCGGACGACCATTTTAATTCGGCAAAACCGGTTTTAAAAAATAAAAATGTGCCTGGAATGTGTCTCGCCGGCGGGGCACATTTTTATTTTTCTTCAACGGCAGCGGTATCCGATCGTTACGCCGTTTCTTCTACGAAAGTCTACCATAGCGCCCCATGTCTTTCATCCATGCGATCCCGGCCGCCGTTCGGGTGATGATTGCCTTCGGTTTCGTTGTGCTGGCAATCCGGAAAAAGTGGTCGCTCGGCAACGCCTTTATCTGCGGATCGGTCCTGCTGTGCTTGCTGTTCGGACTCGGCCCGGCGGCCGCCATCCAGTCGATTTTCAATGCCGCCACGCAGGCCCGGGCCGCAAGCCTTATGGTGGTGGTCGCACAGATCCTGATTTTTTCCCATCTGCTCGAACAATCGGGACAGATGAAACGGATGCTTTCCGCCTTTGAGGGCATCATCGCAAACCCCCGGATCAATCTCATTATCTTTCCCGCATTAATCGGCTTGCTGCCCATGCCCGGCGGGGCCGTCTTTTCAGCGCCGATGGTCAAAACCCTGGGCCGACGCGCCGGCATCACCGGGGATCAGCTCAGTTTTATCAACTACTGGTTCCGCCACATCTGGGAATACTGGTGGCCCCTGTATCCGGGGATCCTTTTGGCCGCCGGACTTTCCGGCGTCGGACTGGACCGGCTGATGGCGGTCATGTGCCTGTTTTCGCTTCTCGCCCTGGCACTGGGCTTTGCCCAAATTTCGCGCTATCGTCTTCCGGAAACCGGCAGCCGGAAGGGACCAATCCCCAGGACGCCGGCCGCTCCGTTTATCAAAGAGCTTTTGCCCATCCTTTTTGTCATCGTCTTCGGTCTGGGCACCGGAAGCCTGCTGACAAAGTTTTCTGCCGGCTTGCCCGTTTCCAAGGAAATCGGCTTGATCCTTGCCCTGTTTATCGCCATTTACTGGGTCTGGCGGGCCAATCGGATGCCGGTTGGCATACTGCGGCCCATTGTAATCAATACCCGCCTTGTGCAGATGGTCTACATGATGGCGGCCATCTTTGTTTTCAAGGGGATTCTCGAAGACAGCGGCGCCATTGATGCCATCGCTGCCGAACTGCTTTATCTGAAAATCCCCATTGTGGCAATAGCGGTGCTGCTGCCGTTTTTGGTGGGCATTATCACCGGCATCACCGTGGCGGTGGTGGGGGCGGCTTTTCCCATACTGATGCCCTTGACTGATGCTGCAGCCACCGGTCACTGGGTGCTGCCCTATGTAATGGTGGCCCTTTCCTGCGGATTTGTCGGGGTGCTGCTTTCGCCGCTGCACCTTTGCCTCTTGCTGTCCAACCAATACTTCAATACCGGCATGAAAGCCGTTTATCCGCACCTGTGGTGGCCGTGCGGCATTATTGTCGCTGCGGCGGTTGTTTATTTTATTCTCCTGATGGGCGCCGCAACGCTATAAAGACAGCGGCATCCATACCGCCTTTTACCAGGTAGAAATCCCTTTATTATTAAGGCAATTTTTCATTATTTTGGAAATCGGCCTACACTTAAAATTTTTACTTGGAAACATTTAAAATCTATATTAAACTCAATCTGGTATACATGGTTTTTATGGATTCTCCTGATTTTTACAATACTTCATCCCGCAGAGATTTTATCATGTGCCTTGCCATCCCATCGAAAATAATCGATATCGAATCCGGAATCGCCACCATAGACGTGGAAGGCGTCCAACGAAAGGCCAGTCTCATGCTGGTCGAAAATGCCAAAGTCGGCGATTATGTCATCGTTCATGCCGGATTTGCCATTCAGGTTCTCGACGAGGCCGCCGCACTGGAATCGCTGAATTTTATGCGGGAACACTTTTTTTCCGAAAACCCACCGGACAATTGACCACGGCCGACCAGGGCAAGCCAATGCGCTGGCTGCATTTTTTACACTGTTCGGTTTTTTTCGAATAAATTCTAAACATTGTTGACGGAACAAAACGGCAGATTACAGCAAATGCGAAACGGCAAGGTGGAAACCGGTACCGCCCAATCGCTGGAAATCAAAGGCATTGTCCAGGGTGTCGGCTTTCGCCCCTTTATCTATCAGCTCGCCACCGGCTACGGTCTCAACGGCACCGTGGCCAACACCGCGACCGGGGTGGAAATCCATATCGAAGGCAACGCCGGTGCCATTGCGGCATTTGTCGACGACATTGAAACCCAGGCCCCGCCGCTGGCCCATATCACCGACATTGTCCAGAGGCCGGCAGCGCCTTTGAATTGCAGCGGATTTTCAATCCGCCACAGCCGGGCCGGCGGCAGGCGCACCACCCTGATTTCACCCGATGTTTCCATCTGCAACGATTGTCTTGCCGAATTATTCGACCCGGCGGACCGGCGCTTCGGCTATCCGTTTATCAACTGCACCAACTGCGGGCCGCGCTATACCATTGTAGATGATATCCCCTATGACCGGCCCAATACCTCGATGAAACATTTTCCCATGTGCCCGCGCTGCCAGGCCGAATATGACGATCCGGGCAGCCGGCGGTTTCACGCCCAGCCCAACGCCTGTCCGGCATGCGGCCCCCATGAGGGGCTTTTCGATAATCACGGAAAAGACGTCGGGGCGGCCGAACCGATCGCCCATGCCGGCCGGTTGCTGCAAAACGGATACATCCTGGCAGTCAAAGGCCTGGGCGGTTTTCACCTGGCCGTGGACGCGCAAAACCGGGATGCGGTCCACCGGCTCCGTGCCGGAAAGCACCGGGCGGAAAAGCCCTTTGCCCTCATGGCCGAAAACCTTTCGGCCATCGAAGGCTTTGCCCGCATCACGGCCGAAGAAAAAGCCCTTCTGCAATCGGTGCAGCGGCCGATCGTGCTGCTGCAAAAGCGCCACCCCAATGCCATCGCCGAAAATGTTTGCCCGGAAAACCGTTATTTCGGCGTGATGCTGCCCTACACGCCCCTGCACTACCTGCTGTTTTTTCATGGATGCAAGATGCTGGTCATGACCAGCGGCAATGTAAGTGAAGAGCCCATCGCCATTGACAACACGGAGGCCATCAAAAACCTTTCCGGTATCGCCGATTATTTCCTGGTACACAACCGCGACATTTACCTCCGCAGCGATGATTCCATTGTCCGCCACACCGCCGGGGCCAAACGATTTTTGCGCCGGTCGCGCGGATACGTGCCCACGCCGGTTTTTTTGGACCACTCCCCGCCCAATATCCTGGCCTGCGGGGCGGAATTAAAAAACACGGTCTGCCTGACCAAGGGCGCCCATGCATTTGTCAGCCAGCACATCGGTGATCTTGAAAACCGCAAGGCGCTTGATTTTTTCCGCCACACCATCGCGCACATGCAGCGCATCCTCGCCATTGAGCCGGCATATATCGCCCATGACATGCACCCCGGCTACCTGAGTACCCAGTACGCCGAAAAACAAACCCGGTTCCCCCGGATTGCCGTCCAGCACCACCACGCCCATATTGTCTCCTGCATGGCGGAAAACCACATCGACGGCAAAGTCATCGGCCTGGCATTAGACGGCACCGGCTACGGCACCGACGGCACCATCTGGGGCGGGGAAGCCCTGGTCGCATCCGCGGAGCAATTCCAGCGCGCCGCCCACCTGTCGTGCGTGGCCATGCCGGGCGGTGCGGCCGCCATCAAGGCGCCCTGGCGGATGGGGCTCAGTTACCTGCTCGATGCCTTCGGTGATACGTTCCGGGAGCTCGATCTGCCGTTTCTTTCGGAAATAGATGCCGGCGATCTCGACATTGTCTGCGAAATGGTGGCAAAAGAAATCAACAGCCCCCTAACCTCGAGCCTGGGGCGCCTGTTCGACGGGGTTGCCGCCATTGTCGGCATTTCCAACCACGTCGATTTCGAGGGCCAGGCGGCCATGGCACTTGAAATGCACGCCGAAGACACCATTGACGCGCTTCAAAGATCCATGTGCTACGATTATGAAATCATGGCCACACAGCCGATCCAAATACCGGTCAAGCCGATGATCCGGTCTGTCGTAGACGACCAAAAACAGGGGGCCTCCGTTTCGCAGATGGCCACCCGGTTCCATGTCACGCTGATTTATCTGTTTGCCGACCTCTGTGAACAACTCCGGAAACAAAGCGGCATCAACCGGGTGGCGTTGAGCGGCGGGGTGTTTCAAAACGCCCTTTTGCTCAACGGCTTGTCCGATCAGCTCGCATCAAGGGGGTTTGCCGTGTTTACAAACCGCCAGGTGCCGGCAAACGACGGCGGGATTTGTTTGGGGCAGGCGATGGTGGCCGCAGCCAAGGTGAAAAACGACCCTTTATTGACACAGCCTTTCGAGACGTAAAACCACATGCAGCACATCAGCGAATACCGTGACAGCCGGCTCTGCCGGAAAATCATCGAGGAAATTGCCGCAAACAGCCATCAAAACATCCGGCTCATGGAAGTTTGCGGCACCCATACCGTCTCGATTTTCAGAAACGGCATCCGTTCGGTGCTGCCCGATACCATTTGCCTGCTCTCCGGGCCGGGCTGCCCGGTATGTGTCACCGCCCAGGGCGAAATCGATGCCGCCATCAGGCTTGCCCGGGAAAAAGATACGATTGTCGCCACTTTCGGGGATTTAATCCGGGTCCCGGGCACCGGGTCCTCGCTTCAGAAAGAAAAGGCGGCCGGCGAAGATATCCGGATTGTCTATTGCGCCGCAGATGCCGTCGACATGGCCCGGCAAGCCCCGGACAAAACCGTCGTCTTCCTTGGCGTGGGATTTGAAACCACGGCTCCGACTATCGCGGCCTCGGTTTTGACCGCCCAACAGGCCGGAATCGAAAACTTTACCGTGTTTGCTATGCACAAAACCGTCCCGCCGGCGCTGGAAGCCTTGATGGACATGGAGGCCGTCCAAATCGACGGCTTTATCCTGCCCGGTCATGTCTCGGTGATCATCGGCACCGACGGCTACAGCGATTTTTTTGACAAACACCGGGTGCCGTGCGCGGTGGCCGGTTTTGAACCCGTGGACATGCTCCAGGCGATTTCCGATCTTTCGCAGATGCTTTACGAAAACACCCCCCGGCTGAAAAACTGCTACCCCCGGGCGGTAACCGCGCAGGGCAACCCGGGTGCCAAGCAGGTAATGGATACGGTCTTTGAAACCTGTGATGCCAACTGGCGCGGTCTCGGCCGCATTGCCGACAGCGGGCTGAAATTCCGCAAAAAGTTTTCCGCCTTTGATGCCGTGGAAAAATTCAGCATTTCCGTTAAAGATGCGGCACCGCCAACGGGCTGTGCCTGCGGCGATATTTTGACCGGAAAAAAAACGCCGCCCGAATGCCGGCTCTATAAAAGCGCCTGCACCCCCATGGAACCGGTGGGGCCCTGCATGGTCTCCACCGAGGGCACCTGTGCGGCATACTTCAAGTATGAACGATAATGAAAAAAATTATGAAAATAGCGATTTGAAAGTCGATACCGGCACCATTACTATTAATTATTAACATACCATTTTAAACGACATGAGCAGCGACTATATTCTCCTTGATCACGGCAGCGGCGGCAGACAGTCCAATCACCTGATTTCCGAGATGATGCTGCCGGTTTTCGACAACCCCATACTCAACCGCATGGAAGACGGCGCATCCTTTGATATGGCCGACAGCCGGGTGGCCTTTTCCACGGATTCCTATGTGGTCGACCCGCTCTTTTTCCCCGGCGGCAATATCGGCGATTTGGCCATAAACGGCACGGTCAACGATGTGGCCATGTGCGGGGCCCGGCCGCAATATATCAGCGCCGGCCTAATCATCGAGGAAGGCTTTGCGGTCGATGACTTGAAAAAGATACTGGCGGCCATGGGAAAAGCAGCCGAAAATGCGGGCGTGCAGGTGGTTACCGGCGATACCAAGGTCGTCGCCCGGGGGGCGGCGGATAAAATTTTCATCAACACCTCGGGCATCGGCCTGATGTATCCGGGCGTCCATATTTCCGCAAAAAATGCCCGGCCGGGTGACAAAATCATTGTAAGCGGCACGATCGCCGACCACGGCATAACGATTCTGTCGAAAAGGTCGGAGCTGTCTTTTAGTGCACCCATTGCCAGCGACAGCGCCGCGCTAAACCACATGGTCGAGCGCATGGTCAATGTATGCCCGGATATTCACGTGCTTCGCGACCCCACGCGCGGCGGGGTCGGCACGGCATTAAACGAAATCGCCGGCCAATCGGAGGTGGGTATCCGCATCATCGAGGAGCGCATCCCGGTAAAAAGCGCGATTGCGGGATTGTGTGAACTGCTCGGTTTTGACCCGTTATATGTCGCAAACGAGGGCAAACTGATCGCGTTTGTCGACAGCGACCATGCCGACGCCGTGCTTTCGGCGATACAGGCCGATCCCTGCGGTGCAGATGCCGCCGTCATCGGAGAGGTGGTCCCGGCTCACCCCGGAAAGGTGGTCATGGAAACCGGCATCGGCGGAGAACGCATCGTCGACATGCTCACCGGCGATCAACTGCCGAGAATATGTTAACGCCACAGGCACATAAGGCGCGGTCTGCCTTGTTTTCCATATAGGGCCGGCAGCCCCAAAAGCGATGCCGACCGGGGCGTAACCAGGCAAAACGCCCGGGGGAATCGGAACTTTGGCGGCTGCTAAAAAACGATTTGCCTGAAAACAAAAGGAGAAGCTTGATGGACGATGAAAAGAAAAAAGAAGAGTTTTACGAACGGCTGGAGCAAAAAGGTGTTACCCGCCGGGACTTTATGAAGTACTGCACCTTTTTAACCGCCACCATGGGCCTTTCGGCTTCTTTTGCCACCCAGGTGGCCGACGTATTTGCAGCGCCCAAACAGCGGCCGCCCGTCATCTGGCTTCATTTCGCCGAATGCACCGGGTGCACGGAAGGAGTGATGCGGCATCCCCATCCCTTCCTTGACCAACTCGTACTCGAAATTTTAAGCATTGAATACCATGAGACCATCATGGCAGCAGCCGGCCATCAGGCCGAGGAAAACCTCCACAACGCAGTCAAAAAGTACAAAGGCGAATTCATCTGCGTATGCGAAGGCGCGATCGGCACCAAGGACGATGGTGTTTACGGCAAAATCGGAGGCAACACATTCCTTGAGGTCGCCAAGAAGGTACTGCCCAAAGCCGCGGCGGTGATCTGCATCGGCAACTGCGCCAGTTTCGGCGGCGTCCAGGCCGCCGATCCCAATCCGGGCGGATTCAAAGGCGTCGGCGAAGCCTTAGACATCAAAACCGTTAACCTGCCCGGCTGTCCGCCGAACCCGGTCAACTTTGTCGGCACAGTGGTAAACAACCTGCTGATGGGTAGACTGCCCGACCTCGACAAAAAGGGGCGACCGCTGTTTGCCTATGGCAAGACGGTCCACGATCAGTGCCCGCGCCGGGCCCATTTTGAAATGGGGGAATTTGCCCCGGCGTTCGGCTCCGAGGAGGAAAAGAAGGGCTGGTGCCTTTATGAACTCGGCTGCCGGGGCCCCATGACCTATAACAACTGCCCCGTGGCCAAATTCAACGACGGGACAAGCTGGCCGGTGCAATCCGGTCACCCCTGTATCGGCTGCAGTGAACCGCAGTTCTGGGACAAGATGTCGCCTTTTTACTATCCCATGTAATTGCCGGTGATCATCATTAACGAATCCAAAAACGACTAACGATTGATCGTTGAAGAGAGGAGAGAATATGAGCAAGCGAGTCACCATCGATCCAATGACACGTTTAGAGGGCCATCTGCGGATCGAAGTCGAGGTCTCTGATGGCAAGGTAGTCGATGCGTGGAGTTCCGGTCAACTGTTCCGCGGCATTGAAATGATTCTTCAAGGACGGGATCCGCAGGATGCACACCATTTTGTTCAGCGTTCCTGCGGGGTCTGCACCTATGTACATGCCCTGTCCTCGGTGCGCGCGGTCGAAGATGCCATCGGCATCGAAGTCCCGGAAAACGCACGGCTGATCCGCAACCTGCTCCACGGAGCACAGTACATGCACGATCATATCGTCCATTTCTATCACCTCCACGCCCTGGACTGGGTCGATATCGTTTCCGCCTTAAAAGCCGATCCGCAAAAAACAGCCCGGGTGGCCGACAACCTGTCGAGCGCTTCCTGGGGCGGTACCCCCTATTACAAAAGCATCCAGCAACGGCTGCAGACGTTTGTCGACAGCGGCCAGCTCGGCTTTTTACAAAACGCCTACTGGGGCCATCCCGCATACAAGATGCCGCCCGAGTCCAACCTCATCGCCGCGGCCCACTATATCGAGGCCCTGCGCCTGCAGGCCAAGGCCGCGCGCATGCACGCCATCTTCGGCGGCAAAAACCCGCATCCGCAATCGCTGGTCGTCGGCGGCGTCACCTCCATCCAGGACCTGTCCCCGGGGCGCATCGCCGAATTCCAGTACATCTGGAAAGAAACCCAGGATTTTGTCAAAAACGTCTACCTGCCGGACGTGGCGGCAGCCGCCCAGTATTACAAGGACTGGGGCGGCATCGGCGGCACCACCAACTTCCTCTGCTGGGGCGATTTCCCGGAATCCGGCGAAAAAAAAGATCAGGACCTGTTCATGCCGGGTGGATTTATCAAGGAAAAAGACCTGAAAAACCCGATGGCTACCGATCAGGAAAAAGTCACCGAGCACGTCACCCGCGGCTGGTATGAAAAAAGCAATGCCAAGCACCCCTTTGAAGGCGAAACCAAGCCGGTGCCGGGCCAATATGAGCCCGACAGCGGCGATTATACCTGGTTTAAGGCCCCGCGCTACGACAACTACTCCTGCGAAGTCGGCCCCCTGTCCCGGGTGCTGGTGGCCTATGCCAACGGACACGAAGGCATCCGCAAAAATGTGGACTATGTATTAAAACAACTCGATGTCCCGGCCAGTGCCCTGTTTTCCACCCTGGGCCGGACGGCCGCCCGCTGCATTGAAACCGTGGTCATCGGTGCGGAGGTCGAAAACTGGGTCAACCAGTTGGTTGAAAACGTCCGCAAAGGCGACGACAAAGTGTATCAGAAATGGGAAATGCCCAAGGAAGGCATGGGCTACGGACTAAACGACGTGCCCCGGGGCGCACTGGGCCACTGGATCAAAATCAAGGACAAAAAGATCGAAAATTACCAGTACGTCGTCCCCTCGACCTGGAATTTCGGTCCGCGCTGCGCCGAAGGCACACGCGGTCCGGTCGAGGAAGCTTTGATCGGCACCCCGGTTGCCGATCCCAAGCAGCCGCTTGAAGTGCTGCGGACCGTGCATTCCTTTGATCCCTGTATCGCCTGCGGCGTTCACGTGATCGATCCGGACTCCAACGAGGTCTACAAGGTCCGGGCAACGTAAGCAAAGAGCTCAAAAACAACCTGAAACCCTTTTGTTGCCGGGATGGGGCTGATATTGCCACAGCCCCATCCAGATCCATAGCAGGCCCCAAAAACCTGACTTCAAAACGCAAAGGAAAACCCGTATTTTATGAACAAACCCCAGGTTACCATTTTAGGCGTTGGCAGCATCCTGATGACAGACGAAGGATTCGGCGTGCGGGTCATTCAGGCGATAGACGGCCAGTATGCGTTTCCGGAAAACGTCTCCGTGATCGACGGGGGGGTGCTCGGACTCAATTTGTTGGGAGTGCTCACCGAAGCCGATCATCTGATCGTCATTGACGCCATACGCAATAAAGGCGAACCCGGCGATCTCTACCGGCTGACCGGAGATGCGATTCCGGACCGGATTCGCGCCAAAAATTCGCTTCACCAGGTGGATTTTCTCGAGGCGCTGACATTGTGCCAGGCCGTGGACAATGTGCCGGAAACCGTAATTCTGGGCGTAGAGCCCGAGGATATCGACAGTCTCAGCGTGGAACTGACACCGGTGGTCGGCAACCGCATCGATGCGGTCATTGATATGGTGCTGAAAGAACTCGATCGTCTCGATGTGGCCTATTCCAGAAAAGACCCCGCAGCCGACAACACCCTGCCCCTTTCCGGGGCATCATCGAATTAAGCAACGCGGCACAAAAAACCGGAAATCACCCTATGCACGAAATGGGCATTGCACTGCAAATCATTGACATTGCCAAAGCCGCAATCCCGCCGGAGATGAAAGACTCCCCCGTGGAACAGGTCAATCTCAAAATCGGCAAACTCGCCGCAGTTGTGCCCGAATACCTCGAGTTCTGCTTCGGGGCGGCGGCAAGGGATACACCGCTTGCCGGAGCCGCCATTGCAATCGAAGAAATCCCGGCGGCATCCCGGTGTCGGTCGTGCAGCCATCAATGGGAAATTGAGGGGGAAATCGAAGGAAAAACCCCGGGGGAAGGATTTAAAGGCGGCGTATCGGCATGCCCTGCATGCAAAAGCGGTGATCTTGAAATCATTTCCGGCCGGGAACTCGATGTGGTGTCTATCGACATTGCCGACTGAGTCCCGGAAAGCAGACGAAAAAAAAGGCAATGGCCGATTGTATCCTTCGTCCATTGCCTTTCTTTGTGTCTTTGTGTCTTTCGGGCAATGCCCTTGGATCAGCCGCAGGATGTGCCGCAACTCGATCCACATCCGCCGCCGAGCTGGATATTGGAACTGAGGGCAAATCCCATTCCCTGGTAATCGATCGTTATGGGTTTGGCCTCTTCCAGGAAATCATTGTTTGCAATAAATTTGAAGCCGTTGACTTCAAAGACCGTGTCGGTGTCGGTAGGTTCGTCCAGAACCATTGCCAGTGACGGTCCGCCTCAACCACCGGGATTTAACAGCACACGGATCGGCCGCACTGTTTTATCCTTGAAAAATTCGGCAATCTGATTATATGCCGCGTCAGTTACTTCCAGCATGTTTGTGCCTCCCTTCCATCAATCGTATTGGATTTCCCCGGTAATAAAGGTTTGCCTTCCGGAGAACCGTTAAGGTATGAATTAAAAATGAAAATGTCAATAAAAAACCGGCCGCGCGTGTGCCGATGCCCCGGCGGCATTGTGGCCGGATTGCTTGACTTGACCCGGCCGATCTGCTAATGGATCGCCAACCGGAAAAAATTATTGTACCCACCCATAGCAAATAGCAAATGCAGACTCAAACGAAAGGAATTTCAACGATGGAACAGACGTTATCCATTATCAAACCCGACGGTGTCAGCCGCGGACTCATCGGCGAGGTCATTCGACGTTTTGAAGACGACCACATCCAGGTGGCGGCCATGAAAATGCTCTGGATGACCAAGGACCAGGCCAAGGGCTTTTATGCGGTCCACCGCGAGCGGCCGTTTTTCGAAAGCCTGACCGACTTCATGTCATCGGGCCCCATTGTGGTCATGATCCTGGAAGGCGAAAACGTTATCGAAAAAAACCGGACGCTGATGGGGGCCACAAATTACAAGGAAGCCGCCGAAGGCACCATCCGGCGCGATTTTGCCACAGATATCGAAAAAAATATCGTCCACGGCTCAGATGCCCCGGAAACGGCGGAATTCGAAATCAACTATTTTTTCAATCAATTCGAAATCATTAATACATAGGGGTTTTGAAAGTCCGAAATGGATACAAAAACCACAGAGGGCACAGAGATCACGGAGAGGGTTTCTTATAAAAAATGCTTTCTCTGTGTCCTCTGTGCCCTCTGTGGTTAGAAAGTAGGTTTTTTGAAAGTTTCTTTCTGCAAAAACACCGAAAAAGAGAGCCTGGAGCTTTTTACGAAGCCATCCCTATTCCTTGCTTTTTAAAACGGATAGAAAGGCCTGCTGCGGAATCATCACGTCGCCGGCCATTTTCATCCGTTTTTTGCCCTTCTTCTGTTTTTCCAACAGCTTTCGCTTCCGGGTCACATCGCCGCCGTAGCACTTGGCGGTGACGTCCTTGCGATAGGCGTTGACCGTTTCCCGGGCGATGACCTTGGACCCGATGGCCCCCTGGATGGCAATTTTAAACATGTGCCGCGGGATTTCCTCCTTGAGCCTTTCGCAGGCCGCCCGGGCCCGTTGTACGGCATTGTCGCGGTGCACGAGCTGCGAAAGCGCGTCGACGCGTTCGGCGTTGATCAGGATATCGAGCTTGACAATATCGGTCTCCCGGTAATCGATGATTTCATAATCAAAGGAGCCGTAGCCCTGGGTGACGGTTTTGAGCCGGTCGTAGAAGTCATAGACCACTTCGGAAAGCGGCATTTCAAACACCATCTCCATGCGGCTGCTGGAAAAATACTGGTAATTGGTGTTAATCCCCCGGCGCTCCATGCAAAGGTTCATCACGGTCCCCATGTGCCGTTCCGGAACGATAATCGAAGCCTTGATATAGGGCTCCCGGGTATAGGCAATTTCCGCCGGATCGGGATAATCCGCCGGGTTTTCGATCAGCATGGTGGTGCCGTCGGTCAGCCCGATTTCATACTTGACCGAGGGGGCGGTAATAATCAGCGACAAATCGTACTCGCGCTCCAGGCGCTGCTGGACCACCTCCAGGTGCAGCAGCCCCAGAAACCCGCAGCGGTAACCAAACCCCAGGGCGGCCGAGGAGTCTTTTTCATACACCAGGGCGGCATCGTTTAGCTTGAGTTTGTCCATGGCGGCCACCAGCTCCTGGTAATCCTCGGTGGAAACCGGGTAGATCGAGGAAAACACCACGGGCTTGGGTTCCTGGAAACCCGGCATGGGCGTTTCACAGGGCCGGTTTTTCAGCGTAATGGTATCGCCGCACTTGGTGTCGCTGACGGTCTTGATCCCGGCGATGAGATAGCCCACCCGCCCGGCGGAAACCTGTTTCTGGCGGACCCGCTTGATTTGAAAAATACCGACTTCCTCCACGGTATATTCGGCCCGGTTGGACATGAACATGATGCGGTCGCCGGCCTTGAACTGCCCCTGAAACATCCGGAAATGCACGATCGTGCCCCGGAACGGATCGTAATGGGAATCAAAAATCAAGGCCTTTGCCGGCAGGTCTTCCACCTTGCCTTCCGGCGGCGGCAGCTGGGTGACAATGGCTTCCAGAATCTCTTCGATACCGATCCATTCCTTGGCCGAAGCATGGATGGCCGTTTCCGGATCCAGGCCCAGGTCCTCGAGGATCTGACCCTTGACCATTTCAATATTGGCCGAAGGCAAATCGACCTTGTTAATCACCGGGATGATCTCCAGGTCATGTTCTAACGCCAAGTACAGGTTGGCTATGGTCTGGGCCTCCACGCCCTGGCTGGCATCGATTAACAACAGCGCCCCTTCGCACGAGGCCAGCGCGCGGGAGACCTCATAGCTGAAATCCACGTGGCCCGGCGTATCAATTAAGTTCAGGTAATACTGGTGGCCGTCTTTGGCTGTATACGGCAAGCAGATCGTCTGGCTCTTGATGGTAATGCCGCGCTCGCGTTCAAGATCCATGCTGTCTAGGATCTGGTCTTTGAAATCCCGATCGGATACAATATCGGTGGTCTGGATCAGCCGATCGGAAAGGGTGGACTTGCCGTGGTCGATATGGGCGATAATGCTGAAATTGCGAATATGTTTCATTGATTCGTTTTCAAAAACTCAAATTGGAGATAAAAAGTTAAAAAAAACCGAAACCGTTTTTCCTGTGGATTTGACAGTTCCGGCCACCTCGTTTAAATTTGAATAAAATATGGCTATTTACCAATTCCTTGATTGTCTGTCAACCAGGCATCGGTTTTGGCCACCCACCATCGATCGGGGTACCCATGAACACTGAAATTCTAGTGGTTGACGATGATTCCGCCATCCGGGACTCCATCCATGAATTTCTCACCATTTCGGAATTCAAAACCGTGACGGCCGCCAATGCCGAAGAAGCGCTGCAGCATTTCAAAGACAGGCAGCCGGATGTGATGATCACCGATATCATCATGAATGGCATGGACGGACTGGAACTGACGAAAACCGTCAAATCCAATTATGATGCCGCCGTGATCATCATGACCGGATATACCGGCAATTACAACTATGAAGATGCCATTTACAAGGGCGCCGATGATTTTTTATTCAAACCGGTAAAATTCGAGGAACTGTTGCTTCGCCTGCGCCGGGTCCTGCGGGAGCGGCAGATCACCCGGGAGCGCAACCAGATGCTCGACGAATTAAAACGGATGTCGATCACCGATGACTTGACCCAGTTGTTTAATTCCCGCCATTTCTATCATCAACTGGAAGCCGAGATCAACCGCTACAAGCGCTTCGGTCGGCCGCTGGCGTTGCTGCTGCTCGATATTGATCACTTCAAACAATACAACGACACCCACGGCCACATAGAAGGCGACCGGATCCTGGTCCGTGTGGGCAAAATCATCGCCGGCAGCCTCCGAACCATGGATACGGCGTATCGATTCGGCGGAGAAGAATTTACGGTGCTGCTGCCGGAAACCGACATCGCCGCCGCCCGCAGCGTTGCCGAGCGGATCCAGAACGAGGTCCAGCGCTACTTCCAGCCACCGAGCAGCCCGCAAGCAATTACCGTAAGCATTGGAATCACCGAATATGCCAACGACACGATTACCGATTTCGTCAAGCGCGCCGATCAGGCCATGTACCAGTCAAAGGACAAGGGACGCAACCGGATATCGCACCTGATGCCCGAAGCCACCCCATAAACCGCATGAGATTCCCGGCACTATCGGGGTTGATCGATACGCACCGTCAAATAAAAATCCCCCGGCGCCCCTTCCGGCGTTTTTCTGCCCATGCCTTTTAACCGCAGCACGCTGCCGTCGCCGATGCCGGCAGGAATGGAAATCCGATACAGGCGTTTTTGAAACCCCCACGGGATATTGACCGTCTTGACCGTACCGGCAGCGGCCTCATAGGGGGTGATCCGGATGGTGCCGGTCAAAGCCGGCGAATCGCTAAACGCCGATGGCCGGATGACCTGCAGATGTTCGGATTTTTTCCGCCTGACCCCCACCCGCCGCTCCGTGCTTTCGGCCCGGACAACGGCAAAGGACTGAAAGAACTTCAACGACAGGATCCCGAAAACAAACCCGCCGATATGGGCCCACCAGGCAATCCCGCTGACCGCTGTGCCCGAGGAGCCGGCCGCGCTTAATACCTGAAGCGTAAACCAGAGCCCGAGAAAGAAAAATGCCGGGATTTCAAAAAACAGCGGAATAAAAAGGATCGGTACCAGGGTCAGGATCCTGGCATTGGGGTATAAAATAAAATAGGCCCCCATGACCCCGGCAATGGCTCCGCTGGCCCCGATAACCGGGGTCGTGGAGGTGAGATTAAGCATTGTATGGGCCAGCCCGGAAAACAATCCGCAGGCGATGTAGAAAACGACAAAATAAAACGATCCCAGCGAATCCTCGACATTGTCGCCGAAGATATAAAGCATCCACATGTTGCCGAGCAGATGCCAGAACCCGCCGTGCAGAAACATAAACGACACCAGCGCCATCCACTGCTGGGTCATGGTAAAATGTACGGCGATTTCGGGCACGGTGTAGCGGGCCGGCACAAGGCCGTAGGTATAGATAAACTGCTGCATCAGATGCCCCTCGGACATCTGGATGAAAAACACCAAGACATTGATCCCGATCAGGCTGAAGGTAACGACCGGATAATGGCGGGATTGAATCGTGTCGCGAATCGGGATCATGGGCGCCTAACATATGCGGTGTGACAGATTTTCGCGCAAAGCCGCCAAAAACGCCAAGGAAGGCTTTACAACATTGCGGCTTGGCGTCTTGGCGCGAGAATACGGTATCAGCCCCTCAGCTCCATGCTCAAGTCCACGAACCGGGCGGCATGAATCAGTGCGCCCACGGAGATGATGTCTGCGCCGAGTTCGGCTAGTTTTGCCAGGCGCTGGGCCTCGATTCGGCCGGAAACCTCGACTTTGGCCTTGTCGCCGATGAGGCAAAGCGCTTCGGCGATTTCGCCGTCATCCATGTTATCGAGCATGATCACGTCCACCCTGGCGGAAAGTGCAGCACGTACTTGCGCCATCGTGGCCGCTTCCACCTCGATGCGCACCAGGTGAGAGACCTGCCGGCGGACGCGGTCGACCGCCTTTTCGATTCCGCCGCAGGCGGCAATGTGGTTGTCCTTGATCAGGACTCCATCGTATAATCCCATGCGATGGTTGCAGGCCCCGCCGACCCGGACGGCATATTTTTCCAGCACCCGCCAGCCGGGCACGGTTTTGCGGGTGTCGACCAGCCGGACGGAGCAGTTGTGCAGCGAGGCCACATAGGCGGCTACATGGGTGGCAATGCCCGACATCCGCTGGCAGAAATTCAGGGCCGTGCGTTCGCCGGTCAGAAGTGCCGCCATTTGACCTTCCACCACGGCGATCTCGGTGCCCGCGGTTTCAATTACATCGCCGTCGGAAAAGTGCCGGCGCACGGATATGTCCGGGTCCAGGCGCCGAAAGACCCGCTCGATGAGTTCCAGTCCGGCGATTACCAGGGGTTCTTTTGCGACGATGCGGCCCTGTCCCCGGGTTTCGTGCAAATCCAGGCTGTCCGTGGTGATATCGCCGTGCCCGATATCTTCGGCAAGGGCCAGCTCAATGAGCCGGTCGACCTGGGGTGTGGGCGGTATGTGCAGCAAAGGGGCCACGGTTTAAACGGCCTCAATGGATTGAATGGTTTGCCGATTGCGTTGCAGCTTTTCCTTTTTCTCCACACTGGCCGTGTACTGGGCGCGGACCTTTTCGACCACGTCGGCCGGGGCCTTGGCGGTGAAATCCGGGTTTTCAAGCTTTTTTGAAAACCCGGCGATTTCTTTTTCCAGCTTGGCGATTTCCTTGTCGAGCCGGGCGGCTTCTTTGGAAAAATCGATCACCCCTTCCAGGTAAACCGACACCACGGCGTCTTCCACAATGGCCGTGGCCGTGGCCTTCGGTTTTTCCCCGGCTTCGGTAACGGTAAGCGACTCCAGGCGGGCCAGGGTCTGAATCATTGATTTGTATTGCGAAATGGTGGACCGGACCCTTTCCTCGTCGGACTGGACCAGCACTTCGAGGGAAACCGACGGCGAGATATTCATTTCCCCGCGGATGTTTCGGACCGCGGTGATCACGCCGATAATCAAGGCCATATCGGCCTCTGCAGCCTCATCGCGGTATATCGTCTGCGCGTCGGCGGCCGGGCCGGGAAATTGCGCAGTCATAATCGATGATTGCGTGCCGGGCAATTTGTGCCAGATCTCTTCGGTTACAAACGGGATAAAGGAATGCAGCAGGATCAGCGTGTCGTGCAGCACCCGCCAGAGGGTGGCCAGCGCGGCCTGCCGGGCGGATTCATCGGCCTTGCCGTAAAGCGAGGGCTTGGCGGCTTCCAGGTACCAGTCGCAGAATTCATGCCAGACGAATTGATAGAGGGTGTTGGCAGCTTCATTGAAGTGATAACCGTCTATGGCCTCGGCCACCCCATCCGTGGTCTCGCGCAGCCGGGACAGAATCCACCGGTCCGGCAGCGACAACGCGGTTTCATCAAAACGGTCATAGGCGTCATCGATATGCATGAAGGAAAAGCGCGCCGCATTCCAGAGCTTGTTGATAAAATGGCGGTAGCCTTCGATCCGTTTTTCGGACAACTTGATATCTCTGCCCTGGGCGGCAAAAGCGGCCAGGGTAAAGCGCAGCGCATCGGTGCCGTAGTTTTCGATCACGTCCATGGGATCGATCACGTTGCCCGAGGACTTGCTCATTTTCCTGCCGTCTTCGTGGCGGACCAGGGCATGCACATAGACATCGGAAAACGGTACCTCCTTTTTAAAGTGCAAGCCCATCATCATCATCCGGGCCACCCAGAAAAACAGGATGTCAAAACCGGTCACCAGCACCGAGGTGGGATAAAACTTTTCCAGCAGCGGCGTCTTTTCCGGCCATCCCATGGTGGAAAACGGCCACAGCGCGGAACTAAACCAAGTATCGAGAACATCTTCGTCCCGGATCAGTTCCCGGCTGCTGCAATCCGGGCACTGGTCGGGATCGGTTTCGGAAACAACCAGCCTGCCGCAGTCTTCGCAGGTCCAGGCCGGAATCTGATGGCCCCACCAGATCTGCCGGGAAATGCACCAGTCCCGGATGTTTTCCATCCAGTTAAAGTAATCGTTGCTCCATTTTTCCGGTATGATCCGGGTGCTGCCGTTTTTGACGGCCGCCACGGCGGACTCGGCCAGCGGCTGCGTCTTGACAAACCACTGCGGCGAAAGATTGGGCTCCACCACCGTGCTGCAGCGGTAGCAATGCCCCACGGCGTGACTATGGTCCTCGATCTTGACGAGCAAGCCTTCGGCTTTCAGGGCTTCCACAACCGCCTGCCGGCATTCAAACCGGTCCATGCCTTCAAACCGGCCGGCTTCGGCAGTCATGAGACCGTCATCGCCGATGACGCGGATGCTGTCGAGCCCGTGGCGCTGGCCGACCGCAAAGTCGTTGGGGTCATGGGCCGGAGTAATTTTCAGGGCGCCCGTACCGAAGCTGGTGTCCACGTAGTCATCCCGGATAACGGGAATTGCGCGCTCCATTACGGGCAAAATCACATGACCGGTCGCCATTTGCCCATACCGTTCATCATCGGGATGGACGGCAACGGCCGTGTCGCCGAGCATGGTTTCGGGCCGGGTGGTGGCCACAATGGCACCGCCTTCGCCTTCGGCATAGGGGTATCGGATATGGTAGAGATGTCCGTCGTGTTCGGCGTGTTCGACCTCGATATCGGCCAGGGCCGTATGGCAGCGGGGGCACCAGTTGATGATGTAATTGCCCCGATAGATCAGGCCCTGTTCATAGAGCTCGACAAAGACCTTGCGCACGGCCCGCGACAGCCCGTCGTCCATGGTAAACCGCTCCCGGCTCCAGTCACAGGAGGCACCGAGCGATTTGAGCTGGTTGATAATGGCACTGCCGTACTTTTTCCGCCAGTTCCAAACGGCTTGAACAAACTTTTCCCGGCCCATCTGGTGGCGATCAATGCCCTTGGCGGCCAGGTCGCGCTCCACCACGTTCTGGGTGGCAATGCCGGCATGGTCGGTGCCCGGCACCCACAACACGTTATCGCCCCGCAGCCGGCGATACCGGCACAGGATATCCTGCAGGGTAATATTTAAGGCATGGCCCATGTGCAGCACGCCGGTGACATTGGGCGGCGGAATGACAATGGAAAAAGGCCTGGCATCACCGGATTCATCGGCGGCAAACAGCCCTTCCGCCTCCCAGAAGGCATACCAGCGGGCCTCAACTTCATGGGGTTCGTACCCCTTTTTCAACACATTCGCGGTCATTTTCGTACGTGCTCCCGGAATAATTGCTATTACCAAATGTAGGTCTCCGTTCCGGATTTTGCCACCGGCGCAGCGGCCAGCCGCAAAACCCGGACGGATCGAACCGTTGTCCGAAAAAAATGGGGATTATAAAATAACCCCCATTGATCTTCAAACCATTTATTTGTCGCCCGGCATCAAAAGAGAAAAAGCAAACGCTCGGCCCTATTCCTTTTTCAGGGTCTTTTTCATCAGATAGTCCTTTAATTCGCCGACCTCGTCGGAAACGGTGCGTTCCACAACCTCCTGGAGAATATGATCGATTTTTTCGCCATACATTCTCCGGATCACCCGCTCCAGGGCGGCTTCAAACTGATCCGGCGTGACCTTTACATCCGCCTCGGCGGGCTGCGGATTTTCCGAAGTGCCTACACTCTGGGCGATCGGCTCGTCCGCACGGCCGTTTAGCAGTTGCTGGGTTTCTTCCTCCAACTGAAAATAATTGTCCAGTTCCTTGGCAATATCGGCTTCAATGGCCTCGATGGAGTCAGTGCCCGACAATGCCGCCACGTCCGCGTCGCCTCCCGGTTCGGCCACCGGCGCGGTCCCGGGGGATTCGGTGTTGGAATCCGCGGATCGGCCCTTTTGATCGGAAAGCTCCAGTCGCTCATCTCCTGCACCCATCTCCCCGGAAGCCCCGGAATAGCCCCGAATGGCTTCATTAACCAAATCTTCGGTCAAATCGATAATGGGTTCGTCTTCGGAGGAGATCCCCACGGCCATATCCGAAAGTTCGATGATCCCGTCTTCGCCGTTCGAATGACCCTGCCCCGCTTTTTTCGAAGATTTGCGGCTACCGGATCGGTTGTCGATAAAATCGGCCATAAATTTCTGCTCCTGGACAAAATGTTGACAAAGGGGTGCAGATACAAAAACCCCTAATAATACTATATTTTCCGGATACCACAGCAAGCGGCCTGTGTCAAGTGATTTGGCGGCTGGCAACGGTTTTTGAATCTATACTACAATCATGGATTCATCTTTGATAGCATACTTCAAACCGATGAAAAACGGTTTTCTTTTAATCCTTATCGATTCGACTTTTTGATTCCATGCGGCGTTTTTTCATTCATCCAGGCCAGGTCCACGCCCCCGCCCCCCGGCTGACCGGGGCCGAGGTCAAGCATATCCGCAAGGTGCTGCGCTACGGGCCCGGCGATACCATCCGGCTAATCGACGGCACGGGTTACGAATACAACGCGCGGATTGAAAAATTCACCGGCGATTCGGTCATGGTCACCGTCTTAGATTCCCGCGTCGCAGCCACCGATTCCCCCATCGAGATGGTGGTGGCCCAGGGGTTTTTAAAGGACAAAAAGATGGATGAACTCGTGCGCCATCTCACCGAACTGGGGATGGCGCAGTGGATTCCCATGGTGTCATCGCGTTCGGTGGCCCGGCCCGATGAAAAACGCATGACCGAGCGAATGAAACGATGGGAGGCCATCGCCGTGGAGGCCATGAAACAAAGCGGCCAAAGCCGGATGCCCGCCCTTTTGCCCGTACACAGCCTTGCCGACGTACTGGCCATGGCCGGCGACTTTGATGCCCGCCTGATTTTCTGGGAACAGGCAACCGTGCCCCTGACCGAAACAAAAGCCCCGTCACCATCAAAAATCCTGCTCCTGCTCGGCCCGGAAGGCGGCCTGACGGTCGATGAAGTCGAAGATGCCCAAACGGCCGGATTTACTCCCGTATCCATCGGCCCCCGCATCCTGAGAGCCGAAACCGCAGCCCTTGCCGCCTGCACCCTGGTGCAATATATCTTCGGCGACCTTAAAAAAAGTCCTTGACAGCCACCCCCGGTTTTCTTTATATCACTCTTACAAATTGGCGCCGAGGTAGCTCAGTCGGTAGAGCAGGTGACTGAAAATCCCCGTGTCGGTGGTTCAAATCCGCCCCTCGGCACCATAAAAAAAATCAAGGGCTTACGAAGTTTTTTCGTAAGCCCTTTTTGTTTTTATGCACTAAATTTTATGCACATATTATTCAAATTTTTAAAGCTTTAATTTTATTCGATATTTTATCAAAATAGTTACATAAAACTATAACTGCTTGCAATCCATATAAATCCATTATAGAGTCTAAAATTTTATATAAAAAGCCCCCTGAAAATGTTGGGGTTTACGTCTATGTACTATGTACGGTCCAATTTTTCAAAAGCTTTTTCGCCCTCCGCCTTCCGCCTTCTGCCCTCCGTCTTCTGCCCTCCGTCTTCTGCCCTCTGTCTTCCGTCC
>JBNJEA010000111.1:0-9991 GCA_051745395.1 Thermodesulfobacteriota bacterium | reverse complement strand
GGAATACGACCGGAAGTGAAAGGAAGTAGTTGACATGACGCCTGAAATGATCCTGACGATGATTGTGCTGGCTTTTGTAATTGTGCTGTTTGTCTTCGAATGGGTGCGGGTGGACGTGGTGGGCATCCTGATGATGGTGCTGCTGCCGCTGATGGGCTTGATCTCGCCGCAGGACGCCTTTGTGGGATTGAGCAGCAATGCCGTGATTTCAATCATCGCCGTGATCATCATGGGCGCGGGCCTGGACAAAACCGGCGCGATGAACCAGGTGGCCCGGCCGATCATCAAGCTGGCCGGCAGCAGCGAAAACCGGATCATCGCTTTGATTTCCGCCACGGTGGGCGTGATGTCGAGCCTGATGCAAAACATCGGCGCCGCCGCCCTGTTTCTGCCGGCCGCCCAGCGCATCGCCAAGCGCATCGGCATGCCGGTGTCCCGGATTTTGATGCCCATGGGCTTTTGCGCCATCATCGGCGGCACCCTGACCCTGGTCGGCGCCAGCCCCACCATCCTTTTAAACGACTTGATGACCGTGGGCGGAAAAGAACTGGAACCCTTCGGCCTGTTCACCCAGACGCCCATCGGCATCTGCCTGCTGCTCACCGCCATTGCCTATTTTATTCTTTTCGGCCGCTTCATCCTGCCGGCCGGCGGCGGCGATTCGGACAAGGGGGTGACATCGACACTGATCGAGGCCTACCGGGCGCTGGACAACGTCAGCGAAATCCATATCCCCGAAGACGCCGGCAACGCCGGGAGCCTGGCGGACTTAGACATCCAGACCCGGTTCCTGGTCACCGTGGTGGCGATCCATTTTTCCGCCAAGAAGGACAAGATCTTTGTGCCCCGCAGTTCGGATACAATTTCGCCGGGCGACGACATTGCGGTGGTGGGCCGGCAGAAAAACGTGCAGAAAATGGCCGAGGAATTCGGCTGGCAGGTCAAACCGACGCTCGACGCTTTTGCCGAAACCCTTTCGCGCACCGCGGCGGGCATGGCCGAAACCATCGTATCGCCCCGCTCCGAGTTAATCGGCAAGACCATGAGCGAAATCGAATTCAAGGAGCTCTACGGGGTCAACCCCATTGCGCTGTTCAAGGGCCACCGGATCTATTACTCCGGGCTGACCCACATCCGGCTCGAAATGGGCGACACCCTGCTGTTGCAGGGGCCGTGGGAGCGGTTCCACCTTCTGCGAAACTATCCCCAGCCCCGGGCCCTGACCTTTTCCACGCCCCTGGAAGGCGAAATCCTGCGGCCGGAAAAAGCCAAGCTGGCCGTGGGCTGGCTGGCCGTGGCCCTGTTCCAGGTGATCTTTTTGAAAATCCAGCTCTCCGTGGCATTGATGTCCGGGGCGCTGGGCATGATCATTACCGGGGTGTTAAAAATCGACGAGGCCTACCGGTCCGTGGACTGGATGACCGTCTTTTTACTCGCCGGGCTGATCCCACTGGGCATCGCCTTTGAAAACACGGGCACCGCGGCCTTTATCGCCGAAGGCGTGCTCGGCCTGATCGGCGATCCCGCCCCGATTGTACTGCTGGGCGTGGTCGGGCTCATGACATCGTTTTTCACGCTGGTCATTTCCAACGTCGGGGCGACGGTGCTGCTGGTGCCGCTGTGCATGAACATGGCCGTAATGGCCGGCGGCGATCCGCGCATGGCGGCCCTGGTGGTGGGCCTTTCTGCGTCGAATACGTTCATTTTGCCGACCCACCAGGTCAACGCGCTGATCATGCGCCCGGGCGGCTACCGGACCATTGATTACGCCAAGGCCGGGGCGGTGATGACGGTGCTGTTTCTGGTGGTGGAACTTACGGTAATTTATTTCTTCTACGGGATATAGCGTTAACATTACGCTACACCCTATGGGCTTGATTAAAAGCACATTGCCCCGATCCGTCATGCCTGCGAACCTGTCCCGGACACTTTCGGGACAGGTTCGCGGGCATGACGGGCGAGAAGAATTGCTTTTTCGTGTCAGGTCTTGTGTTTCATGTTGCTTTAATTCAGCATTCAGGATTGTTTACCGGTTTTTTTTCTATAAAAAGTATAACCCTCATGGAGTCATCAATGCCCATTATCACACTCTCACGCGGATGCTTCAGTCACGGAAAAGAAGTTGCCGAAAAAGTCGCCGGCATGCTCGGCTACAAGGTACTGAGCCGGGAAACACTGATCGAAGAAGCCGGCCAGGTTTACCACGTCCCGGAAAAAGAACTGATCAAGTCAATCCACGATGCACCGTCCGTGCTCGACCGAGTCACCCACGGCCGGGAGCAGTATCTCTGCTATATCCAGGCCATGCTCTTAGAACATGTCAAAAACGAAGATGTGGTCTATCACGGCCATGCCTCCCATCTGCTGCTGCCCGATATCGCCCATGTTTTCAACGTCCGCATCCTTGCCGAAATGGCCGATCGGATCGCATTCATGCAGCAGAGCGAAAATATTTCGGAAAAAGAGGCCATCCGCCACATCTCCGCCGAAGACACCCACCGGTCGCGCTGGGCGCATTACCTCTACAAAATGGATATTACAGATCCGCAAATGTATGATATGGTACTAAAAATAAACAAATTCACCGTAGAAGACGCCGGCCGCGCGATCTGCCAGGCGGCGCAAACGCCGTCATTTCAGCAAACCCCGGAATCCCGGCAGGCCTTAGTCGACCTGACCGTCGGCAGCCGGGTCAAGGCCGCCATTGCCAACAGCTGCCGGAAGGATCTGAAAGTAACGGTAAGGGCAAACAGCGGCATCGTCCATATCCGGGCCGAGGCACCGAACATGCGCAAAACCGGCTATACGAACCCGAAAACCGAAGAATACATCAGGGAAAAAATGAAAAAAGAAATCTCGGATGAAATCGCAGGCGCCATTTCAGACATCCCGGATATCAAAAACGTCGTCTATGAAGTGATCCCGCCATCCTATGTCTAAACCGTAAAACGAACTCCCATGAAAATCAGCGTCCAAAAACGGATCTCCATTGCCTTTATCACCCTGGTCGTCCTCGGCGGCCTCATCTGGCTCATCAGCGACTACCGCAACCAGATGCTGACGTTTAAGTTCGATATCATCACCGAGAAAAACCGCCTGTTAAACACCATCCTCGAGGCCCGCCGGTATGAAAAGAACTATTTCCTGTATTTCAACGAAAACGACCTCACCGAAGCCATCGCCTACACGCAATCCGCAGCGAGCAAGATGGACCGGATCATCAAACGATACAAGGATTACGCCTCCGGCCGCAACCTTGCCGGCTACCAGCAGGACCTGAAACAATACAAGCAAGCCCTGGTGGCGCTGCAAAACCGGGGCCGCCAAGCCGATGCCACGAAAAACCCCGGCGGGGCAGAGCCGTCCGAGCCGAAGCTGCAGAAAACCATCCGCACCCTCGGGCGCAAAATCACCGGCGACCTGGAACAAATGGTCCAACAGGAGCGCCAAAGCGTCAACCGGCTCGTCAAGGAATCGCGGATCTATATCTTCGTCGGCACCCTGGTGGTCTTTTTGCTTTCCCTGTTTGTGGCGTTTTCCTTGATCTTCAACGTCAACCGCCCGTTACGGAAAATCCGCCGGGCCATCAGCAAGATCGCCGCGGGCGATTACGAAAAGATCCCGCCGCTTGAAACCGGCGACGAATTCGATGAATTCGTGCAAAGCCTAAATACCATGATCAGCGAAGTCAACAAGCGCAACGAACAACTGGTCCAAAGCCGGAAGATGGCCTCTCTGGGCACCCTGACCTCAGGGGTGGCCCACGAATTAAACAACCCCTTGAACAACATTTCCACCTCGCTTCAAATCGCCGTCGAAGAACTCGAAAGCGACGATGCCGCCTACACCAAAGAGCTGCTGGCCGACGCCGAGTCCCAGATCGAGCGCGCCCAGGACATTGTCCGGGCGCTGTTGGAATTTTCAAGGGAACGTACCTTCAAGCCCGGGGCAAAAGCCATCAAAACGCTGGTCGAGGAAAGCATCAAGCTGATCAAGGGAGAACTGCCCGGCTCGATTGATCTCAACATCGACATTGACGAAGACGTATATGTTGTGATGGATTTCCGCCGGATGCAGCAGGTGCTGATCAATTTGATTTTAAACGCCGTTCACGCCATGGACGGCAGGGGATATTTGACCATCCGGGCTAAGAAAAACCCTGAGCAACGGGAAATCTGCATGGAAATCGAAGATACCGGCAAAGGCATCGCCGCCGACAAGATCGACAAGATTTTCGATCCCTTCTTTACCACCAAGGAGGTGGGCAAGGGTACCGGCCTGGGGCTTTCCGTGTCCCACGGCATCATCGAAAACCACGGCGGCCGCATCCATGTCGAAAGCCGGGAGGGCGTGGGCACGACGTTTTACATTTACCTGCCCATGCCGGGAGAGGAAAATCCTGGATGATGCGCAAAAAATTGCTTCGTACGTCATGCCTCGCGAACTTGTCCCGGACACTTTCGGGAGGCGGGCATCCAGTTTTCCAGGCAAGAAAAAATTTCTGGATGCCTGCCTCCGCAGGCATGACGGGTGTAACGATATGACTTTTTTGATATATTTTTCCATCCGAAGTGCAAATAATCAATAAGTGGCGCTTTCTGGACAACCAGTTTGTTTTGTTTTAACCCGATATCTATATGAATGAACAAACCGCCGATAACCCGACGATTTTGGTCGTTGAAGACGAGGAAATCGCCCGCAAGAACCTGGAGCATATCCTGAAAAAACAGGGCTACCATGTCATTTCCGTCGACAACGGGGCACAGGCCGTCGAGGAAATGCAGAACGCCACCGTCGACCTGGTGATCACGGATTTAAAGATGGAAAACGTCGACGGCATGGCGGTGCTGGAAAAGACCAAGGAACTGCTGCCCGATACCGAAGTGATTTTGATTACCGGCTATGCCACGGTTAACTCGGCGGTCGATGCCTTTAAAAAAGGCGCCTACCACTACATCGCCAAGCCCTATAAAATCGATGCCGTCCGAAAGATCGTGGCCGAGGCCCTGCTCAAACGGCAATTGCTGATCGAAAACCGGCAGCTCCGCGCCTCGATCCGAAGCCCGGGCGAAGTCCCGCTGATCGTGGGCAAAAGCGATGCCATGACCGAGGTCAAAAAGGTCATCCGCCAGATTGCACCATCGGATACCAACGTGCTGATTTTCGGGGAAAGCGGTACCGGCAAGGAACTGGCCGCCCGGGCGATCCACCAGCTAAGCGGCCGGGCGGACAACCGGTTCATGGCTTTTAACTGCGGCTCGTTTACCGAAGAATTGATGGCCAATGAGCTGTTTGGCCACGAAAAAGAGGCCTTTTCCGGGGCCCAGCACAAAAAGGCCGGCCTGCTCGAAACCGCAGACGGCGGCACGGTCTTTCTGGACGAAGTGGGCGACATGCCGCTTTCCATGCAGATCCGGCTGCTGCGGGCCATCCAGGAAAAGATGTTTTACCGGGTCGGCGGCGTGGACCCCATTGCCACCGATGTCCGGTTTGTGGCTGCCACCCATCGGGATTTGAGCCAGGACGTGGCAGACGGCCATTTCCGGCAGGACCTGTTTTACCGGCTAAACGTGATCTCCATCCACATGCCCGCGTTGGCCGGGCGGCAAAGCGACATCCCGCTGCTGGCCCATTATTTCCTGGAGGAAAAAAGCCGCGCCATGAACAAAGACATCCGCGCCATCGATCCGGCGGCCATGCGCCTGCTGACCCAGTACGGCTGGCCGGGCAACGTCCGCGAACTGGAAAACGTCATCGAACGGGCCGTGGCCTTTGAAAACGGCCCGCGCATTACCGCCGACAACCTGCCCGACGACATCCGGCACATGTCCATCGAAACCTACCGCCACAACCCGGATGATATTCCGACGCTGGAGGAACAGGAAAAACGCTACATCCAGTGGGTGCTGGAAAAATGCGACGGCAACAAGACCAAAGCGGCCAAGATCATGAACATCGACCGGGTATCGCTGTGGCGCAAGATCAAGCGGTATAAGCTGGAATAATCAATAATCCGGCAGACATACGGTAAACACCGACCCTTCGCCGGGCTGGCTTTCCACGTCGATGCGGCCGCTGTGCTGGCCGACGATGCCGTGGGTGATCGATAGGCCCAGGCCCGTGCCGCGGCTGGGCTCCCGGGTGCTGTAGAACGGATCAAAGATTTTGCCCCGCATGTCCTCGGGGATGCCTTCGCCGGTGTCGCCCACCTCGAAGCAGAACATGCCGTGGTCGGGCCGGTGATAGGCGGCGATGCGCACGCACCCCCCTTGCTTTTCCATTGCATCAACGGCGTTTAACACGAGATTGATCAGCACGCGCTGCACGTGCTCGTGTGAGATATGGGCACAGATGCCCTCCGGGACCTGCAGGTCCACGGTGACGTGGGGCGGGATGCGGTCCTTGATTTCCTCGACGGCCTGTACGGCCAGCGCGCAGAAATCCACCGGCTGGATGTGGAGCTCATCGGAGCGGGAAAACTCGAGCAGCGCGCTGATGATGTTTTTGCCCCGCTCCACCTGGACCTCCACGTCGTGGAGCAGCGATTTTTTGAATGCCTCGTCACCGTCTTCCCATTCCTCCAAAATGATCTGGAGCGAACTGGAAATGTTGTTGAGCGGATTGTTTAATTCATGGGCCACGCCCGCGGTCAGGGTCCCCAGCGAGGCGAGCTTGTCCATCTGCTTGAGCTTTTCGTTCATCTGCTTCTGGCGGGTGATGTCGACCATGTTGCCCAGGATGGCCGGTCGGCCCTCGTAGTCGATCCGCGTGTTGCGTCGGTGGATCCAGACCGTGCGGCCGTCTTTGGTCTGTCCCCGGGATTCGTATTCGGGCGGGGCGGCCTCGCCGGCCAGGCGCTTTCCGTGGATTTCGCGGACCTTGGGCCGGTCTTCCGGGTGGACCAGTTCCAGGTAGTCGATGCCGATGATCTCGTCGACCGTATAGCCGAAAATATCGGCAAACCGCCGGTTGGCGAACACGATTTTTTCATCCAGGTTGATGTAAATCCCGGTCAGGGAGTTTTCCACCAGGGTCTGGAAGGTGTTTTCGCTTTGGGGAAGCTGTTTTTTCATTGATCGTAAAGCATAGGGTTACTGATCGAGCACTTCGCGGACCTTTTCGGCCAGGGCCTTCACCGAAAACGGTTTCTGGACGAAATTGACGTCCAGGTCGATAACACCGTTGCCGGCGATGGTTTCCTCGGTGTAGCCGGACATGAACAGCGTCCGGATCCCCGGGCGGATGGCCTCGATTTCCGCGCAAAGCTGCGGGCCGTTTTTCTGCGGCATCACTACGTCGGTCAGCAGCAGGTCGATGGCAACACCGTCCTGCTTGCAGATTTCAAGGGCCTCATCCGGGGTATCGGCCGATAGCACCGTGTAGCCCTTTCGTTCCAGGACCTTTCGGGCCAGGTCGAGCACCTGGTGCTGATCCTCGACGACTAAAATGGTTTCCGTGCCGGAAGATGCCGCTTTCAGGGTATCGGCTGCCGGCGCTTCCGCTTCTCCCCGCTGCCGCGGGAAATAGATCTTAAGCGTCGTGCCCATCCCCGGTTGGCTATAGACATTGATATGCCCGTTGTTCTGTCGCACGATCCCATAAACCGTGGCCAGGCCGAGGCCGGTACCCTCGTTGACCCCCTTGGTCGTAAAAAAGGGCTCAAACATCTGGTCCAGGGTTTCCGGTGCCATGCCGGCGCCGGTGTCGGAAAAGGCGAGCATCACGTAGTCGCCGGGCACGAGGTCAGCGTCGAACCGGCTGTTGGGCTTATCCAGGTGTACGTTGGCGGTTTCGATGGTCAGCCGGCCGTTGCCGTCGATGGCGTCGCGGGCGTTGACGGCCAGATTGGCCAGCACCTGGTCCACCTGGGAAGCGTCGATCCAGACCGACCAGAGATCATCAGCGGCCACGAAATCCACCTGGATATTTTCCCCGATCAGCCGGGAAAGCATTTTCGTGTGGCTGGCAATGACCTGGTTCAGGTTGACCACCCGGGGCTCCACGGCCTGTTTACGGGAAAAAGCCAGCAATTGCCGCACCAGCCCGGCCGAACGCTGGGCCGCGTCCTGGATCTGTTCGACGCTGCGATACAACGGGCCGTCGTCGGGCAAGTCCCAGAGCAGCATTTCGGCGTAGCCCAGGATAATGTTTAACATGTTGTTGAAATCATGGGCCACGCCCCCGGCCAGGCGCCCCACGGCTTCCATCTTGTGGGCCTGCCGCAGCTGGGCCTCCAGCCGTTTCTGATCCGTGATGTTTAAAAAAATCGTCAGGATGTATGGCTTTTGGTTGACCGCGATGATCCGGCCGAACATCAGCACATACAATACGCTGCCGTTTTTGGTGTTCAAGGCCATTTCCATGCCGCGGACCTCACCGTCGGTGTGCAGGGTTTCGAGATATTGCTGCCGGTCTTCCGCGCAGTAAAACCCGAGTTCGATGGTGGTTTTATTGAGGACTTCGGTTTTTTCGTATCCAAGAAATTCGCAGAACTTGGGATTGACATCCTCGATCCGGCCTGTGTCCACGTCGGTCAGGGCGATGGCCTGGGAGGAGAAATCAAAGATGGAACGGAACTTGACCTCGCTTGCCTGCAGGGCGGCTTCGGCCTGCTTGCGGTCGGTGATGTCGCGGGTGGTGATAATGGCGCGGGGTTCGTGTTCCGGATCGCCGTGCCGCTGGCCGGCGGATTCCAGCCAGATATATCCTCGCTCCGGGTGCCAGAAACGAAACTCGCCCCTGGCCCGCTTGCCGCTTTTCATGGCCTCGGCGAAAAGCTCCATCATCGGGCCGGCATCATCGGGATGCATGTGCTCGAAGGCGCTTCGGCCGATGATTTCTTCGCCGCGGCCCAACTGCGTTTTGTGCGACGGCGATACATAGGTGTAGTTGCCCATTTCATCGCAGATCAGGATGATATCGCTGATGTTTTCCGTGATAAACCGATACTGACGCTCACCTTCCCGAAGAGCCGCCTCGACGTTCTTGCGGTCGGTGATATCGTGAATGGCGCCGATAAACCGCCTGGTCTTGTGGTCATACTCGGCCATTGAGCGCACGTGGCGAATCCGGCCGTCGTTGGGCCGCCGGATCGCAAATTCCAGGTCGTAGGACCGGTTTTCATGCACCAGGGCCTCCATTGCGGCATCGAGCCGTTCCCGCTCCTCGGGCAGGGGGACTTTCCGGACTTCGTCGATGGTCAGCACCCCGTTTCCCACGCCGTAAATCCGGCGGGCCTCACTGGTGGCTGTCACCGTGTTGTCGGCAAAATTGAACTGGTAGCTGCCGACGCCGGCCAGGCGCTGGGCCCGGGAAAACTGGTTTTCCTTTTCCCTGAACCGGATTTCCGCCTGCCGGCGCTCAAACATCAGGCGGGATACGATGACGCCGAACACGACAAACAGCCCGAACACCAGCGTCCGGTTATAAACTTCGCGGGCCGGCACCTCCGTGAACAGGATTTCCCCGAAGGAAACGGAATAAAAAAAGAAATAATCCAGGCAGGCATCGGCGAACCAAAACAGTGCACCGCAACAGATGGAAAGGACCAGGATTTTTCCCTCGAGTTTCAACGGCATCCCCGTTTCAGACGAACATCGACGCTACCTGTCAATGGCAGCGGTTTGCAGATCGCGTCGCAGCAAGGCGCTTCGATGTCGCATTTTTCCCTTCGACACGTTTGATGGTCCGGCATGGCATCCCACCCACCATTACCATTAACGGGCAGAAGCATCAAGCACGGGAAAGCAAAAAAAATGTTAAAAATGCACTACATCACGGGGAAAACCAGCGAGTGAGGTAATAAACGTAGACACCCGACAAAAGCCCCTGGAACGTGCCCCAGGCGATGTCGATTAACGTGATGGCCACGGGATAGCCCTTGATAAAAGACAGGTTGGTCAGGTCATAGGTGCAGTACATGACAAACCCGGCAAAGGCGCCGACGCCGACGGCCGTGACCAGGTGATGGTTCACCAGCAGGCCCAGGGAC
>JBNJEA010000110.1:0-10018 GCA_051745395.1 Thermodesulfobacteriota bacterium | reverse complement strand
AGGTGTACGTTGGTGAGTTCGTCTTTGTCAAAGGGGATGGGGAGCCGTCCGCCAAGGCCGTTGGATCCGGAAATATTGAAAATCAAACGGGCGGTGGGGTTGGCGAAACGGATGCGCAAATCCCGGTCAGTTACGAGAATCGCATCCGGGTTGTGGTCCACGATACTGCTGAAGACATCGCGGTTTTGATCGAGCTGGGTTTCGGCGCGCCGGCGGCCGAGGTTTTCAATGACCCGCCACTGCTTGTCATGCCGGATGAGGCTGTACTCATGGCTGTTGGAGGCAATCGAGATATCATAGGGGTCCGTATGTTCGGTGGGGTACAGGCACAGCGCAAGGATCGGTGTTTCGGAAAGGGCCTGGTCGATAGCCATTTCGTAATCGTAAAAATCCTGTCGATCCGGGCTTCCCGCCCAGAAGGCATCGCCGGAGATGCGAATGCCGTCGTAGTTTTGTTGTTTTGCCCAATCAGACCACGTCAGCCATTTTTGCAGCAGTTCTTCGGTATCGAAACGGCCTGATTGGAGGTAATGATGCCGGGTGTCTTCAATGGTGAGCTGGCCGGTGCTGAGATAATGCCGGGCATCGATGCCGTGGTCTTCAAACCAGCCGATGGCCGTTTCGGTGGAAAGCGTTGCCGGTGTCAGCCAGATGCAGCATTCGTTGTTTTCCAGACCGGCGATGAAATAGGAAATGACCAGCTCGGCCAGTTCGTCAATGTTATGGTAGAAAAGACAGCAATGGGTTCCCCAAGGCATTTGTGGCAAATCCGGAAGGCCGGATTCTCGGATTTCAGTTTTCATGGGGAAACACATTCCCTTTCAGCGCGGAAATCGATTTTTTGGGTATCACACAGGCCGCATTGAAGAATTGATTGATTCGTTATTTCTGTACTTTGATCTAGAATATTTGTTTGTTAACTATCTAAAATCAGATGCCGAACTGATTACCGAAGAGATCAAATAGATTTACGAAACATCATAAAACAGGCCGAAGCAGGGTTCAAGAAAAAAATCAGAAAGATTTGCATCTTTTCGGCGATTTATATAGTAAATCGTATGCGCTATGCCATCTATAAAGTAGGGAATATGCTGAATCGGGAGGCTTTGTTGCAGTTGCCGCTGAAAATGTCCCCTATATGACGTCCCATACCCAAGTCACCTTCCCACCTTCCACCTTACCCCTTACCCCCCGTCCCGTTGACCCCCGTCCCGTTGACCCCCACCGAATTGCCCTTATATTGATAGAAATAAAAATGGCCGGAAAACCGGCTTGTTTGAAACAATTTTTGCTTGGTTTGACCGTGATTGTTGACATGTTTTTGCCCTTGTATTATTTATGCGATTTATTCTTTTGTTGCGGGTGTCTTTATGAAACAGATCCATTCACATGAACGTGATCAATTTGAAAAACTGTTCCGGCAGGAACAGATTGATCATCTGGAAGACCGGCTGCGGGTGCTGGATGCATTTTTGCAGACCGAACAGCACGTAACTGCAGAGGAGCTCAAATCCATTTTGGATGAACACGGCCATGACATGGGCGTGGAGTTTGTCACCGAAACCCTGGAACTGATGTGCCGGTTCGGTTTTGCCCAGCACAATCGGTTCCACAACGGGGCGAAGCGATACGAGCACCGGCACCTGGGGCATCACCATGACCATCTGGTTTGCACCAAGTGCGGCCGGATCATGGAGTTTGAAAACCAGAAGCTGGAGGCGCTCCAGCAGCAGATTGCCGCGGATTACGGCTTTATGATGCTCCAGCACAGCATGGAGATTTACGGCATCTGTGATGCATGCCAGGCCGACCGGAAACGCGAAATTCCGCTGGTGGTGGCCAAACCCGGCGAGCGGACCGTCATTAAGGAGTTAATCGGCGGCAGCAGTTCCCGGTTGCGCTTGATGAGCATGGGACTGCGCGTCGGCGATGAGGTCGAAATTCTGACCAATACCGGCAAGGGCCAGCTGGTGGTGGCGGCCGATCACCAGCGTTTTGTCCTGGGCCGCGGGCTGGCCCAGAAAATCATCGTGGCCTCCGTCGACGCCGGGGCATCCGGCCAGGCGGTCACTCCGAAATCCTGATGGCCCAAACCGAAGCGGCAGCAGGCGATATACAATGAATATTCCGGAAAATCGGACAATACGATTGAGTGACATGAAAGAGGGCCAGTCCGGCCGCATCCTCGGGGTGGGCGGTGAAATGGCTTTGCGGCGGCGCATTATAGAGATGGGACTGACCCGGGGCTCGGGGTTTTATATTGAGAAATACGCCCCCTTGCGCGATCCCATAGAATTGATCATCAAGGGTTCCCATGTCTCCCTGCGGGTCCGGGAGGCCGAAGCGATTACTGTGGAACCACTCGATGCCGCGGAGCTTGGAAATGCCGGAAAAACGGCTTAAAATCGCTTTGACCGGAAACCCCAATTCCGGCAAAACCACCATATTCAACCATTTAACCGGCACCCGGCAGAAAGTCGGCAACTGGCCGGGGGTGACGGTGGAAAAAAAAGAAGGCGAGATCCGCCGGTTCGGCTACGACCTGCAGATCATCGACCTGCCCGGCACCTACAGCCTGACCCCTTTTTCCATCGAAGAAATCGTTGCCCGGGATTACATCCTCGAAGACAAGCCCGACGTGGTCATCGACATCATCGATGCCTCCAATCTGGACCGCAGCCTTTATCTGGCCAACCAGCTCCGGGAACTCGACTGCAAGGTGGTTTTTGCCTTAAACATGGCCGACCTGGCCGAGTCGCGGGGATACAAGATCAACGCCGCGGTCATGTCCGAACTGCTCGGCGTGCCTGTAGTTTTCACGGTGGGCAACAAGGCCGAAGGCATCGATGATTTGCTTCGCACGGCCGTCGATTACGCCGAATCGCCGGAGGGCATTCCCGATTCCCGGAAAGTCCAATACAGCAAAGACATTGAAACCGCCATCGGGCAGTTGCGGGAAGACATTCTGGCGCGTACCGGCGACGGGTTTGCCTATAACCGCCGGTGGACGGCGGTCAAGCTGCTCGAAGACGACAAGATCATCCGCGACCGGATTCGTCAGATCATGAGCGCACAAGACAGCGAAGCGGTGCTGGCCCGCGCCGATGAACTGCGGGCCTGGCTGGCGGATCGGTTCCACGAAGCCCCCGAGATCGTCATGACCGATGAGCGCTACGGCTTTATCGCCGGGATCATCCGAGAGGCGGTCACCACCTCGACGCGCCGGCGCGTCGATGTTTCCAGAAACATTGACCTGGTGCTGACCAACCGGTTTCTGGGCTTTCCGATATTTGTCTTTTTTATCTGGGCGATGTTTCAGGTCACCTTTTCCCTGGGTGCCTATCCCATGGCGTGGATCGATACGGGCATCGGGCAGCTCTCGGCTGGTATGGATGCCCTTTTGCCGCCGGGATTGCTGGAAGACTTTCTGTTAAACGGCATCGTGGCCGGTGTGGGCAGCGTGGCCATTTTTTTGCCCAACATATTGCTGCTGTTTTTCTGCATTGCCTTGTTTGAAGATACCGGCTACATGGCCCGGGCGGCTTTTTTAATGGACCGGATCATGCATTTAATCGGCCTTCACGGCAAGTCGTTTATTCCGATGCTCATGGGCTTCGGCTGCAACGTGCCCGCCATTATGGCCGCCCGGTCTTTGGAAAGCCGCAAAGACCGGATTTTAACCGTCATGATCACTCCTTTCATGTCGTGTTCGGCCCGCCTGCCGGTCTATATCGTGCTGGCCGGCACGTTTTTCGCCGCCCATGCGGGCACGGTGATTTTTGCCCTTTATCTGACCGGCATTGCCGTGGCCATATTAACCGGCCGCCTGTTCCGCAGTATTTTGTTGAAAGGCGAAGACGCCCCCTTTGTCATGGAGCTGCCGCCGTACCGGGTACCGATGATCAAAAGCCTGATCATTCACATGTGGGACCGGAGCAAGATGTTTTTAAAGAAAATGGGCGGCATCATCCTGGTCGGCTCCATTGTCATCTGGGCCCTGTCTTCGTTTCCCAAAAATATTGATTACGATGTGGATTACGATGCCAAAATCAACGCCGTTCGGCAGCAGTTCAACAGCCGGATTGAAGCGGCCTCCCCGGCGCTTTCCGAGAAGCTGGCCGCCCGGAAACAGGCGGTCGTTGAAAAATGGCAGCGCGAAAAGCACGAAGAAGAAGCGGAAAAGTCCTATTTGGGCCACATCGGCCGCGTGATTGCACCGGTCTTTGAACCGATCGGCATTGAGTGGCGGGGCAGCGTGTCGCTGCTGACCGGATTTGTGGCCAAGGAGATCGTGGTCAGTACCATGGGCGTGTTGTATGCGGTGGAAGGCGATGCCGAATCGGATATGCTGCGCAATGCCCTTCAAAAATCCGGAATGACGGCCCTTTCGGCGCTGGCCATGATGGTTTTCGTGCTTCTCTATGTTCCCTGCCTGGCCACGGTTGCCGCCATTGCCCGGGAAACCGGATCTTCCCGGTGGATGATTTTAAGCGTCGTCTATACCACCGGCGTGGCCTGGCTGGCGGCGTTTGTCGTCTACCAGGGCGGACGACTGCTTGGATTTGCTTAAGGGGAGGGATTTTCAATTTTACCGCATCTACTGCGTCAGATGCAGCCTCGCATAGTGCACTATCGCTCGCCTGCATCTTCCTTGTATCTGCGGCAAACTTGAAAATCGCTCGGTTTTGATTTTTTTTCTGTCAGTCCACAAAACATAAACAATTTCAAATGGATCTCGAAGCAGCTTACCCGTTCCTTCCTGGCGTTGACCGGCAGGGCCGATGGGGATTGTCCCGCGAACGGAGACCTGTTTTGATGCTTCTATGATTCGCGGCGCCGCATCCCATAGGATATAAACGGGAAACTCGCTTCGCTCAGACAATCGGCGATGCTATGGCGCCGCTTCATCAAGAAGCATTTCAAAACACGTCTCAATGTTCGCTTGGACAACCTCCATCGGTCCTGCCTCCTTATCGTATAGCAAAATCGTTTTCGAGCCTGCTTCACCCCCAAATACCGCTTTACATGAAATGCTTTCAACAGTCTGGATTAAATGGGTTTTTTTGCTTTTTCGGCATAGTAAATTGTTGCCATGACGGGTACGTGAAAAAGGGGTTTTCGAGCGAAATTTAGGTGTTTTGCCGAAAGGTCAGGCCATTTGCGGCGCGTTACAAATTTCTCAATGTCTGAGGGCGAGAGCCCGAGTTTGAGAAATTTAGCGGCGCAAATGGCCTGACCCGGCAAAATACCGTTGAGCGAGAAAACTGCTTTTTCGCGTACCCGTCAGCCAAGAAACCGGACGAAACCTGACAGAAAACTGAAAATTTTGAAAAAGATTGCAATCTTTTTTGGCCATTTTGTAGTATTTGCTTGGTTGACCCGGAAACAAATTTCTTTTATTTTTTTGAGCATAAACTCAAAATTGGGTTTGAAACCCGCTCGGGGTTTGTGGTACGGCCATAAGAAATCGAATTGAAACAAGGAAGAGGGAAAAAAATGACAGCCCATAAAATTACATTTCTGCCCCATGAAAAAGAAATCGAGGTCAACGACGGCGAGCCGCTCATCCGGGCGGCCATGGATGCCGGCGTCCATATCAACGCCTCCTGCGGCGGCGAAGGGGTGTGCGGTAAATGCCGCGTGATCATCGAATCCGGCGAAGTCGAAGGCGGCATCTCCGAGCAGTTGAGCAACGAGGACGTGGAAAAGGGCTATCGACTGGCCTGCCTGTCCACGGTGAAAAGCGACCTGACCGTGCGGGTGCCGACCGAATCCTCCATTGACGCCAAGGTGTTAAATCTCCAGGCCACCCCCCGGCGCACCGCCCATATCCGGGAGCTCAATCTCGATGATCTCAAGGAAAAGGGCCTGTTTGTTCCGCCGGTGGAAAAGATTTACCTGGAGCTGCCGGAACCGTCGAGCGCAGACAATGTCGCCGATGTGACCCGGCTGGTGGACAATCTGCGCATGCATCACAACGAACACCGGCTGGAGTTCGACCTGTCGGTGATCCGCAAGATTCCCGATGTCATGCGGGCCGAGGATTTCAAGGTCACCACCAACATCGCCCGTCCGGTCCGCGAAGACGGCATCAACCGGGTGATCAACATCGAGTCCGGCGACACCACGGACCACAATTACGCCATTGCCGTCGATATCGGCACCACAACCGTCTACGGGCAGGTCATCGACCTGATCTCCGGAGAGGTGCTGGCCCAGTACGGGGATTTCAACGGCCAGATCAGCTACGGCGAAGACATCATCAGCCGTATCGTATACGCGGAAAAAGGCCGCGGCTTAGATACCCTGCATGAAAGAGTCATTGCGACCATCAACACGGTGATCCACAAAATTTTGAAAAAAGCAAAGATCGATGCCGAAGAAATATCGACCATCACCTTTGCCGGCAACACCACCATGACCCAGCTGTTTCTGCGGGTCAACCCACGCTATATCCGCAGAAGCCCCTATGTGCCCGCCGCGGTCATCTATCCGCCGTTCAAGGCGATCGAGCTCGGTCTGGAACTGCCCAACCACGTGACTGCACTGGTCTATCCCCAGGTGTCGAGTTATGTCGGCGGCGACATTGTGGCCGGGATCATGGGGTCGGGCATGTTTCATGAAGAAGCGTTAACGCTGTACATGGACATCGGCACCAATGCCGAGGTCGTCATCGGCAACCGCGACTGGATGGTGTGTGCGGCCTGTTCGGCGGGACCGGCCTTCGAAGGCGGCGGCATCAAGCTGGGCATGCGGGCGGCCGAAGGCGCCATCGAGGATTTTTCCGTCGATCCGGTAACACTGGAGCCCATGAATGTGACCATCGGCAACGTCCGGCCCAGGGGCATCTGCGGCAGCGGCTTAATCACCTGCGTGGCCACCATGTTCGAAATGGGCATTATCGACAACCGGGGCAAGTTCAACCGGGACCTGGATACGCCGCGGCTTCGCGAGGCGGACGGGGTGTATGAATACGTGCTGGCCTGGCAGGAGGTCTCCGGCATCGATCGGGATGTGGTGATCAATGAAATCGATATCGACAATCTTATCCGCGCCAAAGGCGCCATCTACAGCGGCTGCATGACCCTGCTGTCCGAGGTGGGTCTGTCGATACACGATCTGGACCGCATCATCATGGCCGGCGGCTTCGGCAGTTATATAGACCTGGCAAAGACCATGACCGTTGGGCTGCTGCCGGAAATCGATCCGGAAAAAGTCGTGTTTATCGGCAACGGATCTTTGATGGGCGCCCGGATGAGCGCGCTGACCAACCGCATCCGGCGGGATGTCACGCAAACGCTGACCCGGATGACCAATTTCGAACTTTCCGAAACCCAGTCTTTCATGGACAATTATGTTGCCGCACTTTTCCTGCCGCATACCGATCAGAGCCTGTTTCCCAACCTCAAGGCCCGACTGGAAAAGCGGCGGGAACAAATCGCCCGGTAGCCAAATCGCGGCAGCGGTTTTTTGTTTTGTATCCGATGTGGTGCCACCGGAGCGGCACAAAAAATAGTGCCTATATTTATTGACAAATCATTTTTTTTTGATATTTAATTCATCTTTTGCATAGTTTCACTAATATGGTGGCGCGGGTTTTGCTGAATGAGGGTTTGAGCCGATTTTTAATGATTTCAATTACAAATTCAAGACGGCAGGGCGCGTCTTTGAGGATATGGATGGTATTGAACCGGATTTTTGTTTTTCAACTGTAATCGTATCAAAATAAGGAGGTAACATTGGGCTTCGAAATCGTAAAAGAAACCTATGCGGGCAGCGTCAGGCCGATTACAGTCGGCAAAGGTGACAAGGCCGTAACGGTCGGCGGCGAAAGCTGTCTCCCGTTATATCTCTTTGAAGGAGAGATGCCCAATAAGCCCAAGATCGCCATGGAGATTTGGGACTCAGAGCCGACGGACTGGTCGGAAGTGGCCAGAAAACCGTTTGAGGATGTCTTGTCCGATCCCGCCGCCTGGGCGAAAAAATGCGTCGAGACCTATGGGGCGGAAATGATCGTGCTTCAGCTCAAAAGCGCCGACCCCAACGGCCAGGACGCCAGCCCCGCTGATGTGGTCAAGACCGTCAAGAGTGTCCTGGATGCCATCGACGTGCCGCTGATTGTCTGGGGCACGACCAACAATCAGAAGGACGAAGAGGTCCTGAAAAAGGTCTGTGAAGACTGTGAAAACTTAAACCTGGCCGTCGGCCCGGTCGAGGACGAAAACCACAAGGGCATCGGCGCCAGTGCCATGGGCTTCGGGCAGACCATCATTTCGTCTTCGCCCATTGATGTCAACCTGGCCAAACAGGTCAACATCCTGCTGGAAAACTTGGGCATGCCCACCGACCGGATCATGATCGACCCGACCACCGGCGGCCTCGGCTACGGGCTGGAATATTCCTATTCCGTCATGGAGCGGATCCGTATGGCCGCGCTGCTGCAGGGCGATGACAAGCTCCAGTACCCGATTGTCAATAACCTCGGCAACGAGATCTGGCGGTGCAAAGAGGCCAACCAGTCCGCCGAGGAAGCCCCGGAACTCGGGGATCCGGAAAGACGTGGCATCCTGATGGAAGCCGTCGGTGCCGTTACCTACCTGATGGCCGGCTCCGATGTTCTGATCATGCGGCATCCCGAATCCATCCGCATGACCAGGGCCTTTATTGACCTGATCTGCGAAGGCGGCTCTGCAGAAGATGTGGCCCCGATCGCCAAGCAGCTCGCCGACGTGGACATCGATTTTGCGTCCATGGCCCCGGCCCCCGATCTGACCATCGAGGAAGAAAAGAAGAAGGAAGCGCCCAAGAAGAAGGCCGCACCGGCCAAGGAAGAAAAGAAGGCCGAGCCGGCCAAGGCGCAAAAGAAGGCCGAGCCAAAGAAGGAAGAAAAGAAAGCTGCGCCGGCCAAGGAGGAAAAGGCCGCGCCTGCCGCTGAAGCCAAGCCGGCGGAAGAAGATCCCGAAGCCAAGGCCAAAGCCGAGGCCGAAGCAAAGGCCAAAGCCGAAGAAGACGCCAAGGCCAAGGCCGAAGCTGAAGCCAAGCGCAAGGAAGAAGAAGCCGCCAAGAAGAAAGCCGAAGAAGACGCCAAGGCCAAGGCCGAGGAAGAGGCCAAAAAGCAGGCCGAAGCCGACGCCCGGGCCCAGCGCGAAGCCGAGGAGGCCAAGCTGCGGCAAAAACGGGCCAAGGAGCGCGAAGAGCTGCACAAGAAGCGCGAAGCCGCCGCGGCCAAGGGCGAAAAAACCATGACACCGGCTCCCGAGCAGAAATCCCATCTGGAAAAGATTTTGGGCAAACTCGACCGGATTCACCGGCGGGCCGAATAAATAAATCGTATCAAAGACAAACTTTAAAACTGAATATGCCGCATATTAAATTTGAAAATAAGAGGAGGAACCTCTAATGGCAGAAGAAAAAGAAAAAAAAGCAGCCAAGGCCCCGAAGGTGGCGGATGCCAAGCAGGCCACCATCGATGTGGCCTCCCAGGAAATGATCACCCGCGCCCAGAAAATGGGCATCGATACCATTTTTGACCGGGCTGAGACCATGAAACCCTGTAATATCGGCGCCCAGGGCACCTGCTGCAAGAACTGCGGCATGGGCCCCTGCCGCCTGCCGCTGCCCAAAAGCGGCATCGAGGGGGAAGACACCCGCAAGGGTCTCTGCGGCGCAAATGCCAATACCATCGCCGCCCGGAATTTCATCCGGATGATCGCCGGCGGCGCCGCAGCCCACTCCGATCACGGCCGCTGCGTGGCCGAGGTTTTCCTGTCGGCCGCCCGCAAGGAAAACGATGACTACCACATCAAGGATACCAATAAACTGCTCGCCGTGGCCGAAGATCTCGGCGTGGCCACCACCGTGGAAAAAGACGGGCAAACCCTGGACCGCGATCCCCAGGAAATCGCCGTTGAAGTCGGTGAAATCGCCATCGGCGAATGGGGCAAGGCCGAAGGCGAAGTCCTTTACCTTAAGCGTGCCCCGCAGGCCCTGTATGAAAAATGGGAAAAGCAGGGGGTCA
>JBNJEA010000109.1:0-10088 GCA_051745395.1 Thermodesulfobacteriota bacterium | reverse complement strand
CGGGTCCATTGAATTTTTTCAAGAAACATTTAAACCTCATCATCATTGTTTTGCTCGATATCGCGATTTTTGTCGGGTCGTTGTATATCGCGCACCTGATCCGGTTCGACCTGGAGATGACGGCCGGCAAGTGGCAGTTGTTCATGCGGGCGTTGCCGGTGGTGCTGCTGTCGAAACTCGTGCTGTTTTACGTGTTTGACCTCTACCATGGCATGTGGCGGTATACCAGCATTGCAGACCTGATCAATGTCATCAAGGCCGCCACATTAAGTACGCTCTGCATTGTTTTTATCCTGCTTTTGGACAACCGGTTCGAGGGATTTTCCCGGTCCGTGTTCGTGATCGACTGGCTTTTGACCATGCTGATGATCTCGGGGGTCCGGCTGGTGATCCGGTTTTATTTCGAGGGGGTCCGGGAAGGGTTGTCTCCCGGGGCGATTTTGATAAACGGCATCAGCCGGATGGGCCAACATCGCTCAAAAGAGCAGAAAAAATTGCTGATCGTCGGGGCGGGTGACTGCGGGGAGAAAATGTACCGGGAAATCCGCGACAACGGGCGGCTGCAGTATCGGGTGGTGGGGTTTCTGGATGACAACCCGGTGAAAATCGGTAAAAAAATCCACGGCGTGCCCGTACTGGGCTCCATCGATCAAATCGAGCAAATCGCGCAGAAAGCCAAGGCCGACGAGGTCTTAATCGCCATGCCGTCGGCCCAGGGCAGCGCCATGCGGCGCATTGTGGGCTGCTGCAAGAAAAGCGACATCCAGTTCAAGACCGTGCCGAGCATGGGGGAGTTAATCGACGGCCGGTTGACCATCAACGCCATCCGGGAGGTCGCCTACCGCGATCTGCTGGGCCGGGAGTTGATCCGCCTGGATGAAGAGACCATCGGGGGATACCTCCGGGCGCAGTGTGTTATGGTTACCGGTGCCGGCGGCTCCATCGGCTCGGAGCTTTGCCGGCAGATCTGCCGGTATCGGCCGAAAACGCTGTTGCTCTTTGAAAGAAGCGAACATCTCTTGTATCGCATTGAAATGGAGCTGTTGAAAAATTTCCGCTATATTGAAATTGTGCCGCTGCTCGCCGACATTCAGGATCAAGAACAGGTCAACCATGCCTTTGATCGGTATCAGCCGCAAACGGTGTTTCATGCCGCGGCATACAAGCATGTGCCGATGCTGGAGAGCCAGCCCTGGAATCCGGTGAAAAACAATATTTTCGGCACGTTGAATTTGATTGATGCGGCAAAGTCCCATGACGTGGAACGTTTTGTGTTTGTTTCCACGGACAAGGCCGTCCGGCCCACCAATGTCATGGGCGCCTCCAAGCGGGTGGCCGAGATGCTGATCCAGAACCAGAACGGATGCGATGCCAATGCCAGTCCCCGGTTTGTCAGCGTGCGATTCGGCAATGTCGTGGGCAGTGCCGGCAGCGTGGTGCCTTTGTTTAAGCGCCAGATTGAAAAGGGCGGGCCGCTTACGGTGACCCATCCGGATGTGACCCGGTATTTCATGATGATTCCCGAAGCCTGCCAGTTGATTTTACAGGCCGGCGGCATGGGCCATGGCGGCGAAATTTTTATTCTCGATATGGGCCAGCCGATCCGAATCGAGGACATGGCCCGGGATCTGATCCGGCTGTCCGGATTTGAGCCGGACGCAGATATCAAGATTGAATACACCGGCCTGCGCCCCGGGGAAAAGCTCTACGAGGAATTGATTACCGAGGGCGAAGGGGTTGTGCCGACCACCCATGAAAAAATTATGGTGCTGAAGGGCACCGATTGCGATCTGTCGATGCTGGAGGGCAAAATCAATGCATTGGCCGAAGCCGCCAGGTTGCAGGATAGTGAGCAAATTCGGCTGATTTTTCAAGATATTGTTACGGACTACCAACCGTCATGATATTTCGCAGCAAACGCGTGATCCCCCGTCATTTTATTGCGGGGGATTGTTTTTTTGAAGGGTATCATTGAAGTCCTTGACCTCGGATTCCAGTGATTGGCGCTTTTCGCGGTAGGATTCGATTTTTTTATTCAATTGGTCGATTTTTTGGTTATGCTCCTCGATTTCGGACTGGGTCTCGAGTTTGCCCCGGCGCTGCTGTAGCTGCTTGCGCTTTTCGAGCAATGACTGGTGGTGTTCTTCCAGCTTTTGCTGTTTTTTTTTGAGTTTCTTTCGTTTTTGTTCCAACTGCTGGAGCCGTTCGGCGTTTTCTTCCGTCTCCGGGATCTCTATTGCTTCGGTTTGCGTCTCTTCCGCTTCCTCGGTATTTTCGGCGGCCGGTTGCATGTCGGCATTTCGGGTTTTTTCATTTGGCCCAGGGGCAGAGGATCGGTCCTGGTCGGCGGAGTCGGTTTTCTGCGAAGATTTCGTGTTTTGGGCGTTCCGGTATTGTTGGATCTGCTGGCGGTATTCGGGCGGGATGGTGGCCATGCTGTCGGTGTAATGCACCACGCCGTTGTCATCGATGTATTTGAAAATTTTTGCGGAAACCGGTGCGGCCAAAAGCAAACCCGTCAGCAGAAAAACCGGCAGTATGCGGAAAAATGTAGTTTGCATCGAATAACCCCTTGAAATCATGTGGTTAAATTTTCGGTGGTGCGGCCCGCAGCCATTTCGGATTGATTCGGTACTATATATTCTGGTATGGCAGGTGTCAAGAATCAGATGACTTTCAATTGAGTGTGATGTGCGGAAATGAATAAAAAATACATTCTTGTTTTATTGGTGGCCGGCCTGTTTTGCGCCTCCTGTGGACCGATCAGCGGCATATTCAAAGGTGTTGAACGACCGTCTCCCCGGCAGGCGCTTTTTGAATCCGCGGAGAAAAAATTCCGCGATGGCGAATATTCACAGGCCCTTCCACTGTATCGAAAATACCTTGAAAAATACCCGGCCACGGACATGGCGCCGGCGGCTGCGATGAAAATCGGCATGATCGGCGTTGAAAGAAAAAATTACGAAAAGGCGAGAAACGCCTTTCACCGCCTCATGGAAAAATACCCGGAGTCGGATTTCGTCCAGTCAGCAAAAATCGAGGTGCTCGACACCTATTTCCAGCAAGGCCGGTTTCAGGAGGCCATTGCCTATGCGGATACGCTTTCGAAAGAAAAGTTGTCCGGCAATCAGCGCCTGCGGGCCCGAATGATCGTCGGCGATGCCCACATGGCGCAAAAAGCCTACCGGAAGGCCTATCAGGCGTTTTTACAGGCCTTTTACCAGGCCGGTCAACAGCGGCGCCCTGCAGTGGGCAAACGGTTGATGGCCGCTGTTTCCTTTTTTGAACCGGCACAAATCGAAAAGGCCCTTTCCCGGCTCGACGGAAAGCCGCCGAGCGGGTATTTGCTGTATCAACAGGGGGTCAGTTATATGGCCGAAGGCCAGATCGGTGATGCCCTGGCGGCGTTTGACGATTTTCTCGACCGGTTTCCCGGGCATGCCTATGCCGCCGATGCCCGCGGCCGGATCGAAGAATTGCAGTCCGATACTTTTTTTGAAGGCCATACCATTGGCTGCCTGCTGCCGCTGTCGGGCAAGTACCAGACCTTTGGACGCCGGGCGGTACGGGGGATTGAAACGGCGCTGGCCGAAGCCGGCCGGAAATTGGATGTGGATCCGCCTTTCCGGTTGATCATACGGGATACGGCCGGGGATTCCGAGCAGGCCCGTCGAATGGTAAAAGCCCTCGGCAAAAAACGGGTGGCCGCCATTATCGGGCCGATCGTGGAGGCACCGGCAGCGGCGGAGGCGGCCAATGAACTCGGCATCCCCATCATTACCCTGAGCCAGAAACCCGATATTATCGAGACGGGCCCCTATGTGTTCCGCAATTTTTTGACCCCGGCCATGCAGGTCCAGGCCCTTATTGATTATACCATGGGAGAGCTGGGGCTGGAGCGGTTTGCCGTGTTGTATCCGGCGGAATCGTATGGCGAGCGGTTTCTGGATCTGTTCTGGGACCGGCTGCTGGAAAACGACGGCAAAATGGTCGGCCTTGAGTCGTATAATCCGGATCATACGGATTTTTCCGAACCGATTAAAAAACTGGTGGGACTTCATTACGAGCTGCCGGAGGCCCTGCAGCCGCCGGAATTGGCAGTGGCGGATTACGATGCCGTCTTATCGGCGCAAACGTTGCCCCATGAACGGGTGCGTAAATGGACAGGCCGCATGGCCGGAAAAGGGCCGGGCGAGGCGGAAAGGCGGCCCGATCCGTTGCCATTCGAAACCGGAGAAGAAGACGAAGAAGACAAAGAGCCGGAGCCGGAGGTCGATTTTGATGCGGTGTTTATCCCGGACTCGCCCCGGAAAGCCGGCTTGATTATCCCCCAGCTGCGCTACCATGACATCAAGCAGGTGTACCTGATGGGCACCAACCTCTGGCATTCGCAAAAGCTGATCGATATCGCCCGGTACCAGATCCGAAAGGCGGTAATCCCGGACGGATTTTTTGCGGAAAGCCGCAAACCGCATGTTCAATCATTTGTGAAAGATTTTCAATTCATCTACGGGCAGATGCCGGGGTTTATCGAAGCCGTCAGCTACGATTCGGCCATGATCGCTTGCGGCCTGCTGGCCCGCGGTGATATCGGCAACCGGACGGATTTGAAAAACGGCCTGGTTGAAATGCCGCCCCAGGAGGCGGTGACGGGAACCACCGGCTTTTTGGAATCGGGGGAAGCGGAAAAAGACATTTATTTGCTCAAAACCGCAGGGGGGCGCTTTGTGGAAATCGAGCGGTGATTGTGTTTCTTCTTTGATGCTTTCTCATACCTTCGTTTTTTCACAACCATTACCTTTTTTCTATAGTCCGTGGTTGTCAGTCAGGTTGCGGAAGGTACAATTTCACTATAATCTTTTGCCAGAATTTTTTGCTCTCCATGCTAAATATTTTTCACATCATCACAAACGGCCTTGTTTTGCTGCTGCCGGCAATGACCAATTTGGTCGAACATGCCGGCAGCACTCTCATGTCTATATTGATCCTGCTTGGTATCATCCTTTTTTTTAAGTCCGGTCGGATTTCATTGTACCGCCAGGAAAAATGGGTGATGGGCGCATTTGCCGGTTATTTTTTTATCTGCTTGCTCATGCATGCCGGCTATATGATAAGCGGTCAAATTCCCGTGGAATGGGATCTTGATTCTGAAATCCGCATGTTTGCATTTATACTGGTTTATTATTTATTTGTTCAGGTGCGGTTAAAGCAGTCGTTTTTATGGAATGGGATGATAATCGGTGCTGTGGCATCGGGTTTATACGCATTGACGATAGCAATCATCTACAATTTTCCCAATAGAGTGGTTGGCCCATACAACCCTTGCCTTTTCGGATACTTATCAGTGGCTCTCGCGTTTATGAGCCTTTCCGGCCATCATCTTTTTTACAAAAAGAAAAAGATTTTTATCCTGTTGCCGATATTGGCTTTTGCAAGCGGCCTGCTGGCAGCTTTTTTTTCAGGTACGCGGGGCTCCATTATGTCGGTTCCTTTTTTGATAATTTTGTTTCTTTTTCAAATAAAAGGGCGGTTAAAACAGGCGAACGTAAAAATAGTGATCGGTGGGGTTCTTTCCGTATTTTGTATCTTGATGATCGTATACCCTTATATTCCACTGTCAAATCGGGTTGAGCGTGGAATGCAGGACGCTGTCTTTTTTGTCAAGCATCTGTATTGCGTTGACTGCCTTGAGAAAGCGCCCTCCGCCCGTCTGCGGATGTGGCGGGAGTCTTTATTGATAATTCAGGACCACCCCATCTTTGGCGTCGGTCCGACGGGATACCAGCAAATCGTCACAAAACGGGTGCAAAACGGGACCATTTCCTCCGGCATTGAACAACATCAAAGTCCGCACAATATGTATTTGACCATGATGACCGCCTATGGGATCCCCGGTATCATCGCGATTCTGGCCCTGTATCTATGTCCATTGGCGGTTTACATCGGTGTGATCAAGGGAAATAAAACCAATGAAAATGCGAGGGGTCCCGCTTTCTGCGGACTTTTTTTGATAACCGGCTTTATGCTGTTTTCCGTGACCGACACGCCGTTTATCCGCAATATGCTGATTGCGTTTTATATGGTCATGAATGCCGCACTGCTGTCGGCTTGCCGGCCGTTTTTTTCAGAGCCACAACGGGATACCTCCTCCATGGTGGCGCCGGCGAATAATGGTTGCCCGGCATATCGAAATTAGTACTTGATAACTCGTAAGTGTTTGTGTCGACTGACTATTGGTATTCTTTTTTGTTTGCCGCCTTCATCCGCTCCATTCGGCGAAGCGTCCATAACCCGGCATATTTATTGAAACTGCTCTGGGAATACATGACGGCCACGAGAAAACCGACACGGCCGTCTAAAAAACCAAGTCGGAAAAAATAGATCAAAATGAATGTAAAGATGGCCCGCAGGGCGGCGCCGGTAAGGCCGAATCCTTGTTTTCCGTCGGCAAACCTGCGCTGGGCGCCGATCCATGCATATGTTCGGTTTTTATACAAATAATGGCCGAAGTCCCGGTGAGTGTAATGAAGCAGTCGTCCTTTCAGCTTTCGAATTTTGCCGGATGGCAGTTGAATTTTGCCGTGAATGTAGGCCGGTGTGAAGTAGGCGTCCTGTTTTTTAAACAACCGAAGCGGAGCCCGACCGGATCGGCCGTGATACAGCTTCTGGCCGAATACAATCGCCAGCCACTGCAGCTTGAATCCGACTTCTTCTGGACCTTTGCGTAAAACGGTATCGATTTCATCCCGCAAATCCTTCGTCAAAGCCTCGTCCGCATCAATGCACAATACCCAGTCACCTGTGGTCTTTTCCAGTGCTCGCTGCTTTTGGGGGCCATCGCCCGGCCAGTCTTCGGTCACGTAGACGTGATCCGTATATTGTTTCGAAATTTCCACGGTCCGGTCATTGCTTCCGCTGTCAAATATAATAATTTCATCAGCAATGGGTTCAACGGAATCAAGACACTTGTAAATCCGGTCTTCTTCATTCATCGCTACGATGATGACCGACAGGCTGTATGACTTATCGGGATGTTTTTCTCTCATTTGCTTCTTCTTTGATGGAGGTGTCTGTTGAGGAAATTTAGGGATAGGAACTTTTACGGGTTGACCAGGCTTCCCTGACCCGTGGCTTCGAGCACGGTCTGCCAGAGTTTGCTGCCGGTCAGCACGTGTTTCCGGATGCCGGCGGTCAGCGCCATCGGCACATGGACGAAGTGATCGTTCCAGTGGCCGATGATCATGGCGGTTTTGCCGGCCATGCCGGCATGTACTGCATCGCGGCCCAAAAAGGTGCAGTAGACGTGATCGTTGGAGTTGGCCGGCAGGCTGCGGATCATGTAGCTCGGATCGATGTATTTGAGCGAAATGTCCATATCCTTGGCCGAAAAATGCGCCGTGATCCGGTCTTTTAAAAAGACGCCGATATCGTGGAGCTTGATGTTGCCGGAGGCATCGTATGCTTTCTGGGAGGTGTCGAAAAATTTCTGGCCGGCGCCTTCGGCGATTAAAATCACGGCGTGTTTGCGCTGGGCAAGGCGCTCTTCGAGCTTGGCCAGCAAGCCGTTTTCGCCTTCCAGGTCAAAATCGATTTCCGGGATCAGCACGAAGTTGACATCCTGCTGGGCCAGGGTGGCTGTTGCGGCAATAAATCCCGAATACCGCCCCATCAGCTTGATCAGGCCGATGCCGTAGGGATAGCCTTCGGCCTCCTTGTGCGCGCCCTTGATGGCCTCGGTGGCAATATCGACGGCGGTGTCAAATCCGAAGGACTTGGATACCAGGTGGATGTCGTTGTCGATGGTTTTCGGGATGCAGATCACGCTGATTTTGAGATTCCGTTCCTTTATGGTTTCGGTAATCCGCGATGCGGCCATCAGGGTGCCGTCGCCGCCGATCATGAAAAGGATGCCGATGTTCATGCGTTCCAGGCAGTCCACGATGGCCTCGATGTCCTGCGGGCCGCGGGAGGAGCCCAGGATCGTGCCGCCCATTTCGTGGATGTCGACCACGTTTAGGGGGTTTAATTCCATGACATCGTGCCGGTATTCCGGGATAAAGCCCTGCAGGCCGTAGCGGATGCCGTAGATATGCTTGACCCCGTAGCTGTAGTACAGTTCCAGTACGATGGAGCGGATGATGTTGTTTAGTCCCGGGCACAGCCCGCCGCAGGTGACCAGGGCGCACTTGAGCTTGCTGGGGTCGAAATAGAGTTTTTTTCTCGGTCCGGCCAGCTCGAATGCCGGCGGCCGCTGGCCGTTTTCAATCATTTCCGCGATCCGGTCCGGATCGGCAGATACCAGCACCCTTTCGGAATCTTCTTTAAAAATATCCATGCTGGCGCCGTTTAACTCTTCGAGAATGGGCGAATCGATTTTGGCTTCGCCGAGGGCGTCGATACGGGTGTTTAAAACGTCGAAGTCGCTGTGCTCTTTCATCGTGGGTACCTTTTTTTCCTGTCAACCAAATTTGACCGCGCCCTTGCCCAGAATGTCGTGCAAGTGCAGGGCGCCCCGCACGCTGCCGTCGTCTTCGACCACCGGCAGCACGGTGATCTGGTTGGTTTCTAAAATGTTGAGCGCTTCATAAAGCGGTGTTTTCGGGTGGACGTGTTTGGGATTTTGAATCATTTTCGCTTCAACGGATTGCCCATAGGGGGCGATTTGATTGACGACCATCCGGCGGATATCGCCATCTGTGATGATGCCGGCAAGCCGGCTGTCTTGATCCGTAACAAATATCACGCCCAGGCCCTTGCGGTCCATGACCGCGAGTGCATTTTCCATTGTCGTTTCCCGGGGCACCGAGGGGACGGCCTCGCCGGTGAGCATGATGTCTTTGACCTGAAAGGACAGGCGTTGGCCGAGATTGCCCCCGGGGTGGTTTTTCTGAAAGTCGCTGCTGCCGAATTTGTGCTTGTCGAGCAGCACCACCGCCAATGCATCGCCCATGGCCAGCTGCGCGGTGGTGCTGGTGGTGGGGGCAAGCCCCAGCGGACAGGCCTCCCGGGCCACCCCGACATCGATGACGATATCGCTTTGCCGGGCCAGGGTGGAGTGCGGATTGCCCGTAAAAGCGATAATCGGGCAGCCCGCTTTGCGGATGCTGGGCAGCAGGATGTTGAGCTCGTCGGTTTCCCCGGAGTTGGAAATGGCCAGCAGCACGTCGCCGTCGGAAACAATGCCGAGATCGCCGTGCATGGCCTCGACGGGATGGAGAAAGATGGAACGCGTGCCCGTGCTGTTTAAGGTGGCCACGATCTTGCGGCCGATGATGCCGGATTTTCCGATGCCGGCGATAATGACGCGTCCCGTCGACCGGTAGATCAGGTCCACTGCGCCAACGAAATCGTCGCCTATACGTTCGGTGAGCGCCAGTATTCCTTCCGCTTCGGTTTTCAGTACATCAATGGCTTGTTCTAGAATCATATATGGTGGCCTTTATCCTTTCCTCTGCAAACGTAAACACGGCTCCGGCTCCTGTCTATCATCAAGAAAGTTACAGTTTTTTTTCAAAAAATCAAGTCAGCGACTGCATAAGGCAAAACCGGATGAAAATGTATCAAAATTTATTGACAACGCGATTGGCTTTGCTGTAATGGTTTGCTCAACTTGATCGTGTTTATTTAGATTTTCGTGATACCATTAATAACGGCGCCGTGCGCATTTTCCAATTTGCGGCGCCGTCATTATATACAATCCATGAAGGGGGTAATAAAATGATCTGTGAAACCACACGAAAAGGCATGGAATGTGCCTTTATGAGCAAAAATGGCTGCACTTTCAACGGCGGTACCTGCTACGAAATCGTGGAGCCCTGCAACGGCTGCAACCGGGCCGCCCAGTTTGAAACCGGCTGGTTCTGCACGGCCGCACCGGACCCGTCCGTGAAATGGAAAAACGGCAAATGCAACCTGGCCACCCACGTCAAGGAAGAAGCAGCGCAAACCAAGGGCAAGGTCAACCCGATCAAGGCATCCAAGCGCGGCGGCGGCCGGTAGTAGCCATCCGCGCCATCCATTTAAAGACGCTTCATGCGGCGCAGATCCTTTCCCGGGAACTGCGCCGCATTTTTTTGTGCGGCCCTGTG
>JBNJEA010000108.1:0-10168 GCA_051745395.1 Thermodesulfobacteriota bacterium | reverse complement strand
TTCCGCCAGCCGCTCGCAGATGTCCTCGGTTCGGGTGTCTTGCCAGACAATGGCATTGTAATACGGTTTACCGGTGTTGCGATCCCAGACGACCGTGGTTTCACGCTGGTTGGTAATACCGATGGCCGCCAGTTCGGAAGCGTCGATGCCGGCCGACGCTATGCCCTTTTCAATCACTTCATACGTCCGGTCCCGGATTTCCATCGGGTCGTGCTCCACCCAGCCGGGCCGGGGATATATCTGGCCGTGCTCGCGCTGGTACGCCCCGCGGATTTCGCCCCTGCTGTCAAACACGAAAAACCGGGTACTTGTCGTTCCCTGATCAATGGCGCCAACATAACGCGGTTTTGCTCCCATGCCCAAACCTCCTCCGATTGGCCCGGTTTTCGTCCGGGCATAAAACCGTATCCACTCGATCTGAATAGGAATTGCCGCTGTAGATCCATTGTCGACAGCAAAGTCGGGTGAAACCGCATGGACGCCTTGCTGCGGCCCCAAAACACGGCATGACTTTTTAATGCCCTAAATTTAGGGGTGCATTTATTTGCCGGTATGATAGATCACTCAAATATTGGCACATTTACAACAAGGGGTAAAGCATATTTTACCGAGCAACCGCTCGTTTCGGCCGTTTCAGGCGCTGTTTTCCGGCAGGGGCGTCGTCTTTACGGGCTCGATCGATCGTTTTTTTGACAATCATATTGATTTATTGGCTGTATGCTGTTACAAAGTAGGTTGGTGAATAATAAAAAATAATTAATTTTAAATAGTTATATAAATGGAAAATACAGAAAAGATCCTGTCCGACATGGCAAACAACGACGCTTCGAAACATCCGTCTACCGAAACCCCGGCCGATATGGCTTCGCGTGCCCTGCATCGTCGAATCGGCCTGCCTTTTGATACGACTTTGCGATTGAACAGGCATTTGATGAAAAACATGATGCAACACCTTCAAACGGCGCGGAAAAACACCGGGCGGTTCTTTTTCAACGAACTGGTGGCCCGGTGTATCAACGGCGCCTACAACTCCTACAGCCGATTCTATGAAGGCCAATTGCGCCTCGGTCTGCCGGTATCCAGGGAACTGCTCAAATCCCAGGCCGAACTTCGCGCCATCGCCGCCGGCAAACTGGCACTGACCCTGTACCACATTTTTCTGCGGGTCACCGGCACCCGGATTCCCCGAAGCCAGATTAAAAACGTGCTGATCGCCGAGCTCGAGGCCGGCAACCTGCGCTTAACGGAAAACGTTATTATCCTGAGCAAAAAACAGCTCAAGGAACTGACCATCAACCGGTTTAAAATCCCGGCGTTTTTTTTTGCCGGCATCTATGAGGAAGCCACCCGGCGGCGCATTTTAAAGGAGACCCTTAAAAGCGAAGTGCTGCCGGCCTATTTTGACAGCGAAATCGAAGAAACCACCCAAAACGGCCGCGGGGATTACGAAATCGTTTACTATCGGGATTTCACCGATGAGGGCAAGGAGATCAAGTTCCGCCGGCTGGTCAGCATTGAAGCGGTGACCTCCGGTGATGATCGGCCCTCGGTAATCCTGGTGCCGGGCTTTGCCAACAACAGCAACTGCTACAACCTCACCAACCAGCAGTCTTTGGCCAAGGATCTGGCGGACCAGGGCGACTGGGTATATCTTTTCGACCCTCGGGGCATGGGAATCAATCGAGGCAAATTCGACCCCCTCTACACCGTCGACACCCTCATTGACCACGACCTGCCCACGGTGCTGCATTTTATCCATCAGCGAAGCAAAAAAAAGCCTTCCGTGCTTGTCGGCCACAGCATGGGCGGCATCATCGCCGAAAGCATGCTGCTGAACTGGGGGATCCGTCAGCAGTTAAACGAACTCGAAACCCTTACCGCCGAGCAGAAAACCAACTTAAACAAGTTTCTGCCCGCCCCGGAAGAGGCCCGGACCTTTCAGAAGGAGGTACGGGCGGTGATTTCCATGGGATCGCCGAAATTTTTCAACAAGTTCTCCCATGCCTTTTACCCCTCGGCCCTGTGGCTCAACCATCTGTCCCGGGTCCTGCGGCTGCGCAATGTCCCGCTCAAGGAAGTTTTGTCCTACACAATGCAGTTTCCGATTCTAAGCGACATGCTCCATCATCTGGTTTACAGCAATGTCGGAGAGCTGAACTTTCTGTTATGCCCGGAAAATCAGCGTTTCTCCAAGGAATTTACCCACTGGTACATCAACCACGCCCTGGAATCCGTGCCCCTGGGACTCGGGTTCCAGTTTTTAAAGGCCATATACAACGGGGAAGGTTTCAAGCGGATGGACGAAAGCCGTTTGAATTATTCCAATCATCTGCATTGTTTCCCATCCGAAATCCCGGTATTTCACATCTGGGGAGCAAAAGACCCCCTGGCGCCGCCGGACAATGCAAACTACAGCCAGTATTACCCCCACCGTATTAAAAAGACCTACCGAATCGAATCGGTAAAGGATGCCGAGCAGGTTGAAATTCCGCAGGAACGCAGCCTTCTGATCGACTTTGTGATTGAAGGCGCCAATCATCTGGACCTGCTCTACGGCAAGCTCGCCGATGAAATCATTTACCCATTGGTAGCCCGGATTACCCAGGAGACCTGGGGGGATTGGACCTATGACGGCAGCGTTGATTCCGCACTTTCCCTGACGCAAAACCGCAAGGCAAATTAACCCGGAGGCGGTTTTGAGCCCCCGCCTCAAGAAGACCGCGGCTGTGCCATCTCAAAACTTCTATGGAACTCGAGGTTTAAGGTCTGGGTCTGAGGTTTGAGGTTTGAGGTTTGAGGTAAAAACGCCGGTGCATTCGTCCCGCTATACAGACAGAAGAAGTTCCTTATAGGTTCGGTCTCCCGGGTTAAAGCCGGGAGGGGAATACTTCCAAGAATCTCGTTTTGGAAAGCTCGAAATGGATATAAACCACAGAGGACACAGAGATCACGAAGAGGGCTTCTTATGAATCATGTTTTCTCTGTGCCCTTTGTGCTCTCTGGGACCAGACAATTGATCCCCGGAAGTTCTTTTCTGCAAAAATTCCGCCGCACCGGAATAGAGAGCTTTTTGCGAAACGGTTCCCCTTGAATTTCAAAAAATCGGTTTTATAATATGGTTGATTATGAAAACCACGTAATCGATATATTGCCATTTACATCCAAATTGTAACGATAAAGGCGCATTATGGGAAATCAAATTCGTACCACCCTGTTGCTCGGGCTTCTGACCGGGGTGATTGTCTGGATCGGCCATTTTTTCGGCGGCACGGCCGGCATGGTAATCGCCCTGCTGTTTGCCGGGGGCATGAATTTCTTTTCATATTGGTATTCGGACAAAATCGTTTTGAAAATGTACCGGGCGAAAGAAATCTCGCCGGATCAAAACCCCGGCATTTACCGGCTGGTTGAAAACCTGGCCCGGCAAGCCGGCCTGCCGATGCCCAAAGTCTATGTCATTGCCCAGCCCGCCCCCAACGCCTTTGCCACGGGCCGCAACCCGGAAAATGCCGTGGTCGCGGTCACCGAAGGCCTGCTGAAAAACCTAAATCAGCAGGAAATCGCCGGGGTGATCGCCCACGAGCTCGGGCATGTCAAAAACAGAGACATCCTGATCGGCTCCATTGCCGCCACCATGGCCGGGGCGGTGATGATGCTGGCCAGCCTGGCCCGATGGTCGGCGATTTTCGGCGGCTTTGCCGGAGATGACGAAGACGGCGGCGGCATACTCGGCCTGATTGTCATGTCGATTGTGGCGCCGCTTGCAGCCATGATGATCCAGATGGCCATTTCCCGGTCCCGGGAATACCTGGCCGACACGACATCGGCGCAGCTTACCGGAAACCCGGAAAATCTGGCACGGGCCCTTGAAAAACTCGAGGCCTACGGCAAAAAGACTCCCATGCAGGCCGAGGCCGCCACAGCGCATATGTTTATCACCAATCCTCTGGCAGGCCGCAACCTGACGAACCTGTTTTCCACGCACCCGCCCATCGAAAAGCGCATTGCCCGGTTGCGGGGCACGGAAAACACCGCCGGCGCCGGCGGGCAAAAACCGACCGGAGATGCCAGGGGCAATGCCGAACAGTTCTGGAATCAGTTGCGCGGATAAGACGTTGGAACCATTATCTGCGTTTTTGCGAAATCAAGGAGAACCCAAACATGAAAATCAAAGTCCACCTGGCAGACAACCAGATCGTGGTACGGCAAGGTCTAAACGCGCTGCTGGCCAAAGAGCGGGACATCGAAATCGTCGCCGAAACCGCCGACGGGTTGGATACCGTGGAGACGGTAAAAAAGGCCAAGCCCGACGTGGTGCTCATCGAATCGATGCTGCCCCGGGTCGCCGGCATTGATGTAATCCGCATGATCAAGGAAGCGCGCCGGGAAACCGAGGTCGTGGTGTTAACCACGCCGCAGAAAAAAGCCCACGTCCGGGATGCCCTGCAGGTCGGCGCCCTCGGGTATGTGCTCAAAACCAGTTCGATCACCGAAGTTTTGGCCGCCATCCGGGCCGCCTACCAGAAGGGCTATTACCTGAGTCCAGAAATCAGCGCCGATATAATCGACAATTTCGTCAAAAAACGCGGTTCTGAATCGGAAACCGGCGGATACGGGCGTTTGTCCAAACGCGAACGCCAGGTTTTCCGGATGATCGCCGAGGGCAATACCACGGATGAAATCGCCGAACTCACTAACATCAGCCCGAAAACCGTGGCCAAACACCGCATGAACATCATGGAAAAAATGGAACTGAAAAATGTGGCTTTACTCGTACGGTATGCGGTAAAAATCGGCGTGATTGATCCTTATTGAGATAAATCAACACGGTATGGAATTCTCCTAAATTTCTTACCAACGAGAATTTCTCAGGCCATTTCTACCAAAAAAATACATATCGTGCCGATTTACAAAACCTTTTGCATCACTTATTAAGAATATAACATTGTTAACCGGCTGATCTCGAACTGATCTCCAAATTTTCACCACAAAAACGAGAAGCGCAAATACCATGGCCAAAACAAAAGTGTTGCTAGCAGATCACAATCTGGTCGTAAGGGAGGGCGTGCGTTGCCTGCTGGAAAAGGAATCCGACATTGAAATCGCCGGCGAATGCAGCGACGGCGAAGAAACCCTTGACCGGGTGAAAGCCAAAAAGCCCGATGTCGTACTGCTCGACTTTGCCATGCCGAAACTAAACGGCATCGATGCCATCCGAAAAATCAAGGAGGCATCGAACAAAACCGAAATCGTGATCCTGACCGGTTACCAGAAACGCACCAGTATCCGGGAAGCCCTCAATGCGGGCGTATCCGGATATCTGCTGAAAACCAGCGCCATATCCGACGTCATTGCCGCCATTCGGGCCGCCAAAGCCAAAAAATATTTTCTGAGCCCGGAAATCAATGCCGATATTATCGACACCTATCTCCGCAAAGACGGCGCCAAGCCCCAGGCCGGCAAATACGATCAGCTGACCCGGCGCGAGCAGGAGATCTTCCGGATGATGGCCGAGGGCAGGACCACTAATGAAATCGCCGATGCACTGGTCATCAGCCCGAAAACCGTGGCCAAACACCGCACCAACCTGATGGAAAAACTGGAGATGAAAAATACGGCCACCCTGGTGCGTTATGCCATGAGCCTGGGGGTGGTGAGTCCGGATGCGGACCTGTAAGGCGTTTTGGGACGCAACCGTCCTTTTTTTCGGTAAATTCGCACACGAAATCGCCCATGTTTTTGTGAAAGCCGGCTCCACAGCCGGCTTTTTTTATGGATGTCATCAAGCGTCTAGAAATTTCCGGAGTTTTGCCTCTATGTCCGCCGGGTGATCGGGCTGCACCCATTCGACTTCCGGGTCGGCGCGAAACCAGGTCAACTGCCTTTTGGCATAGCGGCGGGTATCGCGTTTGAGCGTTTCAACGGCGGTTTGCCAGTCCATTTCCCCTTCCATGTAAGCAATCATGTGCCGGTAGCCCAGGGCCTGCATCGGTTTTAGATCCTTTCCATACCCGCAGCGCAGGAGATTTTCGACCTCCTCGTACAACCCCTCGGCCACCATTTGATCCACCCGGCGGTTGATGCGGTCGTATAACGCCGCGCGGTCCATGAACAGCCCGATTTTCAATGCGTCAAACGGCGCATCGGAAAACCGGTGCCGCTGCCGGTAGCGCGACATGGGCTCGCCGGTGATGTCAAAAACTTCCAGTGCCCGGACAATGCGGTAGGTGTCATTGGGATGGATGCGTTCGGCCGAGGCCGGATCGCACCGGAGCAGCCGATCATATAGATACCGGCCGCCTTTGGCTTCGGCCTCGGCTTTGAGCTGTTTTCGCACAGCAGGGTCTTCGGGCCTGGCATCGCACAACCCGTAGAGCATGGCCTTGATATACAGGCCGGTCCCGCCGGCGGCCAGCGGCAGCCGCTGCCGTTTGACGATATCGGCGATTGCCGCCCGGCTTTGTTCTACAAAGCGGGCCGCATCATAGACGGCATCCGGATCGGCCACATCGATCATGTGATGGGGCACACGGCATCTTTCGCCGGAGGTCGGCTTGGCGGTGCCGATATCCATGTAACGATAGATCTGCATGGAATCGGCACCCACCACCTCGCCGGAAAACCGTTCGGCCATTTCAATGGTGACGCCGGTCTTTCCGATAGCGGTAGGACCGCAAAAGACCACGATTTTAGGGCGCTTGAGGGTATCGGAGATCATTATCATACTCACATGTGCGATATGCGCGACTTTGCTTTTTAAAAACCCGGAAAATCAGCTCAACTTGATCCGTTTGCAAACGAGATATAACCCAAAATTCTATTGACATCATATCATTTAGTGGTTATCAAGACAATTTGACTTTAACATCACAAAATCATTTTATACGCTTCCCACAGCGCATAACCCTGCAATACTTACAGGAGAGTGTACCGTATGACGACAGATAAGATTGGATCCGTTATGGTGGTCGGCGGCGGCATCGCCGGGATGCAGTCGGCCCTGGATTTGGCCGATGCCGGCTATTACGTCTACCTGGTAGAAAAGGGACCGTCCATCGGCGGCGTAATGGCGCAACTGGACAAGACCTTTCCGACCAATGACTGTGCCATGTGAATCATTTCACCGAAACTGGTCGAGGTCGGCCGGCACTTAAATATTGAAATTGTCACACTGTCAGAAGTCCAGGATATTTCCGGCGAGGCGGGCAACTTTTCCGTTGACGTGCTCAAGCACCCCCGATACGTCGATGAGTCCAAATGTATCGCCTGCGGGGTCTGCGCGGAAAAATGCCCCAAAAAGATCACCGACACCTACAACGCCGGGCTGGCCAAACGCAAGGCCATCTACGTGGAATATCCCCAGGCGGTTCCCCTGAAGTACCGCATTGACCCGGACACCTGTATCTATCTGCAAAAGGGCAAATGCGGGGCCTGTGAGAAAAAATGCCCGGTGGACGCCGTGGATTTCGAACAGAAACCGGAAAACCTGCGTTTAGATGTCGGTTCCGTGATTCTGGCGCCCGGATTTGAACCCTTCAACCCCGCGGCTTTCGAAAACTACCAGTACGCCAGTCACCCCAATGTAATCACCGCCCTTGAATTCGAACGCATCCTTTCGGCGTCCGGGCCGACCATGGGCCACGTCTCCCGGCCTTCGGACCACAAGGACCCCAAAAAGATCGCATGGTTCCAGTGCGTGGGCTCCCGGGACATGAACCGCTGTGACAATGCCTACTGTTCTTCCGTGTGCTGCATGTACGCCATCAAGGAAGCCGTCATTGCCAAGGAGCACGTGGGCGATGACCTGGATTGCTCCATTTTCTTCATGGACATGCGCACCCACGGCAAGGACTTTGAACGCTTCTATGATGATGCGAAAAACAAAAGCGGTGTTAATTTCATCCGAAGCCGGGTGCATACCATCACCCCGGTGCCGGGCACCGATGACCTGGAACTGAGATATGTCACCGAAGACGGGCAGCTGCAGACCGATGTCTTTGACATGGTCGTACTGTCGGTGGGCATGCAAACCTCGCCGGAACTCGTCCAACTGGCCAACAAATTAGACATCGAATTGACCGCCGGCAATTTCACCGCCACCGACACCTTTACGCCGGTGTCGACCAACCGGCCCGGTATTTTCGTCTCCGGCGCATTCCAGGGCCCCAAAGACATTCCCCAGGCCGTGGTCGACTCCAGCGCGGCCTCATCGGCCGCCGCCGAACTGCTGGCCGATGTGCGCAATACGCAGACCAAGGAAAAACCAATCGTCCCGGAAACGGATATCGCCGGCGAACGGCCCAAAATCGGGGTCTTTATCTGCCAGTGCGGTATCAATATCGCCGGCGTGGTCGATGTGCCCAAGGTGGTTGACTACGCCTCGACTTTGCCCTACGTGGAATTTGCCTCCGACAAACTATTTGCCTGCTCCCAGGACGCCCAGGACAACATGGTGGATTTAATCAAGGAAAAGGGCCTAAACCGCATCGTGGTGGCCGCCTGTACCCCCAAGACCCACGAACCCCTGTTTCAGGAAACCTTGACCAACGCGGGGCTAAACAAGTACCTGTTTGAAATGACCAACATCCGCAACCAGGATTCCTGGGTCCATAAAAACAACCCGGAAATGGCCACGGAAAAGGCCAAGGACCTGGTGCGCATGGCCGTGGCCAAGATCGGCATGCAGGAACCGCTGGAAGAAACCGAGCTGCCCGTCAACCAGACGGCCGTGGTCGTCGGCGGCGGCATCGCGGGAATGGCGGCGGCCAAGAGCTTTTCCGACCAGGGCTATCAAACCCATCTGGTGGAAAAATCGGACCAATTGGGCGGCCAGGCCAACCGCCTCTATGAAACGGCCAAGGGGGAAAACATCGCTGAAAAACTCGGCGAAATGGTCGATGCCGTGCAATCCGACGACAAAATCGAAGTACACCTAAACACGAGCCTGTCCCACGTGGACGGTTTCGTGGGCAATTTCCAGTCCACTTTGTCTTCTGCCGACAACGAGCAGGTCCTGGATCACGGTGTCACGGTGATTGCCACCGGCGCATCTCCCTATGTACCCAATGAATACGGTTACGGCAGCGACGAACGGATTGTCACCAGCCTGGAATTCGATGAAAAGCTAAAAGCCGATGACGGGGCCCTGAAGGGATTAAACGGCGCGGCCTTTATCCAGTGCGTGGGATCGCGCGAACCGGATCGGATGTATTGCTCCCGGGTCTGCTGCACCCATTCCATTGAAAACGCCATCGCCTTGAAAGAAATCAACCCCGATATGAACGTCTATATCCTCTACCGGGATATCCGTACATACGGGGAAAAGGAATATTTGTACAAAAAGGCCCGGGAACTCGGGGTGATCTTTATCCGGTTTTCCATCGACAACAAACCGGTGGTCAGCACGGCAAACGGCAGCCTGAGCATTACCGTCACCGACCACGTTCTGCAGATCCCCGTGGAACTCGAAGTGGACATGGTTTCGCTGGCCACCGCCATCATCCCCAACACCGATGCGAAACTGGCCAACTTCTTTAAAGTCACCCCCAACCAGGACGGCTTCTACATTGAACGGCACGCCAAACTCGGCCCGTCCGAATTTTCCACAGACGGGGTCTATCTGTGCGGCATGGCCCATTATCCCAAGCCGATCGATGAATCCATCGCCCAGGCCAAGGCGGCCGTATCCCGCGCCGTGACCCTTTTGGCCAAGGGAACGGTTTACAGCAGCGGGACCGTGGCCGCGGTGGATCAGAGCTTGTGTGCCGCCTGCGGGGTCTGCGTGGACATCTGCCCCTACTCGGCGCCGAAATTTGCCGAGGAAGGCCGGTTTGCCGGCAAGGCGGAAATCAACCCCGCCCTTTGCAAGGGTTGCGGGCTTTGCGTGGCATCCTGCCGATCCGGGGCCATTCATTTGAAAGGCTTTGACACGGACCAGATCTTGACCCAGATCTTTGAGATGGATGAAGCGATATAATGCCAGAACGAAAACCGTCTTTTTCGCCAATCTCTGCGTCCGGCTCAAATTTTAATCCTCAAAATACTTTAAGTATTCCTGCGGTTAAAATTTTCGCCGTCCTTGACCTTGACGAAAAATCCTGGTTTTCGATTAGGCAAAACCATAGCGAAACCAACCGACAAGGAGCACGATAAATGGCTGAACAAGAAC
>JBNJEA010000259.1:0-2627 GCA_051745395.1 Thermodesulfobacteriota bacterium | reverse complement strand
GCCGCTGGCGATGGCCCGGGTTTTGCCGATCAAGCGCTGGATGGGCCGGTTGACAAACCACATCATTCCGACAAAGATCAGGCCGGCGGCGGCCAGGAAAGTAAAGACCGCAAGGAAAATCACGCCTTTTTCAAAGCGCAGGATCTCCTTTTCGGCCCGGGACAGCGACATCACGGTATCGAGTGCGCCCAGGATCTTTTTCTTTTTCGGGCTGACGTGGCATCCCTGGCCGGCGCATCCGGCTTCGTTGCGGACGGGGGTGATGATGCCGATCTTGCGTTCGCCGTCGGGGCCGGTAAACAGGCGGGTCCGCTTTTCAACCGGAAGCTGGTGGCGGGGCGGATCCACGTCATGGCAGACGTTGCAGGCCTCATCGCGGATATTGGTGATCCGGTCGACTTCCTCGGTGTTATTGGAGAATTTGATCTGGCCGGCCTTGTTGTAGATCCGCAGGCTTTCGATCTCCTTCTGGCGGGCGATGTTGGTGATGATCTGGTTGATGTCGTTTCGGGCGTTGTTCATCATGGCATAGTGGGTGCCGAGCTTTATGGTCTTGCCCAGCCGCACGGCTTCGGTGACGATGCGGTCCATGTAGCGTTCCTGCTGGTAATTGATGTTGAAATACGCCCATATGGCGATACAGACCAGCAGGGTGGCGCCCACGATAAAGATCAGCTTGAAGGCGAGGCTGCTGCGGATATGGCTGAAAAATCGGAACATATTTACATGAATTCCAGCTGTTGCCGCAATTCGGGAAACAGCGCCAGGTTGTCTGCGATGTCGAGTTTTTCCGGCGCCACGCCCATGGCCGCCCCGAGCAGCTGGGGCAGGTAAATCACGGAAATCCGGACCGCGTCATGGTATTTTGCCGAAATCCGCCGTTGGTAGCCTTCGAGGTTGATCTGGCACATGGGGCAGACCGTGGCGATGGCATCGGCGCCCCTGGCGGCTTTTAAAATCCGGTAGACCAGCTGCTGGCCGACCTCGGTCCGGGTGGTCATGTGCGAAGCACCGCAGCACCGGTTGCCCATGGACCAGGGATGTACGGCTGCGCCGGTGGCCCGGATCAGGGCGTCCATGGAGGTCGGCGTTTCCGGGTCGTCAAAGACCCGGTAGGGCCGCAGGCACTGGCAGCCGTAGTAGGGAGCGATCCGGAGGCCGGACAAACTATGGGTGACGCGGTTTGCCACCGCCCCGGCGCCGATATCTTTGGACAAAATGTCGAGCAGGTGCCGGGGCCGGGCGCGGCCCGTGTACTGAAGCGATTCCACGGACAGGATCTCGTTGATGGTCTCCCGGGCGGCAGCATCGGTGACCGCGGCCTGCTGGGATTTTTTGAGGTTTAAGTAGCAGGCCGAGCAGGGCACCAGGATGTCATCGGATGCTGTCATGGTTTCGGCAATGGCAAGATTGATGGCCGGCAACGCCAGGGCCAGCCGCTCGTCGTAGCCTTCGGCCGCGCTGGCCCCGCAGCAGGTCCAGCCCTCGATTTCGGTCAGCTCTACATCGAGGGCCGCCATGGCCGCCCGGGTGGCCGCATCGTATTCCCGGGCCGTGGATTGCAGGGAACAGCCGGGATAATAGAGGTACTTCATTGCGCCTCCCTCATGGATTCGATTTTTTCAAACACGCGTTCAAGCGAGCGCGTTTTGGGCGGCCGCCGGACGGATAACTTGCCCTTGCCCATCAGGCGCAATCCCAGCGGCGTAAACGTCATCGGCAGCCGGGGCCGGCGGATGCTTACGGTGGCCAGGTATTTCGACATCAGGTAGGTCTCCTGGACCCGGCCGTAATGCCGGATGGACTGTAAAAACAGGCGGTAAAAGGCCCGGCCGGCGAAATCATCGCCCAGGTGCTGCCGGGCGGCGATCTGCTTGAGATCGCCCATGGCCTCGGTCAGCGGCAGACCCCGCGGACAGCGAAGCGTGCAGCAGTAGCAGGCCGAACACAGGGCAAAGGTGTGGCTTTCAAAAATGGCTTCGGTCTGTCCCGTGATCACCAGCCGCCACAACTGCCGCGGCGTTGCGTCCATGGCAAACGCGTTGGGACACGACCCGGTGCACGTGCCGCACTGGATGCAGGTCTGGACTTTTTCCCGGACGCGTTTTACCAGCGCGGCGGTCTGTTCATCGCTGCTGTAGGCCTTTTCCTTGGGTTGATTTGCCGTCATTTTCTGTTTTTCCCTGTTTTTTTCATATCATCCGAAGAATTTAGATTTTTGTTGGTTTGTTTATAACTCGACAGTCCAAAGTTCTGTCATTCCTGCGAACTTGTCCCGGTCTTCATCGGGAGGCAGGAATCTATAACTCATCGATTATTCTGGATTCCCGCCTTCGCGGGAATGACTTCGAGAGACAATGCGGTTTCTCCTTAAAATCAACAACTTAAACAAAACTTTTGACTGTCAAGTTTATAATCAGCGTTACAGTTACAGAAGTCTTTTATGTGGTAAAAAGGCAATCTGCTTCGTCTGTCATTCCTGCGAAGGCAGGAATCCAGTTTTGCAGGGAGTTACCGATAATCCTGGATCCCCGCCTTCGCGGGGATGACTTCGAAAACGTCCAGATGGATTTAAGCATAGGTGCATTAGCAAACCTTCACACCACCGCATCGATCATCGCCATCAT
>JBNJEA010000018.1:0-31985 GCA_051745395.1 Thermodesulfobacteriota bacterium | reverse complement strand
ATGAAGAGCGTTTCATCCGTGAAGCTGAGGCTTATGCTCGTGAAAAAAACTGGGCGCACCCGGTGGCCTATCGCAAAGACGGTGTTGAGTTTATCGGCGCCGGCGACATCCTCGGCCTGGCCCACCCGATCATCGGCGCCGGCATCGAGCCGGCCTGGCAGTCCGGCTGGCTGCTGGCTGAAAGCGTCGATGCCGAAGGGGAAAAAATCGATACGCGGCAATACCGCCACCTGCTCAAAACCAACCTGCAGCTCACCGCCCGAAAGCCCATCGACCGGGCGCTGACCGCACTAGCCCGCAGCCGGATGCTGCCGAACAAGGATTCGGCCGGATATGTGGCCTCCCGGATCGTCACCCCGTACCTGCTGCGGCTGATCAAAAAGTATCCCTGGTTTGCCATGGTCCATGACGGCCGGCAAAAAACCGGCTTCCGGATGCCGCCGCAACGGTCGGATCAACCGCGCTGACAGAAAGGAAGAAAAACATGAAAACCCGCATTACGGAACTTTTCGGTATCGAACACCCCATCCAGTGCGGCGGCATGCTCTGGATCGCCAAGCCGGCGCTGGCCGCGGCCATCAGCAACACCGGCGCCATGGGCAACCTGACTTCCGGCAATTACAATTCGGCAGACGAGCTGCGCGGCGCCATCGATGAAACCCGGGGGCTGACCGACAAACCCTTTATCGTCAACATCACCACCATGCCGTCGATCCGGCTGCCGGTGGAACTGCTGCAGGATTTTTTCCGGGTCTGCTGCGAAAAGCAGGTCACGGCCATCGAAATCGCCGGCGCGCCGGCGGACAAGTTCCTGGGGCCGGAATTTCTGCCCATGGCCAAAGACGCCGGTGTCAAGGTGCTCCACAAGGTCGGCACGGTCAAGCATGCCGTGCATGCGGAAAAGGTCGGCTATGACGCGGTGACCATCGCCGGTTTCGAGGAAGGCGGTTTTCCGCATATGGACAACGTCTCTACAATGGTGCTGGTGCCCCGGGTCCGGGAGGCGGTCAACATCCCGCTGCTGGCCGCCGGCGGCATGGCCGACGGCAAAAGCATGGCCGCGGCGCTGGCTTTGGGCGCAGACGGCATCATGATGGCCACTCGCTTTCTGGCCACAAAGGAAAGCGGCATCCACGGCAATATCTACAACGTGCTGATCGAAAAGACCGAGCGCGACACCGCCCTGCAACTCCAATCGCTAATGGCCGGTTTCGGCTTGCAGGTGCGGGCGCTGAAAAACGAGATCATGGACAAAATCGCGCGGGTCGAAGCAGAAGGCGGCGATCTGACCGAACTGCTGCCCCTGATTTCCGGCGAACGGGCCCGGGAGGTATGGCAAAGCGGCGACGCGGAAAACGCCATGCTCACCATCGGCCAGTCCGTGGGCCGGGTGACCGATATTCCTTCCGTCGCCGAACTGGTGGAGCGGATGATTACCGAGGCAAAGGCGTCGCTGCGCGCTAGTATTCAGGCGTTTGACGAGTAAAAAAGCCTTACATACCGCATCGCCGACTTTCTGCAAAGTCTGTTCCCCACAGCATTCGGGCTGACGGGGCGGCGGAAAAAATTTAATCCGGTTATCCGATTTACTCCAGTAACAGCCAATTTTCGCGCCAAGACGCAAAGACGCAAAGTTTTCAAGCCCTTCTTGGCGCTCTTAGCGGCTTTGCGCGAGATTAGAAAAACAACTCGATGATTCGCGACCTACTGAAACGAACCGGATAACCAAAAAATTTAATTTCCTCGCCTCAGAAGCCTCTTCGACACGATTCCAAGCCAGGCGCTCCTGGCTGCCCGGTCGGCGGTAAAAAGGCGCTTTCTCGCTCAAAAGTCTTTTGCCGGGCCGGGCCCTTTGCGCCGCTAAATTTCTCAAACTCGGGCTAACGCCCTCAAACAGTGAGAAATTTTTACGCGGCGCAAAGGGCCCGGCCTTTCGGCAAAACCCTTTAATTTCGCCCGAAAGCCCCTTTTGCCCGCCTCCCCGGGCAGGGCAACGTTGTACTTTTCCGAAAACAATAAAAGCAAAATCTGGTTATCCCGAAATATTCCAATTCATGATTTTGTATTCTGAATCAAGGCATCATGAACTGCCATCACCTAACAAAAAAACCACTTGCTATGACCGTCATGCCTGCGAAGGCAGGCATCCAGTTTTCCAGATAGCAAGACCCCCTGGATGCCTGCCTCCGCAGGCATGACAGACGAGGCGATGTCTTTTTTTGGATATGTACCGGCCTCCCGAAATTTTTTCTTGTTTGAAATGAACAATAACTGGAGTCTTCCGGATAACCGGAAAACAAAATTTTTTTGCTTGAGGTGTCAGAATATTAGACTTTTTTTAAGGATCGGGGACTGAGCAGGCGATGGGGGGACTGCTTTGAGCGATTGTATCTGTAGGCCCGTACGTTTTCTTAGGCGCATCGGGTGGGGGAAGCCCCACCGGATTGAAGTCGGGCCGTTTTGAGGGGCACTGTCGTCATTGACATGGCAGGACTTTTTCGAGCCGGGGAGCGAGAGTGGGGTGGGGGCAGGAATCCCCCGGCCGATGCGCCTAAGAAAACAAGGGCCGGAAGATAAAAGCGAAAAGCAGTGCCCCATCGCCTGCGGCAAGCAGGATCAGAATTGGAAAAAGAAAAGGCAATTGCGAATAGACACCTTAATGCCGGAAACCGGATCAAAAAAAAACACAAAGGCACAAAAGTTGCAAATTCATTTCTGCCATATTTTTCAATCCATATGGCGTGATGATATAAATCGGCGGATTATGCTCCGGAAACCCAGCGGGCACCCCGGACATCCATGCGGTCAATTCAACTTTCAGACAACGTCTATGTATACAAAACCACAACATGAGGTGACTTTATGGCAAACAAGCGTTCACTTAACTTAAAGCGGGTCAAAACCCTGCTTTCGCCGTCCTTTTCGGGCATTACCGTGGTGCCCGTATCGGCGATCAAGGAATCGGATCACGCCTTTTTCTGGGGCGCGCTGTACTTGAGCGTGGCCACGTGCCTGTTCGGATGCGCGGCGTCGCTTTATGCAGCCACGTATGAACACATGCCCTTTATTTTGCTTGTCATGGTATTCGGCGGGCTGTTTCTGGTGCTGTTTACCGTATTTGCCTTCCGGGGCTTTCATATCCGCAGAAAGGCCCGGGCCCAGGAAAGACGGATCCGGCCGCAGGAGGTGGCCTATCAGCAGAGCATGGCCATCGCCGACGGCAATGTCGGCCAGGACATCCAGGAAAACATCCACCGGGTGCTCGGCGACGGCATGGACCGCAGCCGCGAAGAGGTTATCGGGATTCTTTCCACCATGTCCAACGAGGAAGTCGACGTGGGGACCCTCAACCAGGTGGTCGACACCCTGGTGGAAGTCGGCATGTTTACCGAAAAAGACAACGGCAGCCGCACCCTGCTGACCTTCAAGCCCGAAGGTGAAGCGGCCGCGGCCCCCTAAACCGCTGTTGATTTGCTCCAGCCTAAATCGGCCAGGTAGGGAAAGTGATCCGACGGATAAAAGCCCTTTTCCTGGTCGTGAATAATGCGGGCATCAACGACCCGAAAGGCCGCACTGACCAGAATCCAGTCCATCCGTGCCACCTGGGGCACCCCCTTGAACCCGTGGTGAGTGAAACTGTCCGGCCCTTCGGTTTTTTCCAGTGCCGCCCAGGTGTCGGACAATGCCGTTTCCGGCCGGGTCAGCACCCGGTGGACCCCGGAATCCGGCGTGTCGTTGAAATCGCCCATGAGCATCACCGGCAGATCCAGTCCATTGGCCCAGTCGGCGGCGATTTTGGCCTGGTTGTACCGGGCCTCGGCGCCCATGTGATCCAGGTGGGTCACCCCGGCGTAAAACGTCTTTTCGCGCTTTTTGTCCCAAAGCTTTGCATAGCTTAGCATCCGCGGAAACGCGCTGTCCCAGTCCTTGCTCAGGTGGACGTCCGGCGTGGTCGACAGCCAGAAATCCCCGCCTCCGGTGATATCCAGACGGTCTGCTTTAACAAACAACGTCGGGCTCTGGACCACCGGGTCCGGCGCCCGGTCCGGCAGATGGGCCCGGTAATCCGGCAGGCTTTCCTGTAAATACATCAACTGGTTCCACTTGCCCTCCTGGGTGCCGAGGATATCCGGCCGGTAGGTTTTGACAACATCCACCACCTGGTCCCGGCGGTTTTGCCAGGCGTTGTCTCCGTCCCGATCGTTTTCAAACCGCAGGTTAAAGGTCATCACTCGCATTGGCTCTCCCGCTTTCCCTACTATTTAGTGCTATAAATATTTAATATCTCATGTTTTTCAACAGATGGCAACGACAAACCGCATTGCGGGTGGCCGTTATGGCGGCAGCTGTGATATGGAATATAGAAAAATGATGATTGGACCCAAAAGCAAGGAGAAACCAGTTGACGGATTATACAAAAATCATCGATTGCGGACAAAACACCGGCCCCCACCATGTGGAGCTGGATCAGTGGATCGACTGCTCCCCGTTTGAACGACTGTTGAACATGACCATCCATGAAGCCGCCGACGGCCGGGCGCTTTTGAGCATGCCGTTTTGTTTCGAATACGCCCAGGGAGCGGGCCTGATGCACGGCGGGGCCGTGGTGAGCCTGGCAGACACGGCAGTGGGCATGGCGATTAAGAGTTTGCTGCCGCCGGGAACCCGTTTTGCCACCACCCATATGCAAAACGAATTCCTGCGTCCCGTCCTATGCGGCACCATCACGGCTAAAGCCCGGGTGGTGGAACAGGAAGGGCGAAACCTGAAGGGATCGGCCACGGTCTGTAATGCGGACGGAAAAGAGGTGATGCGGTTTACGTCTGTATTTCGAAAAGCCCGTCAACAAGGAGAGTAACGGGTTTTACAGATGGCGGCCGACGCCTTGAAGCAAACACTCGCTACGTCATCCAACCGGGATTTCGGGCAATGGCGTCCGCGATGGTGCCCTGGAGCCAGCCCTCCAGGCCGGGTTCGACGTAAAACGCGGGTTCGAGAAGACTGGCCCCGGGGTCGACAACCCCCTTTTGCCGGGCGGTTTCAGCCAGCGGCGTGGACGGATAGATCCGGATGCCGGCGGTGAGCTTAACGGATTCGAGTTCGAGCCTTTCGGCAAAAGCAATGCTTTCCAGAACGGTTTCCCGGGTTTCGCCGGGTCCGCCCAGCAACAAAAACCCCATGCGATCAATGCCGTGCCGGTACAGCATTTCCGATAAGCGGCGGATCTCGTCTTTGCCGTATTTTTTGTTCATGGCCGAAAGCACGCAATCACTGGCGCTTTCAAACCCCACGCTCGCCCCCCGGCATCCGGACTGTGCCATTTTTTCGACCAGCGCTTCATCGATGCGGGTGGGATAGACAATGCCCTGCCAGGCGATATCAAGGCCGGCCGCAACGATTTGGTCGCAGAGGGTTTTGGCATAGGACGGCGGCAGGTTAAACGTGTTGTCCACGAAGAAAAACCGCTTATACCCGGCTTCCACAAACCGCTTCAGGTTGTCTGCGGCCGTTTCGGGGGCATGCCTTCTCATGTGCCGGCCCTCGATAGCCGGGGTGGAACAATAGCTGCAGTTCATGGGGCAGCCCCGCCGGGTTTGAAACGGCACCATCAGCTCCCGGGAGTCAACATCCGGGGGAAGGTCCAGGTGCCGGCCGGGCAGGGGCATCGGGTAGGCGTCAAGGTCCCGGTTGCGAAACGGCGGGGCCATCAGGCCCGTACCCGGTATCCAGAGTCCGTTTAAGCCCGCCAGAGAAGCGTTTTTTTCCAGCCGCGCCAGCAACTCGATCATCGCCCATTCCCCTTCGCCCTGGATGCCGTAGTCGGCTCCCAGGTAGGCCAGGGCCGATTCGGGAAATATGCTGTAGCCCGGCCCGCCCAGCACGATCGGGGCGTCTGCGAGACTGCGGCATTCGGCGATCACCGGCTTGACCTGCGACAGCAGAAAGTTGGGCGCCTGCATATTCTGATCATCGATGTTTCGCACCGATATGCCGATCACATCCGGGGCAAACTCCGCAATGGCGGGTGCAAGCGATTTTTCGACATGCTCGGGCCGCATCAGGTTGACAACCCGGATTTCGTGGCCGGCATGTTCGATCGCCGCGGCAACACAGGCCATGCCCACCGGCAAAACCGGCATGTTGAGCTGCTCCGTATTGGCCGAAACCATCAAAACGCGCATAGGGACTCCCTCTTCCTTACCCGGTATATATAAACCGGATCGCCATGCCGACTGCCCGGCGGCCGAAAGACCCGTTCGGGGGAAAAATCCGGCAGTGGAAAATTACAAGACACGACAAGGGTGCCGGGCCGGGCTTCGCCTTTTATTTTTTCCGAAAGCTGCGGCATTACATCCGGAAACAGGTAGCAGAAAATCACATCCGCCTCGCCGAGCGGTGCCTGCCAGAAATTACAGCGGCGGATGGCAACGCCCTGTCCCGCGCTCATCACCCGGGCCTTCAAACATGCCAGAAGATTTAATTCGTATCCCACCGCCTGCACGCCGTAGCACTTCCGGGCCATGCGCAAAACCCGGCCGTCGCCGCAGCCCAGATCGACAAAGCGCTGCCCCGGCCCCGGGGCCAGGATGTCTAAAATGGCTGCAATCCGCGCCCGCGAAGTCGACACGTAGAGCGCCCCCATGGTTTTCGGCAGGGCCCAGGCAGTGGCGGCCACATAAAACATCTTGACGGCAAACAGGCTGCCGGCGACCACAAAAAAGGCGAAAATCCAAATCGGCATATCCTCTTTCCTTATACGGCCGAATCATGGAAGCGCCTTGGAAAAACTTGGCTTTCTTATCATTCGGACTCCCGTAATCCGGCTGCCGCCGACAGGGCTTCTTCGGTCCGGGAAACCATAATCCGGTTGCGGCCCTGGTCTTTGGCAGCATAAAGGGCGCGGTCGGCCACGGCGATCAAATCCTCCGGCATCTGCCGTTCACCCTTCTGGTACTCGGCAATCCCCCCGCTGACCGTGGTCCGGAAGCTCTGATTTTCACAGTGAAACGAATGGTCGGCCAGGGCATTTCGGATTCTTTCCGAAAACACCAATGCGGAATTCGCGGGGGTTTCGGGCAACACCACCACAAACTCTTCGCCGCCGAACCGGCAGGGGATATCGCTTTGCCGGAGGCCGTCTTCCAGTATCCGGCCGAATTGGCGCAGCACCGTGTCGCCGCACAGGTGTCCGTATTCATCGTTGACTTGCTTGAAATGATCGATGTCGAACATGCACACCGACAGCAGACGGTCGTAGCGACGGGCAAGGGAAAGCTCCCGGTGCAAGGAATCCATGCAGTATCGTCGGTTATAAAGACCCGTCAATTCATCCTTGATGGTCAACTCCGCCATTTTTTTCATGGCCGTGCGGGTTTCATTGGACATTAAAAACTTTTCCCGGGCATTGGCAATAACCGCCACGAGTTTCTGCCGGCTGAGCTTTTCCTTGGGCAAATAATCATAGGCCCCGGCCCGGAACACTTCCGTGGCCACGAATTCATCGCCGCGGGCGGTGATGACGACCACCGGCAATTCCAAGCCGGACAGGTGCATCCGGTTTAAAAAATCCAGCCCGGTGCCGTCCGGCAGGCGGTAATCGAGCAGGATCAGGTCAAAATGACCGCGTTCGATATATCCAAATGCTGCCTGGATGGTTTGCGCCCGCTCGATCTGATACGGATTTACATCCTTTTGCAGAAACCGCGAAAGGATTTTAAAGTCAAAATCCGAGTCTTCAACGGAAAGCACGCGCAAGGGCTTTTCCCCGCCCTGCCGGTTTTCATCGCCGTTGCCTTCCGCTTTGTTGCCGCTGTGCAGCCGCTGCATCCGTTTGACGATCTTGCCGATCCGGCGGCCGTGTTTTGCGATCTCGGCCAGGTATGCGTCGACTTTTTCCGGGTCGCGGTTTTTGCTTTCCATCAAGCGGATGTTTTCCATCAGATCAGTCAATGGCTGCTGCAATTCGTTGACACTGGCGCCGGCCATTTCCAGCATGACTTTCAACCGCTCTTCTTCCACCAGGGCCTGCTGCTGATCGACGATACGCTGGTTGGCACGCTGCAATTCCGCCACATGATTTTCGAGTTTTTCGGATTTTTCCTTTAACTCGGCTTCCATTCGCTTTTGCTGCAGCGTTTCGGCAAACGCAGAGGAAAGCGCAACCATGTCCTCCTGATCGGCCTTTTGATACCCATCTGCCTTGTTGGCCAATGCAAACATCCCGATCACCCGGTTCGAATACCAGAGCGGCACCCCCATAAAGGCCCGGATTTCCGGATGCCCCTCGGGCACACCGCTTCTGTCCGGATGATTGGCCGGATCGTTGGCAATCAGGGGGTTTCCGCCGCAAATCACCCGATCCCACAGGCCGCGGATTTCCAGATTTCGAATCAACCCGTCGCTATCAAAGCTGGCGCGGTCGGATTGGATGGTCTGGAAATCCTTTTCTTCCGGAACACTCATTGCGATGGTATCCAGGCGGCCGTTTTCATTGACCTCGCCGATCCAGCCCATTTCGCTGTTGGTAAGGCTCCGGGCGATTTCGAGGCACTTTCGGGCCCCTTCCTTTTCCGTGTCCTGACTGTAGGCCTTCTGCAACACCTGGTTGACGGCGTTGAGCATATCGGTTTTCCGGGTCAGCCGGCGCCGGATGCCCTGGAGGGATTCAATTTCGACCTTTAATTCGCTGTGGCGGTCATTGAGCTGGCGTTTCAGAAGCGTTTCACGCCGACGCCCCCGGCGAAGGACCTCGCCGACAAGGCCGCCGAAAATGCCGCCCAGGATCGCCGGAATCGCATATCGTTCCAGATCGGCCACACAGCCGGTGCCCAGAAGGCCCAGCCCCGTGATCATGACGAGCAAACCGGCACCGACGAGGGTCGAAATTGCAACCGGTCGGATTTCTTTTGAGTTCTTTTTTATCATGTGCCTCCCCGATGAAACGCTGGGGCCGTTTCATTTCCATACCACCTGAATTGAACGTTTCAGATTTTTTAGCGGCAAACTTAAAAATCGCTCAATTCAGGTACCATAATGTGGCAAAGCAGCATCAAAAGTCAATGGTGCATCACCGCCATCAGCCATGGCGGATTGCAACGGCCGATACTCTGCATTTCGGCCATGGCCTCCGGGCGCTTTTTCTGCTATGCTGAAGTTTGTAAATGGTTAAACTCTTTTTTATGGTTATCCGAAATATTCCAGTTATGGTTTTTGCGCAGTAAATTTGGGCATCCATAGACCCAAACCCAAAAAAAAAGCAGTTCGTTCCGGTCGTCATGCCTGCGAAGGCAGGCATCCAGGGATTTTCTGTACGTCTGGAGAACTGGATGCCTGCCTTCGCAGGCATGACAGACGAGGCAACGTCTTTTTTTGCGTATCCACAGACCTTCCCAAATCCTTATTGCTTGAAATGACCAAACAACTGGAGTTTTCCGGATAACTAAACTCTTTTTTACTGCAAAAACCGCGTGACCAAAGCCATGATCAACCCACTGACAGCCGGTATAACGGAGCGGATTTTGTCTGCCCCCCATTTCTACCCGGACGCGGCTACGGCCCGCCAATTGGCCGATATTCCCGATACCGCCATTGTCGACTTGCTCTTCGGCGCCGGAAAGATCCGCAGTAAATTTGTCGGCGACGACATTTTCACCTGCACCATTTTAAACGCCAAGTCCGGCCGATGCTCCCAGGACTGCGCCTTCTGCGCCCAGTCCGCCCGTCATGACACCCGGATCACCGCCTATCCCCTGCTTTCCAAACAGGAGATGATCGATTGCGCCATGAAAAGCGATGACGCAGGGATTACCAATTTTTCCATGGTCACCAGCGGCTACCGGTTAACCGATGCGGAAATCGACACCATTTGTGAAACCGCATCCGCGATCACGGCCCGCACCGACTTGACCGTATGCTGCTCCATCGGCATGATCGACGCCGGACAGGCCGAAAAGCTGACGCAAAGCGGCATAACCCATTACCACCACAACCTGGAAACCGCGGAAAGCCATTTTCATGCGGTCTGCACCACCCACGAATACGCAGAGGATATCGAATCGATCCGGACCGCGCGCCAGGCCGGGCTCACCGTATGCGCCGGCGGCATCTTCGGCCTCGGCGAGACCTGGGCGCAGCGGATCGAAATGGCTTTGACCCTGCGCGAAATCGGGGTATCGAAAATCCCCCTCAATTTCATCAACCCGATTGCCGGCACCCCCTTTTCCGACCGCCCCCGGCTGACCCCCATGGAAGCGCTCAAAACCATTGCCTTATACCGCTACCTTTTGCCCGACCGGGATATCGTCCTCTGCGGCGGCCGGGACGTAACCCTGAAAGATTTCCAGTCCTGGATCTTTTTCGCCGGGGCCAACGGGATTATGACCGGCAACTACCTGACCACCCGGGGACGCAGCCTCGATGCCGACCGGGAAATGATCTCGGCATGGAAAATGTCGCTGACATAATCCCTTTTTATTTATCGGCAACCTTTCGATATCTCTTAAATTATGCCAATACAGTAAACATAATTCGCCCAAAAACGGAAACAACGCTTTTTTTCCTCCCGATTTTTTTCTAAACACCTTGCATACGGGGTTTTGCGGCAATGACGACAGTCCGGGCAGCAATATTTGTCCAATCGATGATTGCGAATATCGCTTATATGAATTATTATTTAATGTAATAACCAACCGGTACCATAAAGAAATAAAAGGTATTCAAAATGTCACATTACCAAAACATACTCTTGGTATATCCCATCGTTCCGGGCAATACCTTCTGGAGTTACAGTCACGCCTTAAACTTCATCAATAAAAAAAGCGCCATGCCCCCGCTGGGCCTGGTGACCATTGCGGCGCTGTTTCCCGAATCGTACCAATTGAAACTGGTGGATCTCAACATCGAGCCTTTGACCGATGAGGCCATCTCCTGGGCGGATGCGGTGTTTGTCTCGGCCATGATCGTCCAGAAAGAATCCATGGAAGATATTGTCCGCCGCTGCCGGGATTTCAACAAAACCATCGTGGCCGGCGGCCCCTATGTGACCAACAATTATGAACAGATCGAAGGGGTGGATCATCTGCTCAGGGGCGAGGTCGACGAAACGCTTTGCGATTTTTTAAACGATCTGGAAAATGACACGGCCGGGCGGCTCTACGACATGCCGGCCCACCCGGATATCTCCCGGCTGCCGACGCCGCGGTTTGACCTGCTGGAAATGTCGGCGTACGGCTCGATGATGGTCCAGTATTCCAGGGGGTGCCCGTTTCACTGTGAATTCTGCGATATATGGACCGTCTACGGCAACAAGCCGCGGCTGAAGGCCGCAGAAAGCCTGATTGCCGAACTCGACGCCCTGTACGACCTCGGCTGGGAAGGCGCCGTGTTCGTGGTGGATGACAACTTCATCGGCAACAAGCGCCGGGTGAAGGCCGAACTGCTGCCGGCCATGGAAGCCTGGCAGGCCGAACACGGCCGCCCGTTTCATTTCTTCACCGAAGCCAGCATCAACATGGCCGATGATACCGAGTTGTTAAGCGGCATGCGGAAAGCCGGATTTAACGAAGTCTTTATCGGCATTGAAACCCCGGACCCGGAAGGGCTGGCCGAAACCGGCAAGACCCAGAATCTCAAATCCGACATGGGGACGGCGATCCAGACCATCCAGACCCACGGCATTGAGGTTCTGGCCGGATTTATCCTGGGTTTCGACACTGACAAATCCGATATTTTCGACCGCCAGATCGATTTCATCCAGAAAAACGCCCTTCCCAAGGCCATGATCGGGCTGTTAAACGCCCTGCCCGGCACCCGGCTCTACGAGCGGCTCACATCCGAAGGCCGGATGTTGTCGGCTTCTTTGGGCAACAACACCCACAGCATGACCACCAATTTCCAAACCGTCATGGATCCGGACACGCTCCGGGAAGGCTACAAAAAAATCCTTGCCCATATCTATGACTACCGGATGAAAAACTATTTTGCACGGTGTACCCAGTTTTTAGACACCATCGCCTATCGCAATTACTTCCAACGCAAAGTCCGGGCAGGGGAACTGAAAATCTTTTTAAAATCCCTGTTCAGACAACCGTTTACCCCCTATGGACTGCAGTACATCAAGTTCCTGACGCGCAACCTGTTGAAAAACAGCGACCTTTTTGCCATGGCGGTGACCTTTTCCATCCACGGGCATCATTTCCACATTATCACGCAGCAGACCCTGAAAAAGGAAAAGATCGCCTTCCAGTTCGACAAAAAGTACCAGCAGTTCAACGAGCTGATCAACCAATACAGCGCCGCAATGCTCAACAACTCCCGCCCCAGCCTCGTCTATCTCAACAAGCTGTGGAAAACGCGGATCAAGTATCTAAAACAGATGCAGCACATGATTAACAAATTAAACGGCGACTTCCGGACGGATTTGAGCCGGAAATACTATGAAATTTCCCGACAGATGCGCGACCTGCTCGCCGGCTTCGAGGCCCGGGCCTTGCTGGTTGACGACAGTCCAAAAAACAACACTGCCGGTTAACCCCGGCAGCCCCCATCCCAACCGGACTTTCTCAGCCCCTCAGCGCCTTAGTGCCTCAGCCCCTTAGTCCCTCAGTCCCTTAGTCCCTCAGTCCCTTAGTCCCTCAGCCCCTTAGTCCCTCAGTCCCTCAGTCCCTCAGTCCCGTAGTCCCCTACAAATTATACTTGACAATTCCGCAAGCGCCTTTTAACTTGTTCCATCATTTGATGGAAGCATTTATTTGGCCGCCACTCCGTGCGCCCCGGAAAAAACAGGGAGCAGTACCCATGGAATTTGCACTGACCAAGGCCCAGAAGGGGATTCAAAAAGCCGCCCGCGAATTTGCAAAGGGCAAATTCGACAAGGAACGGATCAACACGTTATCCAAAAACCGCCAGTTCCCGGAAGATATATTTGAAAAAGCCGCCAAGCTCGGATTTATCGGCATTCATTTCCCGGAATCCTGCGACGGCGGGGGAATGGGGATGATGGAAAACGTGCTGGTGGCCGAAGCCTTCTGCAACAAGGATTCCACGCTTGGCCTGGCCCTTATCTATGCCGGTTTTGCCAGCGAATGCATCTTCCGTTTCGGAGACAGCGCATTGGCGGAAAAATACATTTCGCCGGTGACAAACGGTCAAATCCGATCCGCCGGGGCCTTTTCCGAACCCGGCGCCGGCTGGGACTTGGCCGCCATTGAAACCGCGGCTGTCGCGGAAAACGGACAGTGGACCATCAACGGCAAAAAATCCTACGTGCCCAACGGCCGGGCCGCCGGATTTTTCGTTGTGCTATGCCGAACCGGCTCCGCCGAGACCCCGGCCGAAAAGGGACTTTCCCTGATCGTTGTCGACGGCGACCGCCCGGGCATCTCGGCCTCCGATGCCGGCCCTACCCTGGGGGCCGGTATAACGCCGTTTGCCCATGTCGCCTTTGATGCGGTCCGGGTTCCGGAAAACCGGGTCCTTTCCCAAAACGGGGGCGGCTACGGACAAAGCCTGCTGTTTATAAACGAAGCCCGTATCCAGTTGGCGGCCATGGCATTGGGCACGGCGCAGGGCGCCTACGAACGGGCGCTGGCGTATGTCAAACAGCGGGAACAATTCGGCAAAAAACTGGCCCGGTTCCAGGTTATTGGTCACAAGCTCGCCGAAATGGCCGCCGGCATCGAATCTGCCCGCTGGCTGGTCTATCGCACGGCATGGCTGTTTGACCAGAAAAAATGCGACGCCCGGCACGCGGCTGCCGCCAAACTCACCGCCGCCCGCACGGCGTTGACCGTTACGGATGAAGCCGTGCAACTGCTCGGCGGCTACGGCTACATGGCCGAATATGAAATCGAGCATTTCTACCGCGACGCCAAAACCATTGAACTGCTGATGGGAGCGCCGGGGGTGCTCAGGGATACGATTGCCGAGCAGGCCGTCGGCAAAATCAAATAAAAAAATCCAAGAGCCACCATGGAAATACTGCACTACACCGAGGCCCACCATGATTTCCGCAAGCGGATGCGCGACTTTCTCGCCGCGGAAATCACCCCGTATGTCGAACAATGGGAAGCCGATCACATCACCCCGAAATGGGCCTGGCAGAAACTGGGGCGCGCCGGGTTTCTCTGCACCTCGGTGCCGCAAGCCTACGGCGGTCCGGGCGGCGACTTTTTGTATTCCGTGATCGCGGCAGAAGAAATGTCGCGCACCAACCACACGGGCCTGGCGACCATGCTCCACAGCGACGTGGTCGTGCCCTACATCCAGTCCTTTGGCAACGAGGCCCAGAAGCAAAAATACCTGCCGGGCTGCGTGTTCGGCGATATTATCACCGCCGTGGCCATGACCGAACCCGACGCGGGCAGCGACCTGGCCGGCATGGCGGCCACGGCCGAGGAAAAAGCCGATGAAATCGTCATCAACGGCGCCAAGACCTTTATCTCCAACGGCATCAATGCCGACGTCGTCATCGTGGCCGCCAAGGACCCGGCCGTCGACAACCCCTATGAGGCCGTCTCCCTTTACCTGGTCGACGGGGATGCGCCCGGATTCAAGCGGGGCCGGCACCTGGAAAAAATGGGTTTTCACAGCCAGGATACCGCCGAGCTGTTTTTCACCAACTGCCGCATCCCCGCGCAAAACCGCCTGGGCGAAAAAGGCGCCGGGTTTCACATGCTGATGGAAAAGTTGCAGCAGGAACGGCTGATGACCGCCATCGGCGGCCAGGCCGCCGCCGAGCTGATGGTGGAATACACCCGGAATTTCTGCCAGACCACAAAGGACGCGGCCGGCAAGCCGCTGTCCAAACAACAGGCCATCCAGTTTGCCATCGTGGAAATGACCACCGAAGTCAAAATCGGCCGGACGTTTCTGGACAAGTTGATTGCCGAGCACAGCGCCGGCGAGCAGATCGTCGTGGAAACCTCCATGGCCAAGTACTGGGCCACGGACCTGGCCAAACGCCTGTCCCAGAGATGCCTGGATTTTTTCGGCGATTACGGGTTTTCCGAAAGCTGCCCGGTGGTGCGCGGATTCCGCGATGTGCGCGTGATGCCGATTTTCGCCGGCACCAACGAAATCATGAAAGGCATTGCCGCCAAGTTCATGGGAATGTAGGGTGGTTTTATCCGACCGACATCCCGCAATTTCCTCGAATGAAACCTTTCTCTTTACCCCCCGGAATTCCGGCAGATAATATACGGTTTGCCGGTTTCTGCAACATTCTTCGTACAAAATAAAAATAACAAACGGCTTGAAAATGCCTCATGGGTATGTAAGTATGAAGTAAAAAAACGAGAAAAATATATGTTCTGGTTTACGAGATGATCAAAGACGCCAATATACTTGTTGTCGACGACCTCACAAGCTCGCGCTATGCTCTGGTCAAACTGCTTGAAAAGCAGGGCTTTGCAAACGTCTACGAGGTCGAAAACGGAAAAGAGGCGTTGGAGCGGCTCCACAAAATTCCGGTTGACCTGGTTTTGCTTGATTTCATGATGCCGGAAATCAACGGCATCGATGTATTGAAAATCATTAAATCCGATCCGCTTCTGGCCCCTATACCGGTAATCATGATCACGGTTGTCGACAATACGGACGAAACCGTCCGGGCCATTGAACTCGGTGCCGAAGACTACCTGCCCAAACCCTTTAACCCGGTCATGCTCAAGGCCCGGGTGAAGGCAAGCCTGGAAAAAAAACGGCTCCGGGATATCGAAAAAGAATATCTCCGGATGTATGATTTGACCACCGGCCTGCCCAACCGCCGTTTTTTCGTGGATCGGTTAAACGAAGAGCTCCAGCGCAGCCGCTCCAGCCACTCGCTTTTTGCCGTCTTCCACATTCGGCTCGACACCTATGACACGATTGCCGAGAGCTTAGACCAGAAGGCCGCGGAGGATTACATTCTGGCCCGCGCCGAACAATTGTCGGCGATACTGCCTGCCAATGCGGAAATGGCGCGTATCAGTGACCACGTCTTCGCGGTTTTGCTGTTTGATCTCCAAAGCGACGCCAACGGCAACAAAACGGCCCTCCGGGTATACGAAACACTTTGCCGGCCGATGACGCTTCGTGGCAATGATATCAGCAGCAAAATCCGGGTCGGCGTCGTCTACGCGACAGGTCTTTACACCGAGGCGGAAGCCATGATGCGGGATGCCAGCCTGGCGGCGGGAAAAGTCGCCAGCTCCGGCGGATTTAAAATATTTGACGACGCCATGCACAAGGACGCCCTCAAACGACTGCGGATGGAACCCGAGCTTCGCCGGGCCATGGCTGAAAACCAGTTCCGGCTGTATTACCAGCCCATCGTCGATCTGCAATCCTCGGCCATTGTCGGCTATGAAGCCCTGCTGAGATGGCTGCATCCGGAAAAAGGCATGATCCTGCCGGATGAATTTATCCCCCTGGCGGAAGAAACCCGGCTCATTATCCCGCTCGGGCAATGGGTTGTCGAAGAAGCCTGCCGGCAGGCGGCCCGCTGGCAGAAACACAACGGCGGCAACAATCATCGGCTGCCGGTCAGCATCAATATTTCCATTCATCAATTAACCGATCCGGATTTTATTGCCCATCTCCAGAAAGGCCTGGCGGCAAACGCCACAGACGGGCAAAACATCCACCTGGAGGTCACCGAATCCGGCTTGATCGAAAACCCGGACCAAATGGAAACCATTTTAAACGCCGTGCAACAGATCAATGTCAAAACCGCCCTCGACGATTTCGGAAAAGGCTACTGCTCATTGAGCTATTTGCACCGCTTCCCCTTCGACACCCTGAAAATCGACAAATCCTTTGTCCACAATTTGCATCGGTTTCCGCGCAACCGTGAAATTGTCAACAGCACCATCGACCTGGCCCATCGGCTGGGCATGGCGGTGGTGGCCGAAGGCATTGAAACCGGCGAGGAAGCCGGCGCCTTGCGGGAGATGAATTGTGAATTCGGCCAGGGATTTCTGTTTAACCACCCCATGCCGGACAATGAAGCGGAAAAGCTGACGGCCTGAGGCGCAAAAGGGCCGTCATCATTACGATCCGATCGCCTGCGGGTTTTGCCGGTAACTGACCTGTATGATGTTGACCCCCGTAATGCCCGCTGATACAAAGCCAAAAACCAATACCGGAATCATGAGCACCACGTGGGTGGCCAGGGAAAAGCCCACCGCCTTGTCGGCCGCCACACCGAAAAGCGCGAGGCCGAATTTGCCGCCGGCTTCCCAGAGCCCCCAGAAACCGGGCACGGACGGCAGCATGATCGAAAAGCAGATAATGATAAACACCGTGGTCATCTGGGTAAAGGTCAAGGAAATGCCCGGGCTGCCAAAGGTGACCAGATAGAGGGCAAAGGCCTGCAGCAGCCAGATCAAAAGCGAATACACCAGGCAGAGGACGAGCTTGCCCGGCGACTTGATCATGGACGTGCCCGCGGCGATATTGTCGACCACCCCGGCCAGGGGCAGGCAGCATTTGGCTTTCACCTTCTGCTTGAAATCGTCTCCGGCAAACACCAGCAGCGCCGGCAGCTTGAAAATGACCTGTCTGACCCGGCGCTGGACGGCGGGGATGCTGATGGCAATAACACCGGCCACCACGGCGATGGAAAGACGGATCAGGCCGGCGGCCACATTTTCGAGCGTCTGCCGGTTTAACTCGTGGTTGCGGAATTCGATGGTCAAGTCCGGGTCGATATGCACGGTGGCCAGCATCCAGGCAAACAGCACAATCAGGGTGATGGCATCCAAAATCCGTTCTGTGCCCACCGTGGTGATGCCGAGGGAAAAATCCACATTGTTTTGCTTTTTGATAATGGCGGGACGGGCCAGCTCCCCCACCCGGAGGGGCAGGACCGTGTTGATCATAAAGCCGATCATCAGCGGATGAAACGCCGATGCAAAGGACAAACGCACCGAGGAACTCAAAATCACCTGCCAGCGCATCGCCCGCAACACGAAGGTAAAAAGCCCGATCGCCGCGGCCGGAATCAGCCACAGGTAATTCATTGACTGCATGTAGGCCAGCAGGTTGGCAAAGGAGACATTGCGGAGGGCGAAATAAAATCCGATGGCAGACAATATCACCCCGACAAGCAGCGAAAAAATGATTTTCTGTTTCATATCATACAGTCCCCGCACACGGGTTATCCGAAACACTCCATTTCGGTTTTCTAAAGATGTCAAGTGCTTTATACGCCATTTTCCTTTCAGGTGCAAAGTTTTTGCACACGGCAAGACGGTTGACAGAAACCGGCCATCCGGCTTATTTAAGAAGAAAAGAGGCAATGCCCCGTTTTCAAACTTCACAAGGTCAAAACAGGGTTTCGCTCAAAAACCGGCAATGACTTGACCCCGAGGACAGCCAAATCGAATGAGCCAAAAAGACCATACCGACCCGGACCAGCTCGAAGCCCTTCGCCGCAAAATCGATGAAATCGACCAACAAATCGTGGATTTGCTTTCCGAACGCCAGGCGCAGGTGACACGGATCGTGGACATCAAAAAGCGTCATCACCTGCCGGTCTACCACCCGGCCCGGGAAGAAGACCTGATTTCTTCCAGGCGGCAACAGGCCCGTCGATCCGAACTGGACCCGGATTTCGTCGAGGAACTCTACCGGATTATCATGCGCAGGTCCCGCATCGAGCAAAGCGATCGCATGGCCAAAAAAGCGGTCAAGCCCGGTGCCACCGTTTTGATTGTCGGCGGATACGGGGAAATGGGGCAGTATTTTGCCGAATGTTATCGGGCGGCCGGCTATTATGTCCGCCTGCTGGGCAGAGACGACTGGCCGCAGGTGGAGTCGCTCTGTGCCGGCGTGGAGCTGGCCGTTGTCTCGGTGCCCATTGAAAAAACCGTCGAAACCATCGATGCCCTCGCCCCTTACCTGCCGGCCGAAGCCGTGCTCGCCGACTTGACGAGCATCAAGAAAGCGCCGCTGGAGGCCATGCAACGGGCCCACCGCGGGCCGGTGATCGGGTTGCATCCCCTGTTCGGTCCGACCACCTCGTCTCTGGACAAGCAGATCATCGTGGCCACGCCGGGGCGCGACAATGCAGCCGCACAGTGGGTGCTCGACCAGTTTACGGCCTGGGGGGCCGTGATTGTGACATCCTCGGCGGACGAACATGATGAAATCATGGCCATTGTGCAATCGCTGCGCCATTTTGCCACCTTTGCCTTCGGGCAGTTTCTGGCGCGCAAAAAGACGCCCATCGCGCGCACCCTTGAATTTTCAAGCCCCATCTACCGCCTGGAACTGGGAATGGTGGGCCGGCTGTTTGCCCAGGATCCGGCACTGTATGCGGAGATCATATTCGCCTCCCGCCAGCGGATCGATCTGCTGCGGCAATATATTGAAAACGTACAGCAAAACCTCGAAATGGTCAAAAACGGGGACAAATCGAGATTCATTGCGGAATTTAACAAAATCGCCGACTGGTTCGGCCCGTTTTCCGAGCAGGCCATCCGGGAGAGCTCATTTTTAATCGATAAACTCATCGAGCGGTTTTAGCAACAGTCGGCGGGGGAAATCAATTGACCCGGCCGGCCAGGGAGCAAATTCCAATCCATTTGAATTTTCAGGAATTTTTATGCCAAAAACCCAAACCAAAACAAGAACCGAACTCGAAACCGAACTCGAAGCCGCCCGCCAGCAGGTGGCCGAACTGGAACAATCCCTGTTGCAACTCGACGGCGCCGGAAACGCCAACAACTGCCTGGAGCACCATGCAGCCCAGCTGATCCGTGAAGCCCCGGTCGGGGTATTCCGCTCCACCGCGGAAGGTCAAATTTTTGATGTCAATCACTCTTTGGCCTGGATGCTCGGGTATGCCACCCCCAAAGAACTCATCGAAACCGTCAATGCCGCCAATATTGCCGATACCCTTTATATCGACGGCCGGCAGCGAACGGCCGTGGTAAACGATGCACGCTCCTGCGGCAAATGGCATGTTTATGAAAACCAGTACCGGCGCAAAGACGGCTCGACTATCACCGGGCGGCTGTTTCTCAGAAAAACTGCCAAAAACGGCATTCTCGAAGGCTTCATCGAAGACATCACCCAGCAGAAAATGGCCGAAAACACACTGCGGGAAAGGGAGTTTTTATATCACGGCATTTTTGAAAATACGGGCACGGCCATGATCATCATCGAAAACGATACCACCGTCTCGCTGGCCAACAAGCAGTTTGAAAAACTTTCCGGCTACAGCAAGCTTGAAATCGAAAACCGATTCAAATGGACCGATTTTATCGCAGCCTCCGATGTGGACTGGATGCTGGAACAGCACCGGCTCCGCCGGAAAGACCCGGATGCGGCCGAAAAGCGCTACGAGGCCCGCACCGTGGACCGGTTCGGAAACACCCGGCACATTTTGGTCACGGTGGATATGATCGAAGGCACCGATCAAAGCGTGGCCTCGTTTCTCGATATCACCGAAAGCAAAGCCGCCGAGGCGGCACTGCAGCGTTCCGAAAAAGCCCTTTCCGAAAAAGAGGAGATGCTGCAGGCCCTGATGGGCAGCCTGCCCGGCATGGCCTATCGGAGCGAAAACCGTCCCGGCTGGCCCATGGTATTTATCAGCCAGGGCTGCATCGCACTGACCGGCTACACCCCGGGCGAACTAGTGGCCGATGATCACCTCTACGGCGAACTGATCCATGAAGACGACCGGCAGAGGGTGTGGGACACGGTGCAGGCGGCCCTTGGCCAGCATGCGCCATTTCAGGTGGAATACCGCCTGCATCCGAAAAACGGCGGAGAAAAATGGGTGTGGGAACAGGGCCGGGCCGTGGGGACCCGGACAGACGGCACCCGGATGATCGAAGGATTTATCACCGATATCACGACGCGAAAACAGACCGAAGACGCCCTGCGGGAAAGTGAAGCCAATTACCGGCTGCTGGCGGAAAACACCCTTGACTGCATCTGGACCATGAACCTGGACCTCGAATTTACCTATATCAATGCCGCCATCGAACAACTCACCGGCTATTCACCCGAACAATGGATCGGCACCCGGCTGCCCGATCATATGGACAGCGACACCTTTGAACGGGTCAGCACCATTGTCCGGGAGGAACTCGTAGAACCGGTGCAAACCGGCGGCAGGACCTTCGAGACCACCATTCAGGACAAAAACGGCCAGGCCGTGCCCGTGGAAATCATCGGGCGGGTCCTCTATGATGAAGCCGGCCGGCCTTGCGGCTTGATTGGCACCACCCGCGATATCCGCGAGCGAAAGCGTGCGGAAAAAAACCGCCGGGTTTTAGAGGCCCAACTGCGCCAATCCCAGAAACTCGAGGCCATCGGCACGCTGGCCGGCGGCATTGCCCATGATTTCAACAACATCTTAACCTCGATTATCGGCTATGCCGAACTGGCCCAAATGGAGCCCGAGGATACGGATTTTATAAAAAACAGCATAGACCAGATCTATCATGCCGGCAACCGGGCGCGGGAACTGGTAAAGCAGATTTTGACATTCAGCCGCCAGACGGAACAGGAAATGATCGCCGTGGAAGCCGGAACCCTGATCAGGGAGACCCTGAAACTGCTGCGCTCCACGCTGCCGGCCACGATTGAAATCCATGAGGATCTGGGCTGCCAGTGCCGGATCATCGGCGATCCCGCCCAGATCCATCAAATCATGATGAATTTGTGTACCAACGCCGTCCAGGCCATGGGCCATCAAAAAGGCACCCTGACCGTACGCATCGCCGAAGTCGAACTCGACGCCGATTTTGCCCGGCGCAACCCGCCTGCCCGTTGCGGCCCCAATGTGAAAATCACCGTTTCCGATACCGGTCCGGGGATTGCCGAAGGGGACATGGCAAAGATTTTCGATCCGTTTTTTACGACCAAACCCGAAGGCCAGGGCACCGGCCTCGGCCTTTCCGTGGTCCACGGCATTGTCAACAGTCACGGCGGCATCATCGATGTAAAAAGCGATCCGGCAAACGGAACCAGCTTCTTTATTTACCTGCCGATTGCCTCCTCCACCGCCTGGATGGAAACGGTGGCCGCCGCCCAGGTGCCCACCGGCTCGGAATCGATCCTCTTTATAGACGATGAACGCCCCATTGCCGAACTGGGCAAACAGATGCTTCTGGGGCTGGGCTACCGGGTCGAGGCCCTGACCCAAAGCCCGCAGGCCTTAGAAATCCTTCAGGCCCGGCCCGAGGATTTCGACCTCGTTGTCACCGACTTTACCATGCCCCACATGACCGGAGTGGAACTCATGGAAGGCATCCAGAAAATCCGCCCGGACCTGCCCGTCATTCTCTGTACCGGCTACAGTGAACAGATCAGCCAGAAGACTGCTGAAAAAATGGGCTTTTCCGCTTTTCTGATGAAGCCGACCGGGCGCGAGGAAATGGCCAAAACCATTCGCCGGGCAATTGACGGGTCCTGAATTTGTTCCTGCCCCGGGCATTTACCGGCATGGCACATTGGAACGGGCCGATTCCATGGGTTCGATATGCACCACCACGTCCACCACGTTGGGGCCCTTTTCCAGAATACGGGCCTTGCAATCGCCTGCAACCTGATGGGCCGCATACACGGTCAAGCCGCTGTCAACGACCACATGCAGATCCACATGCAGGCGGTTGCCCGTATACCGGGTCCGGATGTCATGGACCTGGCGCACTTTCGGGTTGGTCATGGCGATCTCGCGGATTTCTTCACAGACTTCTCTGGGCGCACCTTGGTCCACGAGTTCCTTAAACCCGCTCAAAACAATCCGGCTGGCCGCATAACAGACCAAACCGGCCACCAAAAAGGCGGCCGCATGGTCTAAGATATGCCATGCCGGATTGACAATCGCAGCGGCGACGGCCACCACTACCGGTATGGAGCTGAAGGCATCGATGCGATGATGCCAGGCATTGGCGGTCAGTGACACACTGTTTACCCGCTTGCCCACCAGCCGGGTCCACTGAAACAGCCCTTCCTTGGTAAAGATGGAAACAACGGCGGCTATCAGGGCAATCATTGTCGGATGATGGATATGGCGGTCATCAATACTTGCCAACGACTTCCACCCGATACCGATGCCGGCGGCAAACAGAAACACCCCGATAAATATCGACACGGTGGTCTCCAGCCGTTTATGCCCATAGGGATGGGACTGGTCGGCTGGCTTGGACCAGATGTAGGAACCGACAATGACGGCAAGGTCGGTCACCGTGTCCGTGACACTGTGGATGCCGTCGGCCACAAGGGACTGACTGTGACCGAAAATGCCGGCAATGATTTTAAAAACCGACAGTGCGATATTGCCAAAAAATCCCCACCACGTCACCCGCCGGATTTCCCGCTCGGCTTCACCGGGGCCGCCGGTTGTGATATCCACATGGTCTTCCAAGACGATTTCCTTTTTGTACCGCCGCTTCAGCCCCGGCTGTCGGTATCGGTTCCGGTCTTTTTTTCCCGGACCCGCTTGAGCCATTCGGCTTGTTGCCGCTGATATTCAGCTTCGGTCTGGTCCCAGGCCGAATAATCGGGTTTTGCGTTTTGCGCCGGATTTGTCTTAAACGACTTGAAAAACCGGATAAGCCGATTGATGCTGATTTTGCGTTTGCTGTTTGCTGTCATGGTTTGCCGGAAAAAAACCTGTTGGGTACGGTATTACAGTTGTGCTTTTTCCTTTGGTTTCTTTGGGAAAGCTTCCGGTTTGCTATGGTAACAATATTTCCCTTTTGATTCAAACAAACAAACGACCGCAGCCGGGCCGGAAAAGACGGAATGACAGGGACAAAGGGACAGGGACGGAGGGACAAAGAGACGGAAGAAGAAACGGTAAAACGCTGCAAAGGCCGATTGCACCCACATAAAAAAATACCTCCTTAAAGGGCCCTGGCAAAACCCTTCAAGGAGGTATGCGGAAAAAAACAATTGTCAGGGGGTGCGCCGTTGTAAAACGCGACAGGAAGGAAAAATTTACCGATTGCCGCCGGTAAAGACGGTACCGATAAAGCAGCCGCCGCCGCCACCGCCACCGCCGCCTTCGCTGTCTTCATCTTCAACGCTGGTGGCGTCGGAGTCACCGTCTGAAAACCCGGCCAGGGACTTGGCGGCATTGACCCGGCCGCCGGTGGCGAGTTTGTCTTTCAGGTCCGGGAGCTCATCCACCGAGCTTTTGATTTTCGCCTTGATTTCCGCACTGCTTAATTCGGGATGCACGGATTTGATCAGGGCGGCGATACCGGCAACCACCGGCGCGGCAAAGGACGTACCCCTGTCGTATTTGTAATCATCCGGCCCGCCGCTATAGGCCGGGGAATCGACCGTTATGGCCACGTCATCGATGTACCAGCCGTCAAAAACCACGCTGTTGTCGGTTTTGAACTGAAATCCGATGTGTACCGCTTCCTGGCCGTCAAATTTGCTCAAATCCACCCGCATGGGAACCCATTCTTTCTGGGTACTGCCCGACACCTGCACCATTTGCCAGTTCGAGGCAATATTTTCCGTATCCAGGGTGGCAAAGGGGGTCAAAACGTCGATCAATCCATTTGTACTGCCCTCTGAAATGCCCCGAAGCCGGAATTCCAGTTCCGCTCCCTCCTGGGAGGACAGGTCAATCGGCGGGGCCATAATCGTGGTATCCGTGTTGTTTTTGTAATCCCCATCCGGGCTGTCCGTAAGGCTGTAATCGCCACTATGCGTCTCCGCGCTGGTCAGCGCCCAGGTATTGTTTTCGCCTCTCGAGTGCCAATCGGATATGTCTTTTCCTTCAAAATCTTCATACCACAGTGTGCTGCGGCCCTGGTTGGCCTTGGCGCCGTAAATATTGACACCCGGGGCCCCAACGTCGACGCTGTTTTTGCCGAAATTGGAAAAATAGGCCAGCTGGTCGTTCTGATTGGTGGCGGCAACCGAAATAATGTTGGAACAGTCGTAATTGCCGGGATAGGTAGCGGTTACATCGTTGTCATTGCCGCTGTTTCCCGCCGCACAGACAACAAGCGCGGAAGTGCTGTCAATCGCGTCTTTTTCCGCCTGTGAGCGTCCCTCTCCGCCAAAACTCATATTGATAACATCTGCCCCCATGGCCTCGGCATATTCCACCGCTTCGATAATGGCTGAAGTGGTCAGGCCATTGGCGCCGCCGGTTCTAAGGGGCATGACCTGAGCAGACCAGGCCACTCCGCTTATCCCCATGGCGTTGTTGCCCCTGGCAGCGATGGTGCTGGCCACTGTGGTGCCATGGCCGTAGGGATCGACCGGATCATTGTTTTGTTCTCCAAAATTCCAGCCGTGAACATCATCGACGTAGCCGTTTCCATCATCATCAATCCCGTTATCGGGGATCTCACCTTCATTTTTCCAGATGTTGTCCGAAAGATCGGGGTGGTGATAATCAATGCCGGAATCAATGACGGCCACCACAACATCCTTGTTGCCCGTGCTGATCTCCCATGCCTCTACCGCCCCAATGTCGGCACCCGGTTTGCCCGTGGTATCCTGCACGCTCTGGCCGGTATTATCCAGGGCCCACTGCCGGCTGAAAAAGTCATCATCGGGCTTGGTGGAAGTATAACTCCGGTAATAATTCGGCTCGGCATACGCCACATCAGGGTCTCGCTGGTAAATGTCGAGCGCTTCGTCCACATCCATGTCCTTGGGCAGCTTGACCTGCTGAACACCGGCTGCTTCAAACCGCTTGAGCTCGGACATGTTGTAGTTTTCGGCGTAATAGTCTACGGAGGCGGCCATGCGGGCTTTGGAGTCATACTTTACCAAAACCTCGCCGGGAACGTAGGCGGGCGGATCGTCGGGTTGATTTACAGTCTGCGGGCTCTCACTGGACTGCCAGGAGCTTGTTTGCGTACCGGCAAAGCCGGAACTGGCCACCAAGCACCCACTGATGATCAGTGTCATTAAAATTCTGGTTTTCATTTTTCCTCCCTGAAGCGTTTTCATGCCTATTCCCTTAGGCACAAAATGTTGAACTCCTTAATGAATTTGTCTCATTTTAAATCCTTTCGGATGAAATGTATTTACAGGGCGATGTCACCCTTTGGGCTTCTTATCGACCCTGCATCACAAATCTTTAATTGATCGGCCATCTGGACCAGAATTTTGTTTTCAGGTTAGCGTATTGGAATGCATTTACGCGCGCCAAGACGCACATACGCAAAGTTTCCGGGTCTTCTTTGGCGCTTTTGGCGGCTTTGCACAAAAACAGAAAAACAAGTCGGCGACGGGTCTTTTCCCGGGGCAAAGCGGACAACCGGATGTTGTTTCTGGCAAGGAGCCGTATCAGGAAAAACAGGGGGAGGAGAAAAAAACCAGCAAGGAAAAAAATTTTTTAAAGGCGGCCCCGGAAAGGGCCGCCTTCTGGATTGTACGGAAATATTGGGTTGCGATTAAATGTCGTAATAGAGGTAGAACTCGTGCGGATGCGGCCGCAGCCGCACCGCGGTGACCTCTTTTTCGTCCTTGTATTCAATCCACCGTTCAATGACATCCCTGGTAAAGACATCGCCCTTGAGCAAAAACTCGTGGTCTTCGGCCAGAGCGGCCAGGGCTTCGCCCAGCGAACCCGGGGCGGAATCGATTTCCGCCAGTTCCTCGGGCGGCAGATCATAGATGTTTTTGTCCAGAGGATCGCCCGGGTCGATCTTGTTTTCAATGCCGTCGATCACGGCCATGAGCACGGCGGAAAAGGCGAGATACCCGTTGCAGGACGGATCGGGCGTGCGGAACTCGATCCGCTTGGCCTTCGGCGATGTGGAATACATGGGAATCCGCACCGCCGCGCTTCTGTTTCTGCTGGAATAGGCCAGGTTGATGGGGGCCTCGAATCCCGGCACCAATCGCTTGTAGGAATTGGTGGTGGGATTGGTAAAGGCACACAGCGCCTTGCAATGCTTCAAGATGCCGCCCACCGCATAAAGCGCCTCCTGGGAAAGCCCGGCATACTTGTCCCCGGCAAACAACGGCTGACCGTCTCTCCAGATACTGACATGGGTGTGCATGCCCGTGCCGTTGTCTTCAAACAGGGGCTTTGGCATAAACGTCGCGGTTTTGCCGTGCAGGTTGGCCACGTTTTTGAGGATGTACTTGAACCAGACCAGCTGGTCGCCCATTTCCAGCAACGGCTTAAAGCGCATGTCGATTTCCGCCTGCCCTGCGGTGGCGACCTCATGGTGCTGGCATTCCACGTCAATGCCCAGATCTTCAAGGGTCAGCATCATCTGCGTTCGCATGTCCTGGAACTTGTCCATGGGCGGCACCGGAAAATAGCCTTCCTTGTGACGCGGCTTGTACCCCAAATTCGGACATTCCTCCCGGCCGGAATTCCAGATGCCTTCCTCGGAATCGACTTCATAGAAAGACCGGTTTCTCTCCGACTCGAACCGGACGTCGTCAAAAACGAAAAATTCGGCTTCCGGACCGATAAAGGCGGTATCGCCGATGCCGGACTGCCTGAGATAGGCCTCGGCCTTCTGGGCGATATGGCGCGGATCCCTCGAATAGGGCTCGCGGGTGATGGGATCGACGATATTGCCGATCAGCACCAGGGTCTTTTCCTCAAAGAACGGATCGATCTTTGCCGTGCCGGCATCCGGCACCACCAGCATGTCACTGGCGTTAATGGGCTGCCAGCCCCGGATGCTGGAGCCGTCAAAGCCGTAGCCGTCCTCAAAGCTCGATTCCTCCATTTCGCTGACCGGGACAGTAAAATGCTGCCAGACACCGGGAAAATCCATGAACCGGATGTCGACAACCCGGATGCCTTCCTGTTTGATAAGATCCAACACTTCTTTTGGTTGTGCCATTTTGGACTCCTTTTGTTTTACAGTTCATCAAATATTGCGCTTATTGGGAATCAATTAAATTAAAGGGGCGATATTGCGGCGTTGGTCTGAAAAAATCAACCCTTTCCCGACCGCCCCCTTAAATCGCATCGTCGTCTTTTTCGCCGGTGCGCACCCGGACAACGCCTTCGAGCGACATGACAAAAATCTTGCCATCGCCGATTTTGCCGGTATTGGCCGAGGAGCGGATCGCATTGATCACCTCTTCGGTCCGGTCGGTGGGCACGACGATTTCGAGCTTGATTTTGGGCATGAAATCCACCAGGTACTCCGCACCCCGGTAGATTTCCTTGTGTCCTTTCTGCCGGCCGTAGCCTTTGACCTCGGTAATGGTCATGCCCTGGATGCCGATATCGCTCAAAGCCTGCCGGACATCATCGAGCTTGAACGGTTTAATGACGGCTTCTATTTTTTTCATGATACTGCCTCCTGGTTATATGGTGTCCATAATTCACAAAAATACCCATTTTCGCGCACACAATCCACCGCTGGCCGACACAATTTTAAGCGCCGAATTCAAAGGCCCGCTCGCCGTGGACGGCGCTGTCGAGGCCCGAAACTTCGTTTTCACCCGACACCCGCAGTCCCCCGGTAATCAGCCGGGTCACCGTTACCACGACAAACGTTCCCACAGCGGTAAAGGCGATGGTTGCCACAATGGATACCAACTGGATGCCCAACTGGGCGGCATTGCCATAGATCAATCCGACCGCGCCTTCGGTGATCGACGGATTGGCGAATATGCCCGTTGCCAGCGCACCCCATATACCGCAGATGCCATGTACGCCGAAGGCATCGAGGGAATCGTCGTATCCCAGTTTCTGCTTTAACCGGGCCACGCTGACAAACCCGAGCAGCCCGGCCACAATGCCGATCACCAATGCTGCGGGCATGTTGACAAACCCGGCCGCCGGGGTTATGGCCACCAGGCCGGCGACCACGCCGGATGCGATGCCGAGCACCGTGGGACGGTCATCGGCTATCCATTCCCCGAGCATCCAGGCCAGGGCCCCCGCGGCAGCAGACGTATTGGTGACCAGAAACGCCGAAGCGGCCACCCCGTCGGCGGCCAGCTGACTGCCGGCATTAAAGCCAAACCAGCCGAACCACAACAGGGCCGCACCCAGTGAGGTCAAAGCAACGCTTGACGGAAACATGGCATCCTTGCCGTAGCCCAGCCGTTTGCCCAGCATCAGCGCCAGCACCAGGCCGGCCACGCCGGCGTTGATGTGGACCACGTTGCCGCCGGCAAAATCCAGGGCGCCCATGGCGTGCATCCATCCGCCGCCCCACACCCAGTGGGCCACGGGGCAATAAACCACCGTCAGCCAAAGCACCGTAAACACAATCCACGCCGAAAACTTCATCCGGTCGACCACCGAGCCGAGCACGAGCGCCACCGTGATGCACGCAAAGGTCATCTGAAACACCACGAAAACGTAGGTCGGGATCGTTCCGGTCAACGTTTCCGGGCCGATACCGTTTAAAAACAAATGGTCCAACCCGCCGATCAAACCGCCCGCATCCGTGCCGAAAGCCAGGCTGTAGCCCCAGATCACCCAGATCACACTGCCCAGGCAATAGGCCACAAAGGTCATGGCCAGTGTATTGAGCAGGTTTTTGTACCGCGACATGCCGCCGTAAAACAGCGCAAGGCCCGCCGGGGTCATCATCATGACCAGCGCGGTGGCCACAATCACCCAGGCCGTATCACCGGTATCCAGGCCGTTGCCGGCAAAAGCTGCCGTTGCGGTCAAAAGGATTGTCATAGCCGTCATCCACAGAACCGTTTTCCACATTGTCGTTCCTCCACTTTTGATTTAAATGGTTTATGCTGCGGACCGGCACACCGGCGATCGCCGGGGGCGTATCCGCTATCCATCCGGGTCCGGCAATGCAGCGTGCACCTTTTCCCGGACGGCCTCTGCCTGCGTTTTGTCGAGTTTATTGCCTTGATCGTCCCGGACATAAAACACGTCAACCACCTGGTCCACCTTGGTGGCGATCTTGGCCACCCATATATCGAGGCCGAATCCGGTCAGCGCATTGGTGATACGGTAGAGCAGACCCGGAAAATCATAGGTAAAAACCTCGACAATGGTGAAAAAACTCGAATCATCGTTATCAATCTCCACCCGGTTTGGCCGGTGGGCCACCTGCTCTTTTTTCACCCGGGGCTGTCTTTGCGAAAGCCTGCCGGAAAGATCGAGTTTGCCGGAAAGCGCGGCTTCCAGATCTCTGGCCGCCCGCTGCCACCGCTCGTCTTCAAAAATCTGGTCCGGCGGCGGCATGACCGTAAATACGTCCAGGGCGACATTGTTTTTCCAGGTAAAAATCTGGGCATCCAAAACATCGATACCGTTTACCGTAAACACGCCGGCGATTTTGGAGAAAAGTCCGGGACAATCCCTGGCGCAAACCACCACCTGGCGTGTATTGGAGGCTTCATCCGGCACGATGTCCCACACAAAGGCCCTGTCCTTAAGCCGCCGGTAGAGCTGGATGTGGGAAACAATATCTTTGGCCTCGGTAAACAGGAGGTAACGGGGCGACAGCACCTCGAACATGGCATCGATATCAAGATCGGCAAAGGCCTGGGCCCGGCGCACGAAATCCTTTTTCTTTTCCACCCGCCGGACCGCCGTGGAGGTTGCCAGCTCGCCTTTTTCCAGGATGCGCAGCACCTTTAGGAAAAAATCGCGCACCAGGGTGGCGGTCCAGTCGTTCCAGGCCTTGGGTCCGGTGGCCATGGAATCGGCCACGGTGAGCAGGTAAAGCTTTTTCAGCCGATGCACCTGGCCGACCTGCCTTGCCATGCGAATCGCGGTTTCCTCGTCGTTGATATCGCGCCGGGAAGCGGTTTTGACCAGCAACAAATGGTTTTCAATCAGAAAAGTCACCAGGTCAATGTCGCGGGCGCTGTAGCCCATCCGCCGCATGATAATATCGGCTTTTTCAGCTCCGGCTTCCGAGTGCCGGCGATCGGGCACGCCCTTGCCCACGTCGTGGAGCAGTGCGGCCAAAAGCAGCAGGTGTTTTTTCTTCAAGCCGCGATAAATTTTGGCGCAAAGCGCAGCCTCCCTGGACTCTTCGTTTTCGCCGAATGTTTTCAACGCCCGAAGCACCCGCAAAGAATGCCGGTCCACCGGAAACAGGTGATAGGCATCGAACTGGATCAGGTCCACAATACCGCCGAATTCCGGGATCAATTGCGCAATAAAACCGGTTTCCAGCATCTGTTCGAACACGTTGACCGGCGCCGGGGCGGCCTGCAGAATTTTCTCGAAAGATTTGCGCACCGCCGGATCGCCCCGGAAATCGTCGTCAACAAGGTAGGAAAACTCGCGCACCAGGCGGCCGGCTTCCCGGGTAATGGGCAGGCGCATCCGGGCACTGGCTTCAAATATCCGGATCAGCAGCACCGGTGATTTCAACAGCCGGTTCGGGGACTTGAAATTCAGCCCCCCTTTTTCCAGCACAAGACCGGAAATATCGGGCTGCCGACGGAATCCGAAGCTGCGGCGCGATGACGGCCGGACATAGCCGAGCTCATAGAGCATCAGCAGCAACTGCTGTTTGACGTAGGCCATATTGGAATGCAGCTCACTCATCAAACGCTCGACCGGCATCTGCGCCTTTTTGGCTGCCAGGCCCATTTCCTCGGCCAGCCGGGTCTGATAATCAAAATAAAGCTGGTCGCATTTCCGGTTTGAAAGATAATGGAACCGGTTGCGAACGCCCCATATAAAGGAAAGGGCTTCGGCCATGTGCACATGTTCCTCGTGGGACAGGGCCCCGTGATATTCCAGGTCCCGCAGCTCCTTCAAGTCAAAGCGAATCCGGCCGATCCAGCGGATGGTATGGTAATCCCGGAGTCCGCCGGCGCCTTCCTTTAGATTCGGTTCCAACAAAAATGTGGAATCCCCGTACTGCTCGTGTCGTTTCTGGTTGCGTTCCACGAGCCAGCGGATGATTTTATTGGACGAACGCGTCAGCATCTTTTCACGCAACTGGTAAACCAGGCTGGCGTAAACCGACGAGATGCCGCAGATAAAACGGGCATCGAGCAGCGGGGTTAAAATCTCGTAATCATTTTTGGCCATCCGGAGGCATTCCCTGAGCGAACGGGCGGCATAGCCCACGTCCATGCCGATGTCCCAG
>JBNJEA010000107.1:0-10284 GCA_051745395.1 Thermodesulfobacteriota bacterium | reverse complement strand
GATGCCGACTACCGGTTTTTTGTAGACCCGGACCGCGGTTCGGCCCACTGCGGCCAGCAGCCCGGCTTCCTGGGGCCGGATGAGAGTGCCGGCTTCAATGACCGTCCGGTCGGCCTGGAGGTCTTCGTCTTTTTCGATGACGTGGGCCCCCGGGGCGATCCGGGTGTAGACCTCGAGCGTGTCGCTATCGATTTCGGTGGCGTGTTCGATCATGACCACGCCGTCGGCGCCCGACGGCAGCATTCCGCCGGTAGCAATCCGCACGGCCGTGCCGACGGCCACGGTTTGGTCTGCCGTCTCGCCCATGGCGATGGTGCCGCGGATATCAAAATACGCCGGGTTGGCCTCCGAGGCCCCGAAGGTATCGGCGGCCCGGACCGCGTAGCCGTCCATGGTGGAGCGGGCGAAACCGGGCAGGTCCATGTCCGAGGTGACGGTTTCGGCAAGGATGCGCCCGGTGGCGTCCGTCAGCGGCACCGTTTCGGTGTCTACCTTTGAGAATGATGCTATATATTCGTGGACCTTCTCAATGGAGGTAACCTGGAAGAATTCTTTTGACATGAGGGGCCTTATTGAAGTTTTTTATTTTCAAGCAACATTAATGAACTCGTAAAGTCGGTTTTAGCTGGCAAAGTAAAAAGTTCAAGATCCCCGAGAAGCGGGATCTCCACTTCGCTCCGACCCCGAGATTCGGGATTTCCGTTCCGCTTCAACAAGGCGCCGCTGTATCCCGAGGAATGCAGCGTACTTGGTCGTACGTGAAATTCCGAGGGAAACAGCGCATCGAAGATCCCGAGCATCGGGGACTCAGATATTGGACTTTTTACTTTGCCAGCAACATTAACCGGCCTGGTAGATGCGGGTCATCCTCACTCACTGAGATCTGTTTTGATGCTTCTATGATTCGCGGCGCCGCACCGCCGAAACTCGCTTCGCTCAAACAGTCGGCGGTGCTATGGCGCCGCTTCATCAAGAAGCATTTCAAAACACGTCTCAATGTTCGTTCGGACAACCCACATCTACCGGCCTCGGCTGTCCCGGCTCTTAGCTTTCTAACCACGGCCTTTGAAAAAATACTGCCCTGATTTGTAGTTGGAGAATGTATAGCGTCACCCTGGCGGGGTTGTGGAAAAGAGGTTTTCGAGCGAAATTAAGGCATTTTGCCGCAAGGGCCCGGCCCGGCAAAAGACTTTTGAGCGAGAAAACTTCTTTTCCGCAGCCCCGGCCAGCTGCAATCGTCAGTAATTCGCCTTTTTTTTAAATCTGGTTATCCGGTTTATATATCCAATTCCCTTACGCAAGGCGCAAGTGCTTCATCGCTTTTACGCACGCCACGGCTGGGTAAACACCTCTTCGTTCAACTCGCCTTCGGCCACGCGCGTCACCGGGCCGGTCAGGGTGATGTCGTAATCGGCTGAAAGGGTGATGGCCAGCGTGCCGCCGGGCATGTGCACGGTGACGTTGTCGCTGCAAAGGCCCAGGCGGCGGGCCACTGCCGCGGATGCCGAAGCACTGCTGCCCGAGGCCAGGGTGTAGCCGGCGCCACGTTCCCAGATTTCGACCTGGATGTTGTGTTCGTCGATGATCCGGACGAACTGGACATTGGTGCGATTGGGAAAATCGGGATGATTTTCGATGTACGGGCCGAGCGCGCGGGTTTTTTCGGCTGAGATGGCGTCTTCGACGATGACGCAGTGCGGGTTGCCGATGTTGGCCGCGCAGAAGGTCAGTGCGGTGTCCGCGGCGGTCATGGTTTCGTTGATGACTTCGCGTGCCGGTCCGGTCATCGGGATGTCGTGGCTTAAAAAACGCACCCGGCCCATTTCCACGGAAACCGTACGGCTGCCGTCCGTGACCTGCGCCGATACATCGCCGCCAATGGTGGCGATGACAAAGGGCCGGTCGTTTCCTACAAATTGCCGGTCTGTCAGGTAGCGGGCAAATATGCGCAGGCCGTTGCCGCTTTTTTCCGCCTCGCTGCCGTCGGGGTTATAAATACGGACGCCGAAGTTATTTTCGCCGGTGGGTTGCGGCCCGAACAGGATGCCGTCGGAACCTATGCCGTAGTGGCGCTCGCAGATGCGGCGGATGGCATCCGGGGGTAACGCGTCTCCAGCGTCGGCCGGATCAATGACGATGTAGTCGTTGCCGAGACCGTGGTACTTGTGAAAATGCATGGGATTAATTCCCTTCCCGGCTGCGCAGTCGGCGGTAAATGTGGCGCTTTTCCAGGCTCATCCGGATGGCGGCGGCCGCCAGGTCGGTCTGCTTGCCGAAGTCCTCGAAATAGGTCTCGACCGCATCTGGCCGGTCCATATTAGAGACGTCCAGGGCGCACACGGGGACAATGGCGGCCACGATGCGTTCAAAGATAATCGGATGGATTTGCTTTAAAGCCTCAATATTGGCGACAAACCAGTCCCACATCCGGTCGGTGGCATGGGGATTGGCCACCAGGGCGGCCACCGGCAGAAACATGTTGCGCTGGGGCACCGATTCCAGGATCATGGACTGGGCCCGTTCAATCAAGTGGGGCTGCCGAAAACAGCCGATGGCCCGCAGGATGTTGAGCCGCTCGTGCTCGCTTGGCGATGTTTCGAAACGGTCGATAAACCAGTCAAAGCTCTTGTCGTCTCCGGCAAAGGCGCCGGCCTGCATGACAGCCCGCAAAATATTGACACCCACGCTTTGGCCGTCCGACAGCCGCTTAAACTCTTGTTCTGCGGCTTCGGCCGGGCCGGGGACTTCAAACAGGGCTGCATGACCGAGCATGTTGTTGCGCAGGCGGGCGACAGCATGGGATTCACCGGCTGCCGGCGTATACCCGATCCGGTCCAGTTGTTTTTTCACTATATCGGTGATGGCCGTCTTGATGCGCGGGCGGACGGTATCACCGATGACCAGGTAGAGTTGGAACAGGTTGCCGATGATGCCGGACAACGGCAGGGGATGGTCTTCGTCGGCGTAAGGGGACAAATCATTTAAATACGCCTCAAGGGCAATCCGGCCGCTTTTGAGCAGGGCGTAGCGGTCGTTTTGTATGCCCCAGCGGTCGATGGGCGACAGTTGCTTTCGGCCGATCATGGCACAAAGGGTGTCGAAATTTTCCGTGTCGTCGTAGGCGACCCTGTAGAACCCGACTTCCGCGTCGTTGACCTTGTAGGCGGCCACATCGGCATCCAGTTCCAGGCTCATCTGCCCGCCGTCGAAATTTTCGGCGATCACCCGGCTGTTGCCGTTGTCGTCCCAGACCCGAATAACCAATGGAACGGGCCAGCGGGTCTCATCGTCTGCCGGCAGATAGCTGAAACGCTGCTGGGAAAGCGTCAGGTGTTTGCCGTCGCGATTGACCGTAATCAGCGGATGCCCGGCCTGCTCCACCCAGCGCTTCATGATCTCCGAGACCGGCTTGCCGGAAGCGGCCTCCAGGGCATCCCACAGGTGCGGGCTGTCGGCGCAGGCGTAGGCATGGGTGTTTAGGTATTGGTTCAAGCCGCGCTGAAAGGCTTCGGTGCCGATAAAGCCCTCGATCTGGCGCAGGATGCTGCCGCCCTTGCTGTAGATAATCGGCGCGGTGCTGACGTTGATCACCACGTGGCTGCCGCCCGGGATCTCGATGGGGGTGGTGTCGGACAGGCCGTCGCGGACACGGGCCGGTTCGGTCTGAGAGTCCAGAAACGTGTCCCAGACCTGCCAGTCGCGATGGTGGGCATCGACAACCCCGTAGCCGAAATAGGTGGCAAAGCTTTCATTTAGCCACAGGTATTTCCAGTCCGACGGGGTCACCAGGTTGCCGAACCACTGGTGGGCGATTTCGTGGGCGATGACCTCGCAGATGCGTTCTTCGCCGTCGATGTCGGTGGTCTCCGGGTCAAAAAGAATCAGGTTTTCCCGGAAGGTAATCGCGCCCCAGTTTTCCATGGCGCCGAAGGCGAAATCGGGCACCGCGATCAAGTCCAGCTTGGGCAGGGGGTAGTGAATGCCGTAATAGTGTTCGCAGAAGTGCAGCGCCTTTCGGGCAAAGGCAAGCCCGTACCGGGTGGTGCTTTCCATGCCCGGCAAAACGGCCGCCCGGACCCGTCGGTCTAAGTCGTCGATGATAAAGTGGAAATCGCCGACGCCGAAAAACAGGAGATAGGTGGACATGACCGGGGTCTTTTGAAACGCAACCCGCTTTTTACCGCTCCGGGTTTCGGTTTCCGAGGCCGGCAGCGTGTTGGCGATCACCGTCCATCGGGGATCGACGATAAAGCTCAGTTCGAATGCGGCCTTGTAGACCGGGTGATCCATGCACGGAAACGCCCGGCGGGCATCGCTTTCCTGGAACTGGGTCACGGCGATGGGATAGGTTTTGCCGCCGTGGGTGTAGCGGCTTCGGTAAAAACCGGCCATGGCGTTGTTGATCCGGCCGTAATATTCGATTTGCAAAACGAATTCGCCGCTTACTTGCTCCGGAAGATCAATATCAATGGTTTCGTCCTGGGGGTTGACGGCAAACCGGCAGGTCACCCACGTGTCGTCGGGACGGAAAAACCGGCAGTGGGCGATGGCGAGATCCAGCATGTTGAGCTGTACTTTCCCGACCGGTTCTGCGGCCGACAAGGTCAGTTCCAGAGTGCCGGCAAACCGGTATTCGTTCATGTCCGGTTCGATTTCGATACGGTAGTGCAGCGGCTTGACTGGGTTTTCCGATTGCATCATCCTGCCTTTTCTGTAATGGAATGGATGCCCTTTGGGGGGCAATATGTGATCCGGATTGTCTACGTATCTCCTCAATGGAGCGATTTTCAAATTTATCGAAACATGGGATCGAAAACAAGGTCAATCTGTTTCTTCGGTGGACAAACGCAGCCTGTCCCGGCGGTCTGTTTGCCCCAACGCAACGGATATTGGCGATTGGCCGATTTTTACACCGCCCGGCGGGCGGCGGCGCGGCTGTGCGGTTTTTTCGGAATTTGGCTTGCAAAGTCCGCGGATTTTGCATAAAAAGGGCCCATGGGATATGTATTTGATTTCAAAGATGCTTTACATTACGAGCGATGGCTATCCGATGACAAAAACCGTCAGGTGCTGGGCCTGGAAACCGCCTTGATGCTCTCCATGCTCAAGCCGGTATGCGGCCAGCGCCTGCTGGATATCGGCTGCGGCACCGGCGTGAGTTTAAAGCCGTTTCTCAGCAAGGGCATCGAGCTGACCGGTATGGATCCATCGCCGTATATGCTCGATATCGCCCGGGTCAACCTGGGACACCGGGTGGATCTGCATCGCGGTTATGCCGAGGATCTGCCCTTTGATGACAATGCCTTTCATCACGCCTGCCTGTTTCTGACCCTGGAGTTCTGCGATGATCCGCTGGCGGCCATCGGCGAGGCCTGCCGGGTGGCCAAGGATCGGGTGTTTATCGGCATATTGAACAAATATTCCATTACAACCGTCCAATACCGCCTCAATTCGCTGTTTACGGAGTCGGTATACCGCCGGGCACGGTTTTTCGGCATCGGTCAGACCCGGCGCATGGTCTACAGCCAGGTCGGCCGGGTGCCGTTTACCTGGCGGACCGTTTTGCAATTGCCGGCAACACCTCGGGGAAAGCTCTATCGCATGGAAGCCAACCGGTTTGTGCAACGCAGTCCCTTCGGCGCTTTTGCAGCCATGGTGGCCGTGCCGGTGCCCAGGCTCAAAGCCATCCCCCTGGCCTTGAAAAGCCGGGTCAACCATGCCCCGGGCGCCGGCGAACGGGTGGCCACCTGTGCCGGCGACTACAAAAATGAAAAGGTGAATGATTGAATTTTAGGAGTTGATCGCAATTGACTTTCCCGAAGAGCATTACCATGATTTTTGTATACCCGGCTATATCATTCAAAGGAGGGAAATGTCATGGAGGCTTTGTTATATGAATCCATGAAAGACCGGAAGGTCCAATGCAATCTCTGCAATCACCACTGCACCATCAAGGACGGCAAGCGGGGTCTTTGCAATGTGCGGCAAAATCGCTCCGGTACCCTGGAAACGCTGGTGTATGATCGCATCATCGCCCGGAACGTGGACCCGATTGAAAAAAAGCCTCTGTTTCATTTTTATCCGGGCAGCCTGTCTTATTCCGTCGGGACGGTGGGGTGCAATTTCCGCTGCCGGTTTTGCCAGAATGCCGATATCGCCCACATGGCCATGGAGTATGACGGCCGGATCATGGGGCAGAAATTCACACCGGAACAGATGGTCGAAGAGGCGGTGCAGCAGGGCTGCAAATCCATTGCCTATACCTATACCGAGCCGACAGTATTTTTCGAGCTGGCCCTGGATTCCGCGAAAATGGCCCACCGGCAGGGCGTAAAAAACGTCTTTGTCACCAACGGGTACATGACGCCCGAGGCCATCGACATGATCAGCCCCTATCTGGATGCGGCCAACGTGGACCTCAAGGCCTTTACCGAAAAATTTTACAAGGAACAGTGCAGCGCGCGCCTGGCCCCGGTGCTGGAAACGCTGCGGCAGATGAAGCGGCTCGGCATTTTCGTCGAGGTCACCACGCTGCTGATTCCCGGCTTAAACGACGATCCGGAAGAGCTCGGACAGCTCGCCGGATTTATCGTCAATGAACTCGGTAGCGACACCCCCTGGCATGTCAGCCGGTTCCATCCCACTTACAAGCTCACCGACCGGTCGGCCACGCCGGTGCAGACACTGGTCCGGGCCCATGAAATCGGCCTCGAAGGCGGGTTGAAATACGTGTATACCGGCAATGTGGCAAGCCAGGCAAAGGAAAGCACCCAGTGCTACCATTGCGGGACTACCGTGATCGAGCGGCGCGGCTTTTCGGTTACGAAAAACCGGGTCGAAAATCACCATTGCTTTAATTGCGGCGCGGTCATTCACGGCGTGGGGCTGGGATAAAACAGCGGCTGTTGGTAATTGTAAGGATCCCTTGCGGGACAGGCAGAAAGCAGGACAATATCGCAATTGCAGAATCCGGCAGGTAAAAACCAGTGGGACCGGCTGATCGCCGAAAGCGTTGTTTCCGCAGCCGCGCTTGCAAATCGGCTGCCGGTTTCCGAAGCCGCCGTCGACGAAGTGGTCCGGCAATACCCTATGCGGATCAACCCCTATGTCCTTTCTCTGATTCGGTCCGCGGGAGGCCCTGTTGCCCGCCAGTTCGTCCCCGACCCCCGGGAGCTGGAAGAAACGCATTTGTCGGAGGCCGATCCGCTGGCGGAAAACCGCCAGTCGCCGGTGCCCTGCCTGATCCATCGATACCCGGACCGGGTGCTGTTTTTAATTTCCAATCAGTGCGCCGTCTACTGCCGGCACTGCATGCGCAAGCGCGCCGTCGGCCCCGGCGATATCATCACGGAAAAACAGATCGAGCGGGGCATCGACTACATTGCCGCCACACCGGCGGTCCGGGAGGTCCTGCTCTCCGGGGGCGATCCATTGCTGGTATCGGATAATCGGCTTGCCGATATCCTGGAGCGGCTGCACCGGATTGATCACGTGTCGGTCATCCGGATTCATACCCGCGCACCGGGCGTTTTGCCGGCGCGGATCACCCCGGCGGTAGTCGATGTCTTGCGCCGGTTTCAGCCGGTATACGTCAATATCCAGTTCAACCACCCGGATGAAATAACGGCGGCGGCCCAAAACGCCTGTGCGATGCTCGCCGACGCCGGTATCGCCCTGGGCAGCCAGACGGTGCTGTTAAAGGGGGTAAACGATGATCCGGCGGTGATGATCGAATTGATGCGCAGCCTGCTGGCCGCCCGCGTGCGGCCGTATTATCTGCATCACCCGGACCCGGTCAGGGGAACGGCGCATTTCCGGGTACCGGTGGAAAAGGGACTGGCCATCCTCAAGGCCCTGCGGGGCCGTATTTCCGGCATGGGCATGCCGCACTACGTCATCGATCTACCCGACGGCGGCGGCAAGGTGCCGCTGCTGCCGGACTACGTCCGAAACACCGATGGAACATCGCTGACAGTGGAAAATTTTGAGGGAAAGGACTATATTTATCCGCTTTGAAGCCATCAGGCGTGGCATTTTTCAAACCCGGCGCCTTCGCCCGATGCCGTACCGCTATCGCTGCCCCCGGCCTTTTTGACGCTGACAATGACGGGTTTGTATCGGTCCGAGTGTTTGGCCCCTTTTTCCAGGAACAAAATGATGCCGATGGCGGCGAAAAAGGCCAAAAATCCCGGGACTGCCGCCCCGACCGACGGGTCGGTGCCGGCCGATATCGCCCAGTTGTTGCCGATGACCGCGCCGGTCACCAGTGCCAGGATCGGGAAAATGTAGATCAACATCGACAATTTCAGCATCCGGCTGGTTTTGAAATTCAGCACCACCTGGTCGCCCGCGCCGGCATTGGCGGCATTGATGGCCGTAAACTCGATTTCTTTTCCGCCGCCCATGCTGTGGCATGTATCTTTTTCCGTACAGGCCCCGCACCCGGCGGCCCGCTGGGTTTTGACAACGGCGTATTCGCCTTTTATCTGGGTGACAATACCGGTCTCAGTGGCCATATGAAATCCTTTTTTCAAGGGTTAAAGCAAACATCCTTCAAGCAATTTATTAATAAGGCTCCCGGGCAGGGCTGTCAATATGGGAATGGCGGACAGGCAAAATTGGAAACCCCGGAGGGTTTCAGATTTTTTAAATATAAATTGCTATAATCTTTTACAAAATTAAGTTTTTAAGAATTTGAAACGTTCCATTTGGGCAATAGGAACCGATAAAAGGGGAGGCTTGGCATTATGACCGACAACGCTATTTTTTTCAAAAAGCATCGCCAGCAATCGACCATTTACAATCCGATGATGGACAACGTGCGCGACACCCAGGAACTCGAAGTTCGAAAAGACCCGTTGACCGGGGCCCAGAGTGTGTTTAACCCGCGGCTGGAAGACAAGGTCGCCATGTTTTTCGGCCAGAGCGATCCGGAGCTGATCGAGAATCTGGCAAAGCAAAGCGAGGCCCGGTGCTTTTTGTGCGGGGACAAATGGCAGGCGATGACGCCGACCTACCCGGAGGATGTGCTGGCTTCAGGCCGCATCCAGGTCGGCGAGGCGGTGCTGTTTCCCAATATTTTTCCGGCCGCCCAGGTCCATGCCGTCGTCCGGGTGGGGGAAAAACATTACGTGCCGCTGGCCGAATTTGATGCGCAGCCGGTGGAAGAAGCCTTCCACGCCTCGCTTTACCTGGCAAAATCGCTTGCCGGTGCGGACGAAACGGTCAAATACCTGACCATCAACGGCAACTACCTCGGCCCGGCCGGCGCCAGCATCGCTCATCCCCACTTCCAGGTCATGGGCGGGGATATGCCGTTTAGCTATCTGCAACGGATCATGGACTGCAGCAATCGGTATTATCAGGCGCAGAAGAGCAGCTACTGGACCGATCTCGTGGAAAAGGAGAAAAGCTTGGGGCAGCGATACATCGGTGCCACCGGCCCGGTGGAGTGGCTGGCCGCCTTTTCGCCGCAGGGCACCAATGAAATCCTGGGAATTTTTCCGGAGCGAAGTCATTTTCTGGAATTAACCGAGGCTGACGTCAAAGGGCTGTCGGAAGGGTTGGTCAACGTGTTGCATGGGTATGCGGGCATGGGGCTTTCCACCTTTAATTTTTCGGTCTACTCCGGGCCGCTGGGTGAAAAAGACGATTCCTTCCGGTGTGTTATCCGCGTGATTTCGCGGCAGAACGTTTATGAAAACTATCGCACCGACGACTATTTTCTCCAGAAGCTGCTGCGAAATGAATTGATTTTGACACCGCCGGAGGTGCTGGCCAAAAACATGCAGACACTATTTACATGACCGTACATCCCCCTTTGACATACGCTCTGCCGGCTTGCCGCAGGCGATGGAGGCCTGCTTTTCGCTTTTATCTTCCGGCCCTTGTTTTCTAAGGCGCATCGGGCGGGGGATTCCTGCCCCCACCCCACTCTCGCCCCTCGGCTCGACAGAGCCTTTATTTGTAAATGACCCTTGAGGCATTCAAAATATTCCGGCTCCGATCCGGTGGGGCTTCCCCCACCCGATGCGCCTAAGAAAACATACGGGCCTCCAGATAGAATCGCTTAAAGCAGTCCCCCATCGCCTGCTCAGTCCTCGATCTTTAAAAAATTAGAAATTTGATTATTCGGAAAACTGTTATGGGTTTACGAAGTGAATTCGAGCCTCCGTCCGACCCAAAAGAAAGAGTTCATCCCGGCCGTCATGCCTGCGAAACTTGTCCCGGACCCTTTCGGGAGGCAGGCATCCAGGGCTTTTCTGTCCGCATGGAAAACTGGAT
>JBNJEA010000258.1:0-2653 GCA_051745395.1 Thermodesulfobacteriota bacterium | reverse complement strand
TTTTCCGGCCCGTCCGTCATCGCAGGGCTCATCCGTGTCCTCGAAGCGAGCATGTTCGCCCACGGGTACCTTGGTGCAGACTTCTTCGGAACTGGTTTCCGCCCCCATGCTGCGCACGGCATCCAGCACCGGCCCGTAATCCGGCTCCTGGCCGATTTCCGGTACCTGCTGGGTATACAGAACCCGGCCGTTTTCGTCAATTACCACCACGGCCCGGGAAAGCAGGCCCGCCATCGGTCCGTCGGCGATCCGCACGCCGTATTGGTCCCCGAAATCCAGGTTCCGCAGCTCGGACGCAAAAACCACGTTTTCGAGCCCCTCGTTTTGGACAAAGCGCTGATGGGCAAAGGGCAGATCCCTGGAAATGCATAGCACTTTTGTATTGTCGAGCTTTCCTGCTTCTGCGTCAAACCGCCGGACCGATTCGGCGCACACCGTTGTTTCAATGCTTTGGAAAATATTGAGGATCACTTTTTTGCCGGAAAAATCGCCAAGGGTGCTATCGCTTAAATCCGTGTGCGTGAGCCGGAAATCCGGGGCCTGAGCGCCGGGCTCCGGTAGCTGGCCGACTGTTTTTACCGGGTTTCCCTTAAAAGTTATATCCGCCATGATGACCTCCTGTTAAAATTATGATTAATATGCCCCGCCGGGTTGATGCTTCTTTGGCGTCCATCCGGAAATTGGATTTCTGGATAGGCACTATTTAATATAAGCATAACCCGATCAGATTGCCTGGCCTTACATCCTGCCCATCCGGAAATCGGGCAAATGCCCCATTTCCGGATGGGCATTACCTATGCAGTAATCATTGCACCGGGTTTTCGCAAAAAAACACAAAAAAAACCACGAAACGTGTCAAAGTCATACAAGGAAAAAAGCGTCCCTTGCGGACTTTGCGTGTTTCGTGGTTTTAAAGCGCAAATGCCGGCTGTTTCGACCCCGTACCGCCTTTGCAGCGCCCTGCCCTACATCAGATAAATGTTTTCCGTGGCTGCCAGGTAGGTGCGAAATCCGCCGGCCAGGTTTCTGGCCTCAAAGCCGTTCTGGACCAGAATCCGGTAGGCCAGGTACGAGCGGATGCCTACTGCGCAGAAAGCGATGTAAGTTTTGCTTTTGTCAAGCTCGCCGAGCCGGTCGCGCAGCTGGTCAATGGGGATGTGCACGGCATCGTCAATGGTGCCCGAGGTCTTGAGCTCGATCCGGCTTCGCACATCAAGCAGCACCGCTTTTTCCGGGTCCAGGCCGCCAACGGCATCCCAGTTGATCTTCTCCAGGTCGCCCTTGATCAGGTTGGAACCCACGTATCCGGCCATGTTCACCGGGTCCTTGGCCGAGCCATAGGGGGGTGCATAGCACAAATCCAGCTCCTCGAGGTCAAATACGCTCAGCCCGGCGTAAATGGCGGTGGCCAGCACGTCAATGCGCTTGTCCACGCCTTTTTTCCCGACAGCCTGGGCGCCGAGCAGCTGGCCGGTACCCGGGGAGAACAGCAGCTTGACCGCAATCATTTCCGCACCTGGATAATACCCGGCATGTGATCCGGAATGGGTGTAACTGGCCAGATAGGGGATGCTTTCCCGCTTCAGTGTTTTCTCGTTGCAGCCGGCTGAGGCCACGGTGAGGTCAAAGACTTTGACAGCCGAAGTCCCCAGGCTCCCCCTGAAAACCGACTTTCTGCCCATGACGTTGTCCGCCGCGATCCGGCCCTGCCGGTTTGCCGGTCCGGCCAGCGGAATCAGGGTATTCTGGCCGGTGATCCGCTGCCGGATTTCCACGGCATCACCCACTGCATAAATTTTGGGATCCGAGGTGCACATGGTACTGTCAACCACAATGCCGCCGGTATCGCCGATTTCCAGACCCGCCTTTCTTGCAAGCCCGGTTTCCGGACGCACGCCGATTGCCAGGATCACCATGTCGCATTCAATCGAAGCTCCGCTCTCGGTTTTCACCGTGGTGGTGCCCCCGTTTTTCTCAAATGCGGCAATGCCGTCTTTAAACCGGCATTCCAATCCCTTTTCAGCCATGTGCGCATGTACCAGCCCGGCCATTTCATAGTCCAGCGACGTCATGACCTGGTCCATCTTTTCCAGAACTGTTACATGGACGCCGCGAAAGGCCAGGTTTTCGACCATTTCCAGCCCGATGAATCCGCCGCCGACCACTACCGCGCTTTTGGGCTGACGGTTGTCCACCCAGGCCTTGATCCGATCCGTATCCGGTATGGTTCGCAGCGTAAAAACATTGTCTGCTTCTTCCAGGCCATCGAGGGGCGGACGAATGGGCTCGGCTCCGGGCGAGAGGATCACCTTGCCGTAGCTTTCCCGGTACTGCTGGCCGGATTCGCGGTTATGCACCACGACCTCGCAGTTTTCCCGATCGATATCAACGACCTCTGAGTTAAGGCGCACATCCACGTTATAGCGCCTGGTAAACGATTCGGCATCCGTGACCAGCAGATCGTCGCGCTCCTTGATCACCTGGCCGATGTAATACGGCAGCCCGCAGTTGGCAAAAGAGATATAGGGACCGCGTTCGAAGACCACGATTTGCGCATTTTCATTTAAGCGCCGGGCGCGCGCCGCAGCCGTGGCACCGCCGGCAACACCGCCGATCACGACCAGTTTGTCCGTCATAAACCGCCTCCTTGTTT
>JBNJEA010000106.1:0-10321 GCA_051745395.1 Thermodesulfobacteriota bacterium | reverse complement strand
CGTTTCTGTATTTGCAGATCAACTTCCACTTCAACCTTCCCATCGATTCAACCGCCTGGAGCTCGGAAAGCGAAACGGCTTCGGCAAGCGTTTTGCCCCCGGTTTCGGTCCGTCTGAGCCGGCACAAATGCGCCCCGCATCCCAGGCGCCGGCCGATGTCGGCGCAAAGGGTCCGGATATACGTGCCGCCGGAACACGACACTTCGATGTCGATTTCCGGCAGGCGGACGCCCACGAGGTCGATCCGGCCGATATGGACCCGCCGGGGCGGCTTTTCGACCGGCCGGCCGTTTCGGGCATGCTTGTAAAGCGGCACCCCCTCGTGCTTTAATGCGGAAAACACCGGCGGCACCTGCTCGATTTGGCCGATAAAGCCGTCGACGGCCACGGAAATGGCCGGCTCATCAATGTTTTCAATCGCATGGGTGGCCACGGTCCGGCCCGTGTGATCCTGGGTGTCGGTTTCGATACCCAGATGCATTGTGGCCGCGTAGGTCTTGCGGCTGTGTAAAAAAAACTGGGCCAGGCGGGTGGCCCGGTTAATGGGGCAGACCAATACGCCGGTGGCGAAGGGGTCGAGCGTGCCGGTGTGCCCCGCTTTTTTGACGCCCGGCAGTCGTTTGATCCGTTTGACCACGTCCGCCGAGGTCATATCCGCCGGTTTATCGATAATCAGGACCCCGTTGGGGGCCTGTTGCAGCCCGTTTGGCGAGCCGTTGCTGTTGGATGCATCTTTTCTTGCCGTCATGGTTATCCGAATCGGTCCGAAAGTGCATACAACTGTTTTTTTACATCCGTCAAGCTGGAGTGAATATCAAATCCCGCCGCCGTTGGATGGCCGCCGCCGCCGAATGCCGAAGCGATCAAGGCCACGTTGACATTGCCGTCCGAGCGGAGGCTGACATGGAAATGACTGGTGGCCTTGCCCGGTTGGCGCTTATTGGCCCGTTCATAGAGCAGGGCCGCCACCCGGACGTTTTCAATCCGTTTGGCATAGTTGATCAGCCCGTTGACATCGGTGATTTCCGTCTCGGTGACTTTGAGCATGTTCTGGGTCAGGGTCATGATCGACAGGCGCCCGTCATCGGAGATCTCGATGGTATCGAACAGCATGTTCAAAAGCTTGATCCGGTTCAGCGAAATCGTTTCATAAACATGATGGGCCACCTGGTGGGGATCGGCCCCGTATTCCAGCATTTCATGACAGATTTTAAACGCCTCCGGCGTCGTGTTGGAAAACCGGAACGAGCCCGTATCCGACATGATCGCCGTGTAGATGGCATAGGCCATTGCCGTGGTAATCGGCACATCCATCGCCCGGATCAGGCGATAGACAATTTCGGCCGAGGCCGCTGCCTTGGCATCAATGTATTGATAATGGCCGAATCGCGTGTTGGTAATGTGGTGATCGAGATTGATTACCGTCGGGATCCGGCTCACCGCTTCGGCCACGGCACCGATGCGCTGCAAATCCGAACAGTCGATGACAATGGCGGTATCATAGGCCGAAATATCGCCCGGCTCCTGCTTGATCCGGTGAATCGATGGCAGAAACTGGTATACGGCCGGCAATCCGCTTTCGTTAAAGATCTGGATCTTTTTTTTGATTTCTTCAAGGGCCAGCCCCATGGCCAGCGACGCCCCGATGGCGTCGCCATCGGGTTGAATGTGTGATGCAATCAGTATCCGCTTACTCTTCTTCAGGTGATTGATGATCTGTTTCATTTTTCAGTTGTTTCAGCAAGGTCTCTATGTGGAGCCCGTAATCGATAGAATCATCATACAAGAATTGAAGTTCGGGCATATATCGCAATTCAATCTCCTGTGCAAGGGCATATTTGATAAAGCCGTGGGCTTTGCGGAATCCGGCGGCTGCATCATCGCGGCTGGCGGCACTGCCGGAGGTAACGAAATAAATCCGGGCATATTTCAGGTCCGCCGTCATTTTGACGCGGGTAATCGATACCGCATCCAGGCGCGGGTCCTTGATGGACTTGTTTAAAAGATCGGAAAGCGCCGCCTGGATCAATCCGCTGACGCGGTCGGCGCGGGCATAAGGCTTCATATATTGATGATCTCCACTTCGCTGTCAATAATTTCCGCGATGGATAAATGGTATATGAATTCAATCATCTTGTCGATTTTTGAATTGATGGCCCGACGGTCGTTGCCGACAAAGGCAAAGCCGATTTTGGCCCGTTGATGCACATCATTGAAATCGACTTCGGCGATGCCCACGTTATAGGTGTTTTGAACACGGGCAATGATCGACTTGATGATTTTGCGCTTGGCTTTCAGGTTGTGGCATTCATCGAGCCGGAAGGTAATGGTGCCGAATCCGAGGACCATGGGTTTGTTTCACATATATCGTAATATTTTATTTAGGCATCACTCCAATACCGGCTTGATCTCCTCGAGATAATAGGATTCGAGGATATCGCCTTCCTTGATGTCGTTGAACCGTTCAATGCCGATGCCGCATTCGTAATTTTGAAACACTTCCCGTACATCGTCTTTGTACCGGCGCAGTGAGGCGAGTTTTCCGTCGTGGATTACAATGCCGTCGCGCACGACGCGGATGGACTGATTCCGCTGGATTTTGCCGTCTAACACCATGCAGCCGGCAACCGCGCCCACGCTGGGCACCTGAAACACCTGGCGGACTTCGGCGCGGCCCAGTACGCGATCTTCGTAGTGGGATTTCATCAGGCCCACCATGGCGTCCTTGATGTCTTTGATGGCATCATAGATGACATTGTAATACCGGATGTCCACGTGTTCTTCGTCGGCCAGCTGGGTTACCTTACCCGTGGGCCGGACGTTGAATCCCATAATAATCGCATTGGAGACTGCGGCCAGGGAGACGTCGGATTCGTGGATTGTGCCGGTAGCGGAATGGATCACGTTGATTTTGACCTCGTCTGTAGAAAGCCGCGTCAAGGAATCCTTCAATGCCTCGATAGAGCCCTGCACGTCGGCCTTGATGATCAGGTTTAAATCCCGGACCTCGCCTTCCTGCATTTTTTCGTAGAGCTTTTCCAGGCTCATGCGGCTGGTTTTGGCCAGTTCCACGGAGCGCTGTTTCTGCAGCCGGTGTTCGCTGATCTGCTTGGCGTTTTTTTCGTCCTTTATGGTAATCAGTTCGTCGCCGGCCATGGGCACGCCGGTCAGTCCGATGATTTCAACGGGATACGACGGGGTGGCCGACTTGACCGGGTTGCCCCGGTCATCGAACATGGCCCGGATTTTGCCGTAATACATCCCGGAGACCACGGCCTCGCCCGTCTGAAGCGTACCCTCGCTGATCAAGACGGTGGCCACCGGTCCCCGGCCGGTTTCCAGGCGGGATTCGATGATGTAGCCCCGGGCCATTTTGTCCGGGTTGGCCGAAAGCTCCAGGACTTCGGCCTGGAGGATGACCATTTCCAGCAGGTCATCGAGGCCGGTTTCCTGCTTGGCCGAAACATCGACAAAGATGGTGTCGCCGCCCCAGTCCTCGGGCACTATGTCTTTTTCCGCCAGCTGGCGCCGGATCCGGTCCGGCTCTGCGCCGGGCTTGTCGATCTTGTTGACCGCGACGATGATGGGCACGCCGGCGGCCTTGGAATGGTCGATGGCCTCCATGGTCTGCGGCATGACCCCGTCGTCTGCGGCCACCACGAGAATGACGATATCGGTGACCTGGGCCCCGCGCGAGCGCATGGCCGTAAAGGCCTCGTGGCCCGGTGTGTCGAGGAAAATGATGTCTCCCGTATCATGGGGCACCCGGTAGGCCCCGATGTGCTGGGTGATGCCGCCGGCTTCCCTGGCCGTGATTTTGGAATGCCGGATGACGTCTAACAGCGATGTTTTGCCGTGGTCGACATGACCCATGATGGTCACCACGGGGGGCCGGGGCTTTAACTGCTCCGGGGCGTCTTCTTCGGTCTGAATGACCGATTCTTCCTCAAAAGCGGCTTTTTCGGCCTCGAAATTAAATTCCGCCGCCAGCAGGCTGGCCGTGTCAAAATCAATGGTCTGGTTTACCGTGACCATGATGCCCATGTTCATCAGCATCTTGATCAGTTCGTTGGCCTTAACCCCCATGCGTTTGGCCAGATCGGCGATAACGATAGTGTCATCGATCTTGATGCGCCGTTTAATGGCCTTCGGCGTGGTGATTTGCGGTTTGTGCTCAGCCGGCTTGGCCGCCTTGCCTTTTTTCCGGGACTTGCGGTTGCGGCCGAAACGCTGATCGTAAAGGGCATCGCCTTCGACGACTTCCTTGCGCTTAAACGAGGCTTTCTTTTTGCCCTTTTTGCCCTTTTCGGTTTTTTCGGGCTTTTCTTCCCCCGTGGGGATGGGGGCCGCCTCGGAGGCCGGGGCCTCTTTTTTCCTTCTTGTTTTTTTGTCTTTGCGGCCCTCGGTTTCCGGTTTTGCCGGCTGGGCGGCTTGCTCGGATTTGACCTCGGCTGCCGGCTTTTCCGCCGGGGATTCTTCTTTTTCTTCCGGCAGACTGATGATCTTGGCTGCGGTGGATTTTTTGGTCTTCTTTTTTGCTTTTTTGGGCGGGACGGTTTGTTCTTCGGATTTTTCCGGTGCCGGCCCTTGTGTTTCCGCCGCTGCGGCGGAGCTGTCTTCTTCGGCGGCGCTTTCCCTGTCAGCGGGTTCCGGAGCCCGGGTTTCTTCTGCCGGCGGTTTCTGCTCGGGGGCGGCTTCGGCTGCGGGGGGTTCTTCGTCCGGTTTTGCCGTTTCGGCTCCGGCGGTATCGGCTGCTGCTTCGGCTTCCGCTGAGGGGGTTGTTTCAGCGGAAGAATCGGCAGGCTGTTCCGCGCTCGCCGGTTCGGTACCGGCGGTTTCCGCAGGCGTTTCTTCCGGAATTTCCGGAGGCGGCTCGGTTGTTTGCTCGCTTTCGGCAGCTTCTTCGGTCGGCGGTTGCTCTGTCGTCGTTTTTGCGGCGGGTTCAGCCGGTTGTTCGGGTGCGGGCGTTTCGGGTTCGGCCTGCGGCGGTTCCGGTGTTTCTTCCGCGGTTTCTCCGGCGTGCTCTTCGGCCTCGGCTTTAGCAGACGTTTCGGCCCGGCGCTTTCTCCGCCGACGGATAATGTTCGGCTTGACGCGCGTGTCTTCGATTTCGGTTTTTTCCTTGTGGCCGAACAGTTTTTCTTTCACTGTGTTTACGGTCGTTTCCTCCAGAGAACTCATGTGGCTTTTGACCTCGACCTCAAAATCCTGAAGCTTATCGATCAGCTCCCGGTTGGTCATGTTCAATTCTCTGGCAAGCTCATATACTCTGCGTTTTGCCATCCAACCCCCTTGCTGTTCCAATAGACCGAGACCTTTCGGCATTTTTTATGCCGCAGACCCGGTCATACTCCTTGCGATCGCCTAATGTCCGCCCGTTGCCGGGCTGTCATTTTTTGCGATATCGATCGGATATTTATGATATGCAATCTGTATGGTCGTCTGAAACCGGAAAAAACGTTTTCCGTTCCAAAGACCCTGTCGTTGATTTTCTCTTACGCGTCGTCCTCGTTGTCCTCGTCGTCGGCCTGGCCTGTAACTTCCGGGGCCGATTCGTTTTCATCCCGGCTTTCCGGTGCTTCACCGGCATCGGTCGGGTCTTTTTCCGGCGAAGCCTTGTCGGCTTCTTCCGCGACCTCTTTTTTGGCCGCTTCGATAAACTGGTACGCCGTCTCTTCTTCCATGGCGACATCGGCGACCAGGTCTTCGATGGTGGCTTTGCTTAAATCCTCCGTGGAAAAATATCCTTTTTCAAAAAGCTGATTGGCCAGCGATTCCTCCATTTCGGGCAGATTCATCAAAGACTCGAATCCGGATTTTAAACTTTCACTGTAGCGCGTTTCGCTTTTGACATCAAGATGCCAGCCGGTCAGACGGGATGCCAGGCGCACGTTTTGTCCCTGTTTGCCGATGGCAATCGATAAAGAATCGTCGGGCACGACCACTTCCATGGCGTAGTTGGTCTCGTCAATGATGACCCGGGCGATTTCAGCCGGGGCCAGCGCATTGCAGACGAATTTCGCCGGGTCCATGTGCCAGGGAATAATGTCGATTTTTTCGCCCCTTAGTTCCTGGACCACGCTTTGCACCCGGCTGCCCTTTATGCCCACACACGCACCGACGGGATCAATATCGGGGTCGTTGGATTTGACCGCAATCTTGCCCCGGCTGCCGGCTTCCCGGGCGGCGCCGAGTATTGAAACCAGTCCTTCCGCGATTTCAGGCACTTCGGACTTGAAAAGGGCGATTAAAAAATCCGGGTGGGTCCGGGAAAGCACGATCTGGGGGCCCCGGCTTTCTTCGTGTACCTTGATGATAAAAGCCCGGATACGGTCGCCGCGCCGATAGGCCTCGTTGGGGATCTGCTCGCGCCGGGGCAGCACCGCTTCGGCCTGGCCGAGATTGACGACGGTTTCGTTGCGGGTGACCCGCTGGACGATGCCGTTGATGATTTCGCCCTTGCGGTTGATAAAGTTCTGGTAGACCACGCTGCGTTCGGCTGCCTTTAATTTCTGTATAATCACCTGCTTGGCCGACTGTGCGGCAATCCGGCCGAAGGTGGTGGTGTCCATTTTGCTGCCGAGGCTGTCGCCGGGCTCGCATTCGGGGTCGAGTTTCCGGCCTTCTTCGAGGCTCATTTCAAAATCGGGGTCCGTGATCTCTTCCACCACGTCTTTGAACTGGAATACCTCGAGTTCACCGCTTTCTTCGTTATATTGGATCTCGATGTCGATTTTATTGCCGAATTTTTTCCGGACCGCCGAACGCAGGGCTTCTTCCAGTGTTTTGACAAGGACATTGAATTCAATGCCTTTGTCCCGGCTAACCTGCTCAATGACACGTTTCATGTCGGTGATCAGCATGGGTCATCTCCGTTATAATTGACAAGTCTTGCTTTGGTAATTTCCGTATACGGGATGGCAACGGTTTCCCTGTCGATCGTATGCAACACGGAATCGCCCATCACGCCCAACAACCGGCCGGTAAAGTTTTTCTGCCCGCCCCGGTCGCCGCGGGTGCGAATTTTCGCCGTCTGCCCGGCAAAGCGATCGAAATCGGAAAACCGGGACAGCGGCCGCTCCGGCCCCGGGGAAGACACTTCCAGGGTATACGGAAAATCGGCGCCCAGTTTGATGTCGAGCAGATCGTTTAACTGGTGGCTGACATCGGCGCAGTCATCAATGGTGACCCCGCCGGGTTTGCCGATAAAAAGCCGAAGAACCCAGCCGCCGGGTTCGCGCTGGTATTCCACGTGGATTAGCTCCAGGCTTTCGGCCCGGCACAGCGGTTCGGCCAGTTCCCAGACCAGCGGGACCACCCGGTCCCGGGCAATGGGTTGGCCGGGACCGGCTTGCCGGGGTTCGGCTTTGTTTTTTTTTTTATCCCGTTTCATCCGTTTTTTGTTTTTGCAAAAGCAAATAAAAAACGGGCAAACTGCCCGTTTCGATCAACTCCCTCAGCGATTCTTCTTCCGTATCTTTCCGGCGCAAGCATATCGGGCGACCAGAAAAGATGGAGCGGGCAACGAGACTCGAACTCGCGACACCAAGCTTGGGAAGCTTGTACTCTACCAACTGAGCTATGCCCGCTCGGGAATCGAGCCTAAAATAGGTAATAAAAATTCTTTTGTCAATATCAAAAATACGTTCCGGCAATGATTTAAAACAGATAGCAAGGGCGAGGCAAAACGGGGGCAAAAACCGGGTTGCGCAACACATCGTGCCCGCGCTATCCGGCGGCGGCCGGTTACGGTTCTTCGAGCAGTTGGCGGATGGCTTTGAGTTCGGTTGTAATCTCGTCGATGGAGATGCCGCAAGCGACGTCGGTGCGGGGGGTGCGGAAGGTTTTCAAGTGTTTTTTGGCGCCCTGGATGGTGAATTTTTTTTCGTAGAGCAGGTCCTTGATTTTTAAAATGGTTTCGATGTCGCCTTTCCGGTAGAGCCGCTGGCCGGAGTCGGTGCGTTTGGGATTGATGGCCTTGAACTCGGATTCCCAGAACCGCAGCACATAGGAGGCCAGCCCCGTGATGGCGGTGACTTCCCCGATCTTGAAATAAAGCTTGTCGGGAATATGGGTGCTCGGCGGCTGTCCGTTTTCCATAGGAAGCCCGGTATTGAGTGAAAATTTAAAGTTTTTTATTTCCCGAGACACTACCACAAACCATTGCGGTGATAAAGTTTTCATTTTTGCGGAATCAAAGGCGATTATGCCGGCAACGTCGCCTGAAATTCTTGCAGCAGGTAATCGGTGATCTGCTGGTGGACGGCGTTGACCTGTTGATCTTCGAGGGTGGTGTCATGGGACCGGTAGACGATGCGGATGGAGATGCTTTTTTTGCCTTCGGGGATCGGTTTGCCGGCATAGACATCGAAAATGCCGACATCTTCCACGATATCTACGGCCTGTGCGCGTGCCGCGGAAATAATGGCGGCGGCTTCAACGCCGCTGTCGACGATAACGGTCAAATCCCGGGAAGTGGCCGGGAATCGGGGGACCGGGGCAAAGGCCGGGGCCTCCGGCAAAAGGGGGATCAGGGTGTCGATGTCGATTTCAAAGCAAAAGGCCGGCTGCTTGATGTCAAAGCGTTTTAATACACCGGGATCCATTTCGCCGATCAATCCCAGGTACTGGTTGTCATACGCGATCCGGGCGGTGTGGCCGGGCCGGGTATAGCAGCACCCGGCCTCGGGCATCTGCGTAAAGGTCGCATCCGGGCGGCCCAGCGCCCACAGCAATGCCTCTACAGCCCCCTTGATATCATAGAAATCGCAGTTTTCGGCCTTTTCCGCCCAGGAAGGCGACCGGCGGGCACCGGTCCAGATGCCGGCGAGCATTTCCAGCTCATCGGGCAATTGATCGGCGCCGCGGTTGAAAAATACCTTGCCGAGTTCAAAGAGTTGCAGGTTTTTTTCCTGCCGGAAAATATTTTTCTGCAGCGACTCCAAAAGCGCGGGCATCAGCGAAGTCCGCATGACCGCCTGGGCTTCGGACAAGGGGTTGACAATCGGCAGTTGGTCGCGCCGGCGGTCGCCCTGGCCAAATGCGAGCCAATCGGCGGCGTTTTGATCGGTGAAACTGTAATTGACGGCCTCGAAAAACCCAAGGCCCGTCATGATGTCCTTGATGTCGGACTTTATGGAAAGCGCGCGTTTGGGCGGATCGGTCTGGGCGGTCAGGTGCGGAAACGTGGTGTTGATGTTGTTGTATCCCCACAGCCGGGCGATTTCTTCTTTCAAATCTTCGGGGCGAAAGACGTCAACGCGGAAAGACGGCGGAATGACATCCATTGTGTCGGCATCGACATGGCGGACCGTAAATTCGATATCGGTAAGGTATTGCGTCATCTGCTGCCGGTCAAGGCCGGTGCCGAGGTGCCGGTTGGTCCGCTCAACGTTTAACCGGATGGTCGGCTGCGTGGCCGGCAGGGGATGGGCGTCGATTGCGCCGTCGATTAAGCGGCCGTCTGCAATGTCGGTCATTAAAAAAGCGGCGCGGTGCAGGGCGGCGACCGTGTTGTCCGGATCGACCCCCCGTTCGAAACGGTGCGAGGCGTCGGTGGAAATTCCCAGCCGCTTGGCCGTTTTCCGGATGGAGACCGGGTTGAAACAGGCGCTTTCAATTAACACGCGACGCGTGTCCGTATCGATTTCCGAGTTCCGGCCGCCCATGACGCCGGCCAGGGCAACGGGTTTTTTGCCGTCGCAGATCAGCAGGGTGTCGTCGGAAAGCGGGCGGTCCTTGTCGTCCAAGGTCGTAAACCGGGTTTCGCCGGCCCGGGGGGTGCGCACCACGATGCGGTTTTCTTCGAGCCGGTCGTAATCAAAGGCATGCAGCGGCTGGCCGGTTTCCATCATGACGAAGTTGGTGATGTCGACGATGTTGTTGATCGGCTTCAGCCCCACGGAAAGCAGCCGCTTCTGCAGCCACGGCGGCGAGGGGCCGATGGTGATGTCGACCACCATCGCCGCGGCGTAACGGGGGCACAGTTCCGGTGTTTCAATGGTGACGGAAGTCAGTTCGCAGACATCGCCGGTGGAAGGCGGCGGTTGCGGCGCCGGCTTTTGGAGGGGCTTTCCGTTGAGGGCGCTGATTTCCCGGGCCACCCCGATTACGCTTAAGCAATCCGGCCGGTTCGGCGTCAGCCCGATTTCAAATACGGTGTCGGATAAGCCGATGGCTTCGGTCAGCGGCGCGCCCGGTCGGGCATCGGCGTCGATGATCATAAGGCCTTCTGCGTCCGGGCCGAGTTCGAGTTCGGCTTCACTGCAGAGCACCAGCCCGCCACCACCGACACAGACAAAGATGGCATCCAGGGGCTGGT
>JBNJEA010000257.1:0-2663 GCA_051745395.1 Thermodesulfobacteriota bacterium | reverse complement strand
TTCTTTCATACTTGATCATCTGAAGAAGGTTTGAAAGATCAAATGTATCAAGGCTTCCCTGGATGGCCATGCTTTCTCCTGTATAAACGGGTCAAAAAACTATCCGCCAATGTTTCATGGCTCACGAATTATCGCCCGGAAAGGCCGGAATGAATGGACTGGGCGGCTTTTCGGGTCATGCCGGAAAGCCCGGCGAGTTCCTCGACCGGGGCTGCGGCAATGGCCTCGATGCTGCCGTAGTGCTGAAGCAAAACAGCCTTTCGCCTGGGTCCGATACCGGCGATATCATCTAAGGCCGAATGCAGACTCCGGCTGCTTCGCCGCCTGCGGTGAAAAGACACAGCCCGGCGATGGGCCTCGTCGCGGATGCGCTGGAGCAGATGCAATTGAGCGGTATGCTGCTGGAAATTGACCGGATTGGCCCGGCCGGGCAGGTAGATCTTGTCTTCGGGCTCGCCTTTGGCCTCGTCTTTTTTGGCAATGCCGATCACCCCGAACTGCCCGGATAATCCGAGTTCATCCAGCACCGCAAGGGCGATGTTGAGCTGGCCCTTGCCGCCGTCGACCATGAGCAGATCCGGCAGGTTCATTTCCTTTTCCTCTCCGGTGCCTGAAGAAAAGCGCCGAAACAGCACTTCGCGCATGCAGCCATAATCGTCCTGGGCTGAAACCCCCTGGATCCGGTAATGGCGGTAAAGCGATTTTTTGGGCACACCGTCTTCAAACACCACCAGACCGGCCACCAGGTCAGTTCCCGACAAACCCGAGTTGTCCACGCATTCAATCCGGCGGGGATATCGGTCCAGGCCCAGACGTTTTTCCAGGCCCGCAAGCAGTCGGGCCGCCGAGTTTTCCTCCTCGGTCAGGGCCTGGAGCCGCTGGCGGGCGTTTTGAGCTGCCATTGCCACAAGGCGCCGCTTTTCCCCGCGCACAGGGGTGTGGAGTACCGCCTTGCGTCCCCGCATTTCTGAAAGCCAGCTTGCGTAAAGCTCCCTGTCCCGTGGCGGCGTATGTGTCAAAACTTCAGCGGGCACTGCCGGGTTCTGTTCATAGTACTGCTTGATAACAGCCCCGAGGATTTCCGCATCTTCTGAAATCGCATCCTTGATCAAAAAATCCCGCATCCCCTGCAAATAGCCGTTTCGCACCTTTAAAAGCATCACAACGGCTTTTTCCGGGTTTCGTTCCACTGCAAACACATCCCGGTCCACAAAGTCGGTGGTCACGGCCACCTGTTTTTCGAGGGTTTTTTCCAGGGCATAGACCTTGTCCCGGAGCTGTGCAGCGGTTTCATAATCCTGGCTGTCTGCGGCCTCCTTCATTTCCGCCCGGATCCGGCGGATCAAATCCGGGGTGCGCCCCTGGAGAAACATGCGCACCTCGTGAACGATTTTGCCGTATTCCTGCTGATCCACGTGAAAGCAGCACGGGGCCAGGCAGACGCCGATCTGATAGTTCAGACAAGGCCTGGACCGGGGCTTGACCTGAGGTGGCCGGCATTTGCGCAGCTTAAACACCCGATGGATCATTTTCAGGGTCTGCTTGACCGCGCCGGCCGATGCATACGGGCCGAAATACAGGGCCCCGTCTTTTTTGGGCTTTCGCACAACGGTGAGATTGGGATAAGCCTCGGAAAGATCCATGCGCAAAGAAGGATAGCGTTTGTCGTCTTTCAGGATCACGTTGTAGCGGGGCCGATGGCGCTTGATCAGGTTGGATTCCAGGATCAGGGCCTCGGTCTCCGAGGCCGTGACCACGGTCTCGAAATCGGCAATGTGTTTGACCAAAACCCCGGTCTTGGCATCCATTCGCGATGAGGCATCCGCGAAATAGGAACGGATGCGGTTTTTCAGATTGGCCGCTTTGCCCACGTAAATCACTTTGCCCTCGGCGTTTTTCATCAAATATACTCCGGGGCTTTTGGGCGTGCGCGCGATTTTGTCCGCCGAACCCGGCGCCTGATTTTCTCCCCCGTCCGCTGGATGCCCGGTTTCAGACTGCGGCTTCAAAATCAAACACCATCATCTTTTTCAATGTCTTGACCTGGTCTCGGTACTGCGCCGCCTTTTCAAACTCCAGATTGTCTGCGGCTTTGCGCATTTTGGCTTCCAGCTCCCGGATCCGGCGCTCGACTTTCTGATCCGATCCATAAGCGGCCGCGGTTTCGGCCACCTGTTGCTGCTGTGCTTGTGAGCCGGTCTTTTCATAAGGCGAACCAAAAGCTGAGGCCAGGGATTTTTCAACGGTGGCCGGAATGATGTTATGTTCCTGGTTATAATCTTTCTGGATCCGGCGGCGGCGCCCGGTTTCCTCCATTGCATGACGCATGGCCGGGGTAACGGTTTCAGCATACATGACCACCGTGCCGCTGGCATTTCTGGCCGCCCGCCCGAAGGTCTGGATCAGGGACCGGGCGGATCGCAAAAACCCCTCCTTGTCCGCATCCAGGATCGCCACCAGGGAGACCTCGGGAATATCCAGGCCTTCGCGCAGCAAATTGATGCCCACCAGCACGTCAAACTCGCCTGCCCGGAGATCCCGGATGATCTCGATGCGCTCCAGGGTCTTGATATCCGAATGCAGGTAGCGAACGCGTACGCCCAGGTCCGTGTAATACTCGGTCAGGTCCTCTGCCATGCGCTTGGTCAGGGTGGTGACCAGCA
>JBNJEA010000256.1:0-2667 GCA_051745395.1 Thermodesulfobacteriota bacterium | reverse complement strand
TTAACTACGGAAGCAACCGTTGACCGTATCAAGATCCAAAAGCGCAGACTCTACAACCTGATTTATGAAGGCATTCTCATTAAGGGCAAACATTACGTGATACCATCGCGCCGGAAGCTCCTGTTTAAATGGAGCGAGATGGAAAAATGGCTTAACCGATAGTTGCCACCGACAAAAACTAAACAAGAACCGGGTTGGATGCTGCCTTCCCGGTTTTTTATTTTCAGATGGAGGAAGAAACAATGGACAGACTGGAAGAAATCACCAAAAAATACAATCAACAATCAGAAAGACTGCGATCCGAATACGTATTCATTATAGATTGCATCGCAGCGCTAATGGAAAACAAAGGCTTTTCGTATCAGCAGGCCTGTGACCATTTGGGGGTCGATTATGATACTGAACCCCTGCTGGATGCTAAATTTCATGAATATTAAGATTTAAAAGATCCGGGATACGGTCATTGAAAGGCCATCCCGGATTTTTAATTATAACGGATAGAAGAGGTCAATCCAATTCTCGAAGCCGTTGATCCGTATTACCGTCCGTATACATACGTTCGGTTTTTTACCGGAATGCGCGGCGGTGAAGCGGCGGTGAAATCGATGCCTGTATTGGTCCGATTATTATCCGGACTTGGGGTCTAAATCCGGGCCAAAGATTTACATTAATAAGGCATTTGTATATGGCAAAGAAGGTCCGCCCAAAACCAAGAAATCCAAGCGCTACATCGACTGTTTGCCATTTGTTATCGATGTCATAGAAGCGCAACGGCAGCTGACCGGTAACGAAAAATATATGTTTTTAACAAAAGACGGGGACCGGATGAATCCGGATCATCTCAGAAATGTGGTCTGGAAACCTGCGCTGGAAAAGGCGGGGCTGGAATATCGGCCTCCCATTCAGACCCGCCATACCTTTGCCATGCTTATGGTGTCTCTCGGTGAGGATCTGGGCTGGATTCAAAACATGCTTGGCCATTCATCCTTGCAGATGATTTATACCCGGTATCATGCATGGCGGCCCAAGGAGACGCGAAAGGACGGATCGGCTATTATGAAATGGGTGGCTGAAAAGCAACAGGCGGAAAAGGATGACGAAAATGTTTCCGCAACCGTTTCCCGCGACCACCGGAAGGCCGATGTGATTCCGTTTCCCAAAAATGGCACAAAAACGGCACAGTCTACCTAAAAAAATAGCCCCCGAAAAATCGGAGGCTATGACCGATTGAAATAATTGGAAAATGGTAGCGGGGCATGGATTCGAACCATGGACCTTCGGGTTATGAGCCCGACGAGCTACCAGACTGCTCCACCCCGCAACAACGCGATTTGAATTACCAACTATAACGTCCGAAGCCGGCATTGTCAATACCCTTTTTTTGTCCGCCAGCTAAATTTTTGGGATTTGTTGGATGGAGGAGAGCGGAGGCAGCAGGCGGGCGGCCGGCATCATTTTTCGGCAAGTGCCTGCAACTGCGCTTTGACGCGTTCTAAGGCTTTTTCCGGCTGCCCGGTATCGGCCACGTTGATGCGGATCTGCTTGCTGCGGCTGGTGTGGCCGGAAACGATTTCAATCTCGGATTTGGCGATTTTAAGCTGCTTGGATAAAAACTTGATGCACATCTTGTTGGCGGCGTTGTCCGCGGGCGGGGCGGTTAAACGGATTTTTATTGCGTCGCCGTGGGTGCCGGCAAAGCCATTCTGGGCGGCTTTGGGCTGGATGTGGGCTTTGAAGGTGACGCTGTCCGGGGTTGTCTTGAAATACAGCATGGTCGGCAATGGCAGGCCTGTTTCAAACGCGGCCGTTTTTCGGTTTGAAAGTCGGGTTTCACCGCTGCTGCGAGAAGGCGGTTTTGAATTCAGGCCATGCGTTTATCCGGCAACGGCCGCATCGATCTGGGCTTTGACTTCGGGATAGGTGCGGGTGACCGGAAACTGGGGGAATTCCTCGATGACTTTTTCCGGCGGCCGGAATAAAAACGCCGCATCTGCGGTTTGTAACATGCTGATGTCGTTGTAGGAGTCGCCGAATGCAATGACGCGGTAGTTAAGTCCCTGCAGGGCCAGGGCGGTTTTTTTCTTGCCGTCGGCCTGGCGCAGGGTATAGCCCTCTATGGTGCCGTCGTCGGCAACCTGCAGCGCGTTGCAAAACAGGGTGGGGCGATTGAGCTTTTCCATTAAGGGGCCGGCAAACTCCACGAAAGTATCTGACACGATGATGAGCTGATGTTGGGAACGGGTTTGGTCGAGAAATTGCCGGGCGCCTTCCAGCGGGTCGATATCGGCGATGACAGCCTGGATATCGGGCAGCTTGAGGTTGTGTTCATCGAGGATGGACAGCCGTTTGTCCATCAGGACGTTGTAGTCCGAAATGTCGCGGGTGGTGAGCTTGAGCTCCTCGATGCCGGTTTTTTCGGCTACCTTGATCCAGATTTCCGGGACAAAAACCCCTTCCAGGTCCGAGCAGAGTATATGCATGATGGTTCCTTGAATCCTGGTGTTATTCTGTGGTGTTACCCTATGGTTGGTGATTGTCTTCTTCGATGCGGATTAGGACCGGATCATCAGTGATAACGTCCAGGGATGCGATTTTGTCCAGCGCCTGTTTGACCTGGTTTTCTTTGGCCAGGTGGGTGAGCATGAACACCGGCACGCCGCCGTTTAA
>JBNJEA010000255.1:0-2669 GCA_051745395.1 Thermodesulfobacteriota bacterium | reverse complement strand
GATCCAATAATCATTCAACGGACGAATGCGTTTAGCGCAACAAGTTTGCCGTTTAACCCGTGAAATCGATTTTCTGGTTATCCGGTTTGCTCCAGTAAGTCGGGGGTCGTCGACTTATTTTTCTGTTCTCGCGCAAAGCCGCCAAGAGCGCCAAGGATTGCCTTGAAACTTTGCGCCTTTGCGTCTTGGCGCGAAAATGCAGTGGCTGTTACTGAAGTTAACCGGAAAAGCATAATCGGTTTTTGAGCAAGCCACGGGCAGGCCGACAGCCATGCGATTGTCTTGATGCATCCCAACGCCGTTGTGCCGCCTATAAAAAAAATGAAGAGGAATACCACTATGCGTTATTGCCTGCTTGCCTGTCTGGTAGCCGTTATGATCGCCGGCATACCCGGCCGGATGGTACAGGCCAATGCCGAAGCGCCACCCGATGCGCTATTGCTTCACCGGGCGATAAAAAAGGCCCTGGCTGCTAACCCGGAAATGGCCGCCTTCCAGGCTGAAATCGAAAAAGCAAAAGCCCGGCGGCGTCAAGCCGGCCTGTACCCGAATCCCGAACTGGCTTTCGAGTTGGAGGGATTCGGCGGCAGCGGCCCCTTTTCCGGCACGGAAAATGCCGAAAGAAGCTTTTATTTGAAACAGGATATTCTGCTTGACGGAAAAATTGGAAAACGCACCCGGGTGGCCGCCGAAGCAATCAATAAAAACCGCTGGGAGATGAAAATCCTGGAACACGATATCCGGAAAGGGGTGAAAAAAGCCTTTGTGGAAGTGGCCGGCGCCCAGAGTGCCGTCCGTCTGCAAGCAGACCTGGTGAATCTGTCAACCCGGGTATATGAGACGGTCCGTCAAAAGACGGAGGTCGGCAAGGTTTCGCCCATAGAGGGGGTAAAAGCCGAAATAGAGCTGAAAAACAATCGCCAGTCGCTTAAGACCTTACATCGCCGGCTGCAAAGTGCCAGAAAAACCCTGGCGTCCTTCTGGGGCACCGCAGAACCGGGTTTTAAAACAGTTGCCAGCCGTCTTGAACGGATACCGGATCTGCCGCCGTTTGCCGCCCTCAAAGCCGGGCTTGGAAAAAATCCGGATATTGAGCGTTTCGACGCGGAAAAAACATTGCAAAAAGCCCAATACGATCTGGAGCGGGCCCGGCGCATCCCCGACCTTTCCGTATCCGGCGGCTACCGCCAGATACCGGAGTCCGATGATACCGCCTTTATCGCAGAGATATCAATTCCCTTGAAAATCTTCGACCGAAACCAGGGCGATATCGAAGCCGCACGCACGGCGGTGGACCAGGTCGCCGACCGTCGATACGAGGCGCTAAACCGCCGGCGGCAACAGCTTAACGCCGCATTCCAGGACGCACTGGCCGCACGCGACGAGGTCCGGGCCTTAAAGCGCGACATCATTCCGGCCACCCGGGAGGTGTTTTCCGCCAAAAGGCAGGGCTACGAAAGCGGCAAGTTTCCGTTTCTGGAATTGCTCGATGCCCAGCGGGTCCTGTTTGAAAGCCAGCAGCGCTACAATGACGTCCTGACCCGCTATCATCTGGCGATCGCTGAAATCGAGCGGCTGACGGGGCAACCCCTTGCAGAAGCTTCGGCAAAAACACAAGGCGCCATCCATAGGGAGCAAAAAAACAAGGAGACAGAGGATAATGAAAAATAGGAAACACGGTTTTACAACTGCATTGATTGTCAGGGCTGCGGCTTTTTTCATTGTATCGGCTGCGGCCATGCTCCTTTGTCTGCCGGCAGGCCCTGTCCTTGCACAGACACAGGCGCCTCATGAACATGGTCCGGGGGCCCATGCGGAAGACAAGCACCCGGAATCGGAAGAACATGATACCCCTGGCAGCGGAGATGCTTCCGAACAAGCTCACAGCGGCAAAGAAGAAAATGCCGAAGCGATTCACATGACCGCCGCGCAAATCAAGGAATTCGGTATTCAAACCGCCGACGCCGGACCGGGAGAAATTCATGTCCAGGCCGAGCTGCCCGGCGAGATCGTCGCCGACCCGGACCGGGTGGCCCATATTGTGCCCCGGGTATCGGGATTTACCCGAAAGGTTCTGAAAAAAACAGGCGACAAGGTGGCCGAAAAAGATGTGCTGGCCGTAATCGACAGCCGGGAGTTGGCGGATGTGAAATCCGAATACCTGACGGCGCGCAAACGGCTGGATTTGGCCCGGGCTGACTTTAAGCGGGAAAAACGGCTCTGGAACCAGAAAATCACATCCGAGCAGGAATTTCTCGATGCCAAAACCGCCATGGCCGAAGCCGATATCCAACTCTACAGCGCAAAGCAGAAGCTTTTGGCCCTGGGATTTGACGCGCAATATGTGGCCGGCCTGTCGGATCAGCAGGAAAGCCTGACCCGATACAATATCACGGCGCCCACAGACGGTATTGTAACGCAAAGAAGCCTTGCCGTGGGCGAAGTCGTAAATCCGCAATCCGAAATCTTCGTAGTGGCCGATCTGAATACGGTATGGGTGAACCTGACCGTTTATCAGAAGGATCTGGGCGCCGTTGCCAAAGGCCAGCCGGTCACTGTCTTCGCGGATAAGATCAATGCCCGGGCCGAAGGTGAAATCGATTACGTCAGCCCGGTTGTCAATTTTTCCAGCTTCAAGAACTTCTTGTACTGGGTTTTCACACTTCTCT
>JBNJEA010000105.1:0-10379 GCA_051745395.1 Thermodesulfobacteriota bacterium | reverse complement strand
GCCTCGAAAAACGCCTTCACATCGGCCTGTCGGGTCAAGTCGAGTTCGGCGTGGCTGCGGGTTACGATGTTTTGATACCCTTCCGCCTGCAGCCTGCGAACCAATGCGGAGCCGGCAAGGCCTCGGTGACCGGCCACAAAGATTTTGTCATCAGGTTGAATCATCACAGCTTGCTGTCCTTAACTTCGCGCGTTTTATGCTGTTTCGTTCCCGTCATTGACAAGGCGTCGATTTGTTTTTCTGTTCTCGCGCAAAGCCGCCAAGAGCGCCAGGGAAGGCTTTGCGGCTTTGCGTCTTCGCGCGGAAATCGTTACATCATGGCCTCGCAGCTTGATGGCACCGGAAATCCGTTTCGCTTGCACACGGTTTCCCTTGCCGCTTCATAGACGTCGTGTTCCACCATTTCATCGATCATGGCGCCAAAAGAAATTTCCGGCTCCCAGCCGAGTCTTTCCCGGGCCCGGGCCGGATCGCCGAGCAGCGTTTCCACCTCTGTGGGCCGGAAATAGCCCGGATCCACCGATACGATAACCTGGCCTTCTTTTAATCGATCCAGCCGGTTGGGCAGCTGCAGGCTGTCTAAAATGGTCACCGAGGTGTCGAGCCGGTCGATTACGCCGGTTTCATTGATTCCTTCGCCCTGCCATCGCAGGTGAATGCCGACGGCCGCAAACGCCTTTTCACAAAACTCGCGCACGGCGTGCTGCTCGCCGGTGGCAATGACGAAATCATCGGGCCGGTCCTGCTGCAGAATCAGCCATTGGGCCCGGATAAAGTCTTTGGCGTGCCCCCAGTCCCGCTTGGCGTTTAAGTTGCCGAGATAAAGACGCGATTCCAGGCCGAGCGCAATCCGGGCCGCGGCCCGGGTGATTTTGCGGGTCACGAAAGTTTCGCCCCGAAGCGGCGATTCATGGTTAAACAAAATGCCGTTGCAGGCAAACATGTCATAGGCTTCCCGGTAGTTCACGGTGCACCAGTACGCATAGAGCTTGGCGCAGGCATAGGGGGAGCGGGGATAAAACGGCGTGTTTTCATTCTGGGGAGTTTCCCGGACATTGCCGTAAAGCTCCGAGGTGGAGGCCTGGTAAAACCGAACGTCTTTTTCAAGACCCAGGATCCGGATGGCCTCCAGCAGCCGCAGGGTGCCCAAAGCGTCGGCATTGCCGGTATATTCCGGCGACTCAAAGGAGACCTTGACATGGCTCTGGGCCGCCAGGTTATAGATTTCATCCGGCCGGGCCTCCTGGACGATCCGGAGCAGGTTGGTGGCATCGGTTAAATCGCCGTAGTGCATGACAAAGCGGAGGTTTTGTTCATGGGGGTCCTGGTAGAGATGATCCACCCGCTGGGTGTTAAACAGCGAGGCCCGCCGCTTGATGCCATGGACTCTTTCGTAGCCCTTATCCAGCAGAAACTCGGCCAAATAAGCCCCGTCCTGCCCCGTAATGCCGGTAATCAGTGCCGTTTTTCCCATCTGCCCTCACTATGTGGTTGGCGTTTTTGGACTGGTTCTGATTTTTCTGAAATAACAGGTCGATTCGCCATGTTCAAGCATATTCTGATCCCTGAATAAAGCCATTTTCAAGTTTGATACAGCAGACCTACCCTTCTTCGTGCAGCGCCTCCATCACCTCCCGGGCCACGTTGCGGATGGCATCGGCATAGGCGCCGTCGGCCACCGCATCGAGCCGGGCGATCATGTCGCGTTGTCCCAGCACGCCGAACAGGTGCAGCATATCGCCCTGGACGGCTTGCTCATAATGATCAAAATGCGGCCACAGATTTTCCAGTACGGCCCGGGCAAGTGCGGCATTGGTTTCGGCCAGGTATTCGAAGGCCACCATGGCCCCGAGCCGGACCGTCCATTTCTCATGGGTCAGCAGGGCCGTAAAACCCGGAATCACCGTGTCAAAATCATTCATGAGACGGGCCACTTCTTCGGCGTCGCCGTCGGATATCATCTTTTTCAAGGTATCGGTTCCGAGTTGTGCCGGGTCTCGGTTGACGATCATATCGATGACTTCCGGCAGGGAAAATACGCCGGACCAGCGGAACCGGTCGTCTAAAATCGTGGCGGGCACGGATCGAACACTGTCTGCGGCGGCCTTTTCGGCAAACATCTGGCCGTCGATGACGCGCAGATCCACCTTTGACGGGGCCGCGCCGGCCAGAAACAGCCCCCGGGCCACTGCGCTGGGACAATGCGGGCACGAATGCGCCGTATAGATTTTAAAAATCGCCGGCAGTTCAATGCGCCGGCCCGTTTCTTCGGCATCTGTGCCCAGGTCCTGGCTGACTAAGACGTCATTTCCCATCAGGGAAAACAGAAACAGCTCCAGCAGCTTGCCGGAGGGCGCCATCTGAAAATGGATATTGTCCGTGACGTGGATTGCAGGGGGATCATCTTCCGCCGGTTCCTTGATTATCTTAACGGCGGGCAAAAGCGCCTCGAGCTGATCGCAGAATTCGGCCATGTGGCGTCCCACCGTATCCTCGGTCACGGTCAGGCGGATGTGCTTGCCCCCGGTGATCATGTCCCGGTGCCTGGAGACGATGGTCTGATCAGCCGGTGTCATGGCATGCGTAACCGGATCTTCCATTTCCTTTTAACCTCTTGAAATATTATTTTATTTGGTTGAAAAACATGCAATACGGTTTCAATTTGAACAACTTTTATCATATCTGCCGATTTTCCGCCACCCGCCACTGTGCCGCAACAGATGTTTTTATTCCACAACAGGAATGGACAGCGCACGGCAATGCTGGTAAAAATAAACAATCTGGCTATCCGGAAAAATCCAGTAACCGCCACTGCATTTTCGCGCAAAGGCGCAAAGACGCAAAGTGTCAAAGCCTTTCTTGGCGCTCTTGGCGGCTTTGCGCGAGAATTAAAAAACAACTCGACGACTCTTCCCTTACTGGAGACCGGATAGCCGGATTGAAAAATAAACCAAATACACTCGCTCATCCAACGACCAGTAACACAATGACCGGGAGCCTTTCATGGAAATTGTCACGCACAACCAAATCAACCGCCGCCTCTGCGGCACCCCCGACCACGTTGAGCAGGGTTTTGCCCGGATAAAGATGCAGACCACCGATGACATGGCCGTCGATGACTCCGGCTTAGTCCACGGCGGCTTTATTTTCGGCCTTGCCGACCATGCCGCCATGATCGCGGTCAATCATCCCAATGTGGTACTGGCCGGTGCGGCCGTCAAATTCATAAAACCCGTCACCGCCCATACCCCTCTTGTCGCCGAAGCCACGGTCACGGAAACCGAGGGGAAAAAGAAAACCGTTTCCGCTGCGGTTTATGAAGAAAACCGACAGGTCTTTTCCGGCCGCTTCGACTGCTATGTACCCGAACAGCATGTGTTGAAAGGATAAAACCAACGATGTCCCCCCTACAACAAAATCGAATCGAATCGGTTCGCAAGGAACTGAAAAACCGGGAAATCGATGCCCTGCTGGTCCAATTCCAGGAAAACCGCCGGTATCTGAGCGGATTTACGGGCGAAGACGGCGGTATTGGCGAATCCGCCGGCGCCCTTCTCATTTCCCGGCAAGCGCTGATCCTGGCCACCGATTCGCGCTACGTGTTGCAGGCGGAAAACGAATCGCCCGATTATCGCATCCATTGTTACCAAAAGGGCCTGGCCAAAGAACTGCCGGAAATACTCACAGGACAAAACATCCGAAGGCTCGGTTTTGAAACCCGGCGGATGACGTGTGCGCAATACGATATGGTGGCCGATCAACTCGCCGAGCAAGGCGCGCAAGTCGAACTGGTCGGCACAAAAGACATCGTGGAACACTTGCGGATCATAAAGGATGACACGGAAGTCCAAGCCATCCGGGATGCGGTGGATCTTGCGGAAAAGGCGTTTGCAAAGGTCATGGAATCGCTTAAACCGGGCATGACGGAAATCGATACCGCCTGGGCGCTTGAAAAACAAATGCGCGAAGCCGGCGCAGAGGGGCTTTCCTTTCCGGTGATCGTGGCGGCGGGCCCCAACGCCGCCCTGCCCCATGCCGTGCCCGGCAAACGCGCCATCGCGCAAGGCGAACCGGTGCTGTTTGACTGGGGGGCCCGCTTAAACGGTTATTGCAGCGACACCTCCCGGACCGTCATCCTCGGCAAGCCGGATGCGACCTTTCAAAAAGTCTTTACCGCTGTTTACGACGCACAACAAAAAGCCATTGCAGCCGTCCGGCCGGGGGCTTTTACCAAAGACATCGACGCTGTTGCCCGCGACGTGCTCAAAGAAAACGAACTGGATCAATATTTCGGCCACGGCCTCGGCCACGGCGTCGGCCTGGCCGTACACGAGCAGCCCTCTGTAAGCCCGGTGGACGAAAGAAACACCCGGCTTGAAGAAGGCATGATTTTCACCGTTGAACCCGGTGTCTACCTGCCGGATTGGGGCGGCGTGCGGCTGGAAAACATGGTGGCGGTCTGCTCCGATGGCGCAGAAGTGTTAAACCAGCTCAACGTCCGGCTTTAAAAACGCCTATGACAACGATTGACCATGCCATTGACCAGTATTTAAACTATCTTCTGGTGGAAAAGGGACTTTCGACTTCCTCGCTCGAAGCCTACGGATCGGATTTGGCCCGGTTCCGCCGGTTTCTGGCCGACCAGGCCATCGAGCAGGTCGAAGGCGCAGATACGGCCGCCATCCTGAAATACCTGCTGGAATTGCGCGCCGAAAACCTGGGGCTGCGCTCCCGGGCCCGGCATTTGGTCACCCTGCGGGGTTTTTTCCGGTTTCTGGTCAGTGAAAAAATCATCCGCCAGGACCCGGCCCGGCTGGTGGATCTGCCCAAATACGGCCTGAAACTGCCCCATGTGCTCGGGGCAAATGAAATCGGGGACCTGCTTTGTACCCCGGATCCGAAAAAGCCGAAAGGCGCCCGGGACGCGGCCATGCTGGAGCTGCTCTATGCGGCGGGGCTGCGGGTGTCGGAGCTGATCCACATCAAGTTGCAGGATATCAATACCGAGGCCGGCTTTGTCCGGGTGATGGGCAAAGGCGCAAAGGAACGCATTATCCCCATCGGCTCCCATGCCCGGGAAAAACTCGATGATTACATCCGGCACGCCCGGCCGAAGCTGCTGAAAAATCATGTCAGCACCTACCTGTTTGTGGCCCGGGCCGGCAACCCCATGACGCGTCAGGGTTTCTGGAAACTGGTCAAACAGTATGCCGCAGCCGCCGGCTGCGACAAAAACATCACGCCGCATACCTTCCGGCATTCCTTTGCCAGCCATCTCTTAGAAGGCGGGGCGGACCTGCGGGCCGTACAGATGATGCTCGGCCATGTCGATATTTCCACGACCCAGATTTATACGCACGTGGCCCGGGATCACTTGAAGAAAATGCATGAGCGCTATCATCCGCGGGGATAAATCCGCAACAGGACAGCAAATTTTCGTATCAGGAAGGGCCCTATGCGCCGGCTTGACCGAACAGCGGAATCATATTGTCGAAATGCACCCCGATGCCGGAGTTTTCGATCCGAACGATTTCGCCATGGGTTTTGATATGCTCGCCGGTATCCGGGTGGGTAAAGGTCAGGGTCAGGCGTTGACCGGGGGTGAGTTTTTCCGACAAATCCATTTCAATAAACAGGCCGCCCGGGCTGATGTTTTTGATATATCCGGAAAACAGGCGGTCTTCCACCGCGTATTCCACCACCATGAAATAATCCCGCCGCGGATGCTGCCGCTTTTTATCGTTTTGCTGCGTTTCGAGCTGGGCGAGCAGTTCGCGACGTTCTTCAAGGGACATTTTCAGGATTATGCCGAAGAGATTGGCGGTAATAGCGGACAGGTCGTTATTCTGAGCGGGCTGCTTTGGATGGTTTGCCATGGAAAAAACCTTTATTCTGATGATAACAGGATAAAATGAATAGATATCTACAACACATGGACGTATTCTGTCAAATCGAATTTTCTAGACACGGCTTTGGTAAACACCAATCCATCTTCTCTAACACATTGCACAAAAAGGAAAACGCCATCCACTACGAAATATAACTTGACAAAACAAATTCAACCTGTATGGTTATCGTTTACAATTTGGTTCAGGTGCTTTTATAGCAAAAAGGGAACCCCGTTGAAATCGGGGACGGGCCCGCCGCTGTGATTGGGGATGAACACCGCACCATGCCACTGCAAACCCGTTTTGCGGGAAGGCGCGGTCAGTAAATCGATCCATAAGTCAGAAGACCTGCCTGAACTACACGCGAGGCAAAACTTCCAGGCAAAGAAAAAACCTCGTGTTGATCTTCAAGGATAAAAAGGGAAATCCCTGGATCAGTTGATGATTCGGTGGTTTCCCTTTTTTTGTTGGACCGTGTTTCCGTCACGCTTTGCCCGGGCGACCGAAAATAAGAATATGCCCTAACGTTACCTATAAAAACCCATCAAAATAGAAGAGGAGTAAAAAATGAAAAAGATTATCGTTTTCATCGCATTTGCGTTGGTGCCTTTCATTTTAACCGGCATGGTCAGTGCCGAAACCGTGGATTTTGAGGATTTGTCAGAAAATCCGTCTCTGGTTGAAAACGGTTATTGGAACGGATCTGATGGTTCAGGTGAATTTACAAGCGGAGAAGCAACATTTAATAACACTTATAGTGTGAGTGAATATGACGGTGTTGAATATATATATTGGGCCGGTTTTGCCTATTCCAATTTGTCCGACACCGAAAAAAAAGGTTATGACGCGCAATATAATGCCATTCCAGGTTCCGGAGTCAAAGATAGCGAAATTTATGCAGTCGCATACGACGATACTTCTTCTGAAGCAGAACTTCCAACCATAACATTTGACGAGGCGCAGGTTATAACCGGCGCCTATTTTACCAACACCAACTATGCTTATTATGCAATGAAAGAAGGCCAAGGGCCAGCCTCTCCATTTGAAGAAGACGATCGGTTTACGCTCACCATCACCGGCATTGATGAAAACGGCGATGAAACCGGTAGCGTCGACTTTCGACTGGCCGACGGAACCGATATTGTAGACAGTTGGGTCTGGGTTGATCTCAGTAATCTCGGCACGGTCGAAAAACTTACGTTTTCCCTGGACTCCACGGACAAGGGGGAAAATGGTATCAATACACCCACATATTTCGCCATGGACAATCTGAATGAACCAACGGATAACAATGAATTCGATGAAGAATTCGACGATGACGACAACACCTGTTTTATCAATTGCCTAAAGTAAAGCATCACAACCTTTATGCGAACAACGAACCGAACAAACATTTTTCTTGTAACGGCGGTCCTTTTTTTCCTTTTCATCCCGGCATCCTTGTTTGCCGAGGATACGGAAAAAAGCGGAAACACCTCCGACGACCCCGTCCGGTTTGAACTCGATGAAATCACGGTGACCGCCCAACGGGCACAAGACCGGGTCCGCGACATTGCCCGGAATGTTTCCGTGATCACCAGCGCAGACATCGCGCAGTCGCCGGGCAGCGATGTGGCGGACCTGCTCTCCCGTGAGTCCGGCATCCATATCCGGCGCAATTCCGGCAGCGGAAAGCGGGCGACCATAGACATCCGGGGAATGGGCGATACCGCGGCCAGCAACGTCATCGTCATGGTCGACGGTTTAAAAGTCAATTCCCCGGACATGTCCGGGCAGAACCTGACCTCGGTGCCTGCCGAGGAAATCGAACGCATAGAGATCGTCCGCGGCGCCGGCTCGGTGGTTTACGGCAACGGCGCGGTGGGCGGCGTGGTCAACATCATTACCAAAAAAGGCGGGAAAAAACAGGCGGCAAGCGTTTTTACATCCTACGGCAGCTACGATACCTATGATGTAAAGACCGCATACAGCAACAAAATAAAAGATCTGCGGTTTAAGGTAAACGCCGGCCTCCATGATTCCGACGGCTACCGGGACAACGGGTTTTACCGGAAAAAAAACTTTTCCGCAGATACCGATTATCGGCTCACAGACCGGATCAAGCTGATGCTGGCCGGTACGTATCAGGAGGAAGAAAACGGCCTGCCCGGCACCGTCCCCCTTGCCGACCTGGATGCCGAAAATCGGCGAAAACAAACCACGAACCCAAACGATGAAGGCGAAACCGATGAGATACGGGCCCGGGGCGGGATTGAATTTGACCTGGAAAAATGGGGTACTTTGTCTGTAAAACGCGGCTACCGTTTCCGGGACAACGAATATATCATCGGATACACGCCCTTGCTTTCCAGAAACGAACAAACAGATGAAATCGACGAAGACACGCGCCAGTTCGACATCGACTACACCCGGCCGTTTGACTTTCTCGGCCGCTCACACCGGTTCCAGTTCGGAGTAAACTATTACCAGACCCACTATGTGCGCGAAGAAATGCCCAATGGCCCCCGGAAAAACAGTGAAACCGATACGCTCGGCATCTTTGTAAACAACAGGTGGGCGTTGACCGAAAAAACAACCTTTACCTGGGGCTACCGGCACAACAATTATCAGGGCAAGTTCCGGACCGACGCCCGGCAATACTTTGCCCAAAAAGATGTCAAACGCTGGATCAACGGCGAAGTCGAGAGGCGCGAATGGGACAACGACGCCTACCATTTCGGCGTCACCTGGGATCTTTTACCCGATACCACGGTTTTTGCCAGTTATGCCAGCAGCTTCCGCGTCCCGAATGTGGACGAATTCGCCGAATCGGAAAAAGGTCTGGGCCCCCAGGAGGGCAAACACTTCGAAATCGGCAGCCGGCGGCAATTCGGCAGCCTGCTGGAACTCTCAGTCGCCCTCTATGATATCCGCACCGACGATGAGATTTATTACAGCGAGATCAACCGCAATTATGATGACACCACCATCCGCCGGGGCGTGGAAACCGATGTCAAAATCTATCCCGCTGATTTTTTATACCTGTGGGGAAACTACACCTATACCGAGGCCGAGTTTGAAAAAAGCGGCAACACCGTTCCCCTGGTCCCGGAGCACAAGGCATCGGCCGGTGTGGAATTCGACATCATAGACCCGCTGACACTCTCTTTTTCGGGCACCTATACCGGTTCCCGCTACGACGGAAACGATACGGAAAACAACCGGTACGAAAAACTCGATGCCTACTGGGTTTTTGACGGCAAAGTGATGTACCGGCACAAGTCATTGGAATTGTTTGCCAGTGTCAACAATATTTTCAACGAATTGTATGCCACGAACGCATACAGCCAAGCCTACTACCCCATGCCCGATCGAAATTTTGCGGGAGGTCTCCGGTGGACATTTTAAATCACGCGACAATAAAAACCACGACAGTAAGAGACACTGCCCCTCAGGGAAAAAGACACGGTAAATTGGTTCTGTCTGTTTTCAGGCAGACACGGTGTCCTGCCCTACGAAGTGCCCGCCGGTTTCCGGGCGGTTTTGCAGGGTCGGTTTTGCTTTTGTTGAGCGTGGCGGCGCTGCTGTTCTGTCTTCCGATGCCCGGTGTTGCCGGGCCGTATCCCCCGGCGGCGGAAAAAGCCGGGTCGACTGCCATTTCGAGAGATAACCCGGCTTTTACCGGCTGGGCGGATGATTACACGGATTACCTGCCGGGCGACAGCCTGGAGCCAACCTGGAAAACCCCGGAAAACGCGCTGGGCAAAGCCGCCGGCACATCGTTTGACGTGGTCTCGCTGGGCCGGGGCGGCCGCATTGCCATGACGTTCGACCCGCCCATCTCGGACGGCGACGGCTGGGACTTTGCCGTATTTGAAAACGCTTTCAGCGACGACCACCTGGAACTGGCCTACGTCGAAGTGTCCTCCAACGGAGAAGACTTTGTCCGTTTTGAAAATACATCGCTGACCCCCGATCCCGTGGAAAGCTTCGGCACCGTTGACCCCACGTTAATCCACGGGCTTGCCGGCAAATACCGGCAGGGGTTCGGCACCCCGTTTGACCTTGCGGATCTTTCGGAAAAAGAACCGGTAAAAAACGGCACCGTCGATCTTTCCCGCATCACCCACATCAAGCTCATCGATATCGTGGGCGACGGCAGCGACACGGACAGCAAGGGCCATGTCATCTATGACCCCTACCCCACCACGGGCAGCGCCGGTTTTGACCTCGACGCCATCGGCGTATCCAACGGGGCGCCCTACCCGGACACCGGCGAAGACGAAGATGATGGTGAGACACCGACGGAAGGGCCTCCGGAAAAAGAAGGAGAAGCCGGATTCGGGGGGGAAGGCGGCTGCTTTGTGACCGCAATTTTTGACTGACCCCAGATGGCCATGCTTTGATTGATAATCGGGCAGCAAGCATTCGAAGTTTATTTCCCCTGTCATCGCCTTTTCTTTCCTGCTTAAGCCGTTCAAGATCGGTATCAAAAAAAATTTTCGCCAAATA
>JBNJEA010000254.1:0-2673 GCA_051745395.1 Thermodesulfobacteriota bacterium | reverse complement strand
GTCTACAGCGTCAAGCCAAACCCGGATTCTTCCCCCACCGGATCAGGCCTTTTGGCCCCAAACGGCAAAGACCGGATCGGCCTCGAGCATCTGCGGATAATACTTGTCGGTCTCCGGCCGGTCATGGCCCTGTACGGTAAAGGTATTGAGCCGGTCAAACCCGCGGCTCCGATGAAAGTATTCCAGTACCAATCCCATCCGCTCCATCATGTGCAGCTCCGGCCAGATCCCGATGACCTTGGGCGCAAACCACCGGTTGGAAAACGTGAGAATAAAGTACCCGTCCGGCTTCAATACGCGGCGGACCGCTTCAAAGATGTCAAACGGACTTGTCAGGTATTCCACCGAAACCGTGCAGATGACCGCATCAAAGGATTCATCGGCATACGGCAGCCGCGGGGCGGTATTTACATCATGGACCAGGTAGTCGCTCAGCCGGTCGTTTGCAGCCAGTTCCGCGGTATTCATACCCAGGCCGCTGACGTGCTCAAAGGCCATTTGATCCGGCAGGTGCGACATCCAGCTGCTCATCAGATCGAGCACCCGCATTTGCGGTGCCAGCAGCCGGCCGTACAGGTCGCGGATCACTTCGATGGCCTTGTCATCGATATGGTTGACAAACCGCGGATTTTCGTAAAAAAGCCCGTCCTCGCGTTCATCCTGCCGCGCAAAGGCTCCATCCGGGAAAAAATCCGTGGGCCGGTCCCGCCAGCGGCTCTGGATACCGGCCCCATCAAGGACGGTTTCGACCCAGTCGTTGGCCGTGCCGCCGCGTTCTTCGAATTTTTCCCGCACGTCTTCCACAACAGCGGAAACCCGGACATTCTTGCCGGCCAGCGGATGGTTAAAATCGGCTGCGATGCCGTTTTCATTGACATCCACACACCGAAACGGGGTCATGTTCTGCCGAAATATCCCGGGCAGACCGGAAAGAATCCCCTTCGGGTAAAAGCGGCCGAATCGCGGCGCAATGGATAGACCGCCCGAGACCCTTTGCCGGACTTGCCGGTGAGAGACCGGATAGACCAGGGATTGCGTATACTCCGGCAAACACTCCCGGAGCCTTATGGTGGCGCCTTCCCCGGCGACGGCCCGTTGCAGTTTGTCATAGAGGGCTTTGGGCAGCAGGTCCCGCCAGAAATTGACCCGCCCGGCATATCGCGCCACTGTATGGGCAACCCCGTTATCCTCCCAGGCCGCCTGAAATGTCACCGTTGCCAACCGATCGGCATTAATGGTTTTCATGGATTGCATCCTTTCGCTTTTCGCTTTTCACTTTTGCCTCCTGCGTGGTTTTCACAGACAAACAACGCAAACGATATTTTAATCCGGTTATCCGGTTCGCCAGTAAGTAACGAGTCGTCGAGTTATTTTTTTATTCTCGCGCAAAGCCGCCAAGAGCGCCAAGAATGACTTGAAAAACTTTGCGCCTTTGCGTCTTGGCGCGAAAATTGGCTGTTACTGGAGCAAATCGGATAACCGAATTTTGTAAATCTGTCGAAAACACCCTTGCAATACACATACCAACAATTTCGGAAAGGGTTTTTCCCGCTCTTTGTGTCCGGCTCCCGGCTCAGGGGCCCGGAAATTGCCGGCATCGCAAAATTGTATGCTTGACAGCCTCTTGCCAAGTGCGCATAAATATTCTATTGTCTGTCTTATCCGGTGTATGAACGAAACTCATGATTTTTTCGTCAAAGCGGTCGTTTTTGACGAAAAGGAGGCTTTTCATTCAGGCCCGGTTCATGCCCCTTTGGGGCAAAATATAACCGTTTAATCCGCTATATCCGTCCATGTTTTCGTGTGCGCTGCCAGAAGGAGGCCGGAGATGACCGAGAGCAAGCCATCGATGCAGAACGAATTTTTGGAGCATCCAGAGGTAAAAAAGGCGACTGACAGTGCCAGTTGGGCGTTAAACGAACGGCTGGCCTTCCGGCCGCCTTTGTGCGATGTTTTTTCCAACCCGTATACCCGCCTCGAAGATGACACCACATATGCATTCCACGTGCATCCGGCCGCCAGTGAACAATTGCCCGACATTAACTCCAGTACCGTCTGCCGGGTCACCGGCTGCGAGACATTGATCGATTCCCGAAAAAAAGAATACGACAAGCCGCGCAATATCGGCATCGTGTTTTCCGGCGGGCCGGCACCGGGCGGCCACAATGTTATCGCCGGCCTTTTTGAAGCCATGAAACGGGCCCACCCGGAAAGCCGCCTTTACGGTTTTCTGCTGGGACCCGACGGCATCCTGGAAAAAAACTACGTGGAAATCACGCAGCAACTCGTCGACGCCTATCGCAACCTCGGCGGCTTTTCCATGATCAAAACCGGCCGGACCAAAATCGATTCGCGCGAAAAAATGACGTTGTCGCGCGAGATTTGTAAAAAGCTCAATCTCGATGCCCTCGTGATCGTCGGCGGAGATGATTCCAACACCAATGCCGCCTTTCTGGCCCAGGAATTATACCAAGACGGCATCCAGGTCATCGGGGTGCCCAAAACCATCGACGGCGACATCCAGGTCAAGGACGTAAACGGCCGGGTGGTCTGCGCCATGTCGTTTGGCTTCCACACCGCGGCCCGCGCCTTTGCCCACAACATCAACAACCTGTGCTCGGATTGTTCCTCCGATGTCAAGTACTGGCATGTCTGCAAGGTCATGGGCCGGGT
>JBNJEA010000104.1:0-10429 GCA_051745395.1 Thermodesulfobacteriota bacterium | reverse complement strand
AAAGCTTCGGGGACGACATTGCGGCTTGCACCCGCGAATTGGGCGCAGAAAGGGTTGTTTTGATCGGCCATTCCATGGGCGGGGCCGTGGCCCTTGAATCCGCCCGTATCCTCAAAGATACCGCCGTTGCCGTAATTTTGGCAGATACCTTTGTGATCGACTACGGGGGCATAGACGCCGAAACCATCCGGCAAATCGCAGCCCCCTTTGAAACGGATTTTTCCGGCGCCATTGCCGGACTGGTGGAACAAACCGCCACCGCCGCCACCCCGCAGGCCTTAAAGGACCGCCTGGTGCAGGAGATGGCCGCAGCCGACCCCGCCTGGGCCCTGCCGGTGTGGCACGACCTGCTGGCCTGGGACCCCGCCCTGGCTTTTGCGGAACTGCAAATCCCCATTTATGCCATAAACGGGGCCTTGATCCCGCAGTCCGCCCGCAACCGCTGCGCCCCGTTTGTCACCGAAACGGTTTTACCGGGCGCCGGCCATTTTCTGCAGATGGAAGACCCGGCCGGGTTCAACCGGGCCCTGGCGCAAATTCTGACCGGCCTTGCCCGGTCGGGACTATGAAACGCTCAATTTAGGTGAAATCAATCCTTATTTATTCGGATTGATATTTAAATGACAGTTTTATCGCCGCCCGATACAGGGTTACCTTGCCATCGGCGATTTTGATATCCAAATCCGTGACCTCGGCCACCCGGATATCGCGAATCGACTTGGAAGCGGTTTCCACGGCATTGGATACGGCCTGTTCCCAGGATGTCGTGCTGGTTCCGACAAGTTCGATGAACTTATATACTCTGTCGGTCATTCTTTCCCTCCTTTTCTGCCAGGGCTTCCATCGCGTTTTGCCATTTTGTAAGCCCCGGCTTTTCTGGTGACCTGCCTGCAACCGGACTACTTTTCCGGTTCTACTCTTCCCCGCGCTTGTACTTAAACGACAGCTTCACCACTGCCCGGAACAGGGAGACCTTGCCGTTTTCCACCTTGACGTCCAGGTCCTTGACCTCGGCCACCCGGGTGTCGCGAAGGGATTTCGAGGCCGTTTCCACGGCGTTGGATACCGCTTCTTCCCAGGACGTTTTGCTGGTGCCGACCATTTCGATGAATTTGTACACGCTTTCGGTCATAAAGGGCCTCCTTTGCAGAGATCGGGTTAATAAAAACGATAACGGAAATGATTTGCTTTAGAAAACATAACCGCGACCCGATTGTTCAGCAAATATATTTGATCCCATTTCAATGATGTTTATATTAATGATGTTTCAATGACATATGACCCGGTTGAAGTTATGGCAATTGCGTCCCGAAACAGGCTGGGGGCGGCCATTTTGACAACCGGACGATCTTGCAATCCAATGGAGTCTTTATTTTATTTCACCATGAAAACACGAAACACCAGCATCCCCAATCCAAAAGAAATCGAAAAAGAAATCAGCGATTTTTTGTACAAAAAATACGGCGATCAGGTCAAAGTCGTCTCCCCCATTGTCATGCCCCGGCAGGAAAGATCCGATGACACTGCCAACGGGGGAAACGAAAAGCGGTCGATCCATTTTGACTTAAAGCCCGAGGAACTCATTGCCTATCTCGATCAGTACATTATCCGCCAGGACGAGGCCAAACAAACCCTGGCCACCAAGATCTGCACGCATTTCAACCGGATCCGCCACCAGGAGGACAACCGGGAAACCGACAGCGAGTTTTCGGGGCGGATTAAAAACAACATCATCATGATCGGCCCCACCGGCGTGGGCAAGACCTACATCATCAAACTCATTGCCCAGAAGCTGGGCGTGCCGTTTGTCAAGGGGGATGCCACCAAGTTCAGCGAAACCGGCTACGTGGGCGGCGACGTCGAAGACCTGGTGCGCGACCTGGTCCGCGAAAGCGATAACGATATCGAGCTGGCCCAGTACGGCATCGTTTACGTGGATGAGATTGATAAAATCGCCTCCAGCCAGAGCCAGTTCGGGGCCGACGTATCCCGCACCGGGGTCCAGCGGGCGCTGTTAAAGCCCATGGAGGAAACCGAAGTGGAAATGAAAGTGCCCCACGACCCGATTTCCATGATCCAGGAGGTCGAGCAGTTCCGCAAAACCGGAAAGCGGGAAAAACGCACGATCAACACCAAAAACATTCTCTTCATTGTCAGCGGTGCTTTCTCCCAGCTCCCGGAGATCATTAATAAACGCACCACCGACCAGGGCATCGGCTTTGGCGCCAAAATCGGGGACAAGCCGGATGAATCGACGATCCTTTCCCGGACCAAGGCGGAAGATCTGGTGGAATACGGGTTTGAATCCGAATTTATCGGCCGCTTGCCGGTGCGCTCCGTATTCGAACGGCTCAGCAAAGATGATTTGTTTGAGATTTTGAAAAACCCGAACAATCCGATTATTTTAAGCAAACGCCTCGATTTTGCCACCTACGGCATCGACATCCGCTTTGCCGATGACGCCATAGACATCCTGGCCCGGCGGGCGTATGAAGAAAACACCGGCGCCCGCGGACTGGTCAGCGTCATCGAAGCGGCATTGATCCCGTTTGAAACCCGGCTGCCGTCGACTAACATCAAGCGATTTCCGGTGACGGCGGAAGTGCTCGAAAAACCCGAGCAGACCCTTTCCCAATGGCTTTCCGGCACCGGTGCCGATTACCGGCATTCCGAATTTGAAAGGGTTGCCGAACAGACCCGGAACACGGTCATTGACTATATTCATCAAAACCGGAAAAAACTGTCCGAACAATACGGCCTGCCCCTTTCGGTCTATCGGATTGGCCGGATTGCGGACTATTACTTCGGCTGCGAGGTTGAAATCGGCGCAGCCATCCAGAAAATCAAATTCTATTATGACCAGATCAAGCGCATCGAAATCGATTTTTATAACCGCCACGACATCAACATTGTGCTCGAAGAAGACGCCATCGACTATATTTCCGAGTTGATGGCAAATCATTCATTGAATATCGATCAAATTTATCATAAACTGTCGGATGATTTTGAATACGGGCTCAAGCTGCTCCGGGAAAAAACGGGCAAGAATCGATTTTTCATCTCCAAGCACGCGCTGATGAACCCGGAGACGTTTTTGGACCGCTTGATTACCAACGAATTCAAAAAGCACAATATCGATTCCGAAAACCAGTATTATAATGCGATGGATCCGGAGGGATATACCGTGGCTTCTTCGGATCCCGAATCAAATCCCGAATCAAATCCCGGATAAACGGCCGGCCCGGCTTGACGAATTCATAAATTGAGGAACACATGATCGGTATCTCAAAACTCTACTGCGGCACCGTGGAACCTTCGGACGCTTTGCGCTACGGCCGGCACTCCAAGGAACTGCCGTCGCACCTGCTGCAATTTTCCGCGGACAAAAAGCCGGTGGTGGTATGGAACATCACCCGGCGCTGCAATCTCAAATGCATCCACTGCTACGCCCATGCCAAAACCCGGCAAACCGAGGACGAACTGACCACCGCCGAGGGCAAGGCCCTTATCGATGACCTTTCTCAAATGGGCGTGCCGGTGCTGCTGTTTTCCGGGGGCGAGCCCCTGATGCGGAAAGATTTGCCCGAGCTTGCGGGCTACGCCGTGGAAAAGGGCATGCGGGCGGTCATTTCCACCAACGGCACCCTGATCGACCCGGACACCGCCCGGGTGTTAAAAGACATCGGACTGTCCTACGTGGGGATCAGCTTAGACGGAATGCAGGCGGTAAACGACCGTTTCCGCGGAGTTGAAGGCGCTTTCGATTCCGCCATGGAAGGCATCCGAAACAGCAAGGCCGCCGGTATCAAGGTGGGACTGCGCTTTACCATCAACCGGTTTAATGCCGGTGAAATCGACGGCCTGTTTGATCTGCTGGAAGAAATGGAGGTCCCGCGGATCTGTTTTTATCACCTCGTCTATGCCGGCCGGGGCTCTACCCTGGTCAATGACGATGTCTCCCACGAAGAAACCCGCCGGATTGTCGACCGGATTATCGATCGCACCAAGGCGCTCCACGACAAGGGCAAACCCAAGGAAGTGCTCACCGTGGACAACCACGCAGACGGCCCGTACCTTTACCTGCGGCTGCTCAAGGAAGACCCCGAGCGGGCGGCCGAAGTGCTCGAGCTGCTCAACATGAACGAGGGCAACAACTCGGGCCGGGGCATCGGCTGCATCAGTTGGAACGGCGAGGTGCATGCCGATCAGTTCTGGCGGCACTACAGCTTCGGCAACATCCGCAACCGGCCGTTTTCCGAGATCTGGACCGACACCGGCGATTCCCTGCTGGCCAAGTTAAAGGAAAAGAAAAAACATGTCACCGGCCGGTGTGCCGAGTGCCGCTGGCTCGACATCTGCGGCGGCAACTTCCGGGTGCGGGCCGAAGCGATTACCGGCGATGTATGGGCCCCGGACCCGGCATGCTACCTGACCGACGAAGAAATCCGCTAAACCAGTAAAAGGACGCCCCTGTATGCAATTTCCGGACTACAGACCCCGACGCCTGCGCCAAAATGAAACATTCCGGCGCATGATCCGCGAAACCGTGCTGTCGGTCGATGACCTGATACTGCCGCTGTTTGCCATCGACGGCAAAAACATTAAAAACCCCGTGGCCTCCATGCCGGGCCAGTACCAGCTTTCGGTGGATCATCTGGTCAAAACCGCCCAATCCGCCGTGAAAAAAGGCATACCGGCCGTGATGGTCTTCGGCATTGCCGACAAAAAAGACCCGCTGGGCACCCGGGCCTATGCCGGCGACGGCATCGTGCAGACGGCCGTGGCCGCCCTGAAAAACAAGGTCCCGGAACTTGCCGTCATTACCGATGTCTGTCTGTGCCAGTACACCGACCACGGCCACTGCGGCATGGTGGATAAAGGCGTTGTCGACAACGACGCCACCCTGGACCTGCTGGCCCGCACCGCCGTGTCCCACGCCCGGGCCGGCGCGGACATGGTCGCCCCGTCGGACATGATGGACGGCCGGGTGGGCTTTATCCGAGAGTCGCTCGACGAGGAGGGCTTTGCCCAGGTGCCGATCATGTCCTATGCGGCCAAGTACTGCAGCGCCTACTACGGCCCGTTTCGCGATGCCGCCCATTCCGCGCCCCAATTCGGCGACCGGCGCACCTATCAAATGGATCCGGCCAATGCCGTGGAAGCCGTCCGGGAAGCCACCCTGGACGTGGAGGAAGGCGCCGACATCATCATGGTCAAGCCGGCTTTGCCCTATCTCGACATCATCTGCCGGCTCCGGGAGGAATTTGACCTGCCGGTGGCCGCCTACAACGTCAGCGGCGAGTATGCCATGGTCAAGGCCGCCGAACAGATGGGATGGGTCGACGGCCAAAAGGTGATGCTCGAAACTTTAACGGCCATCAAGCGCGCCGGCGCGGACACGATTCTGACCTATTTCGCCATGGATGCGGCAGCGGCGATTTCCGGGTAACCATTCTAATACAGGATTTACCAGTGAGCCCACAAACAACACATTCGCCACATCAAGGCCAGCAATCTCCTTCCAATTCTACTCTTCGCCTCGTGGCCTGGGAAACTACCCGAAACTGCAACCTGAACTGCGTCCACTGCCGCGCGGCGGCGACTTGCGGCCCCTACACCGAAGAACTCGACACGGCCGCATCCTATGCCCTGCTCGAACAGATCGCCGAAGTGGGCCGGCCCATCGTGATTCTGACCGGCGGCGAGCCCCTGCTCCGAAAAGACATTTTCGATATCGCCGCATACGGTACCCAACTCGGACTGAGAATGGTCATGGCGCCCAACGGAACGCTTGTCACCGAATCCATGGCGAAAAAAATGGCCGATTCCGGCATCCAGCGCATCAGCATCAGCTTAGACGGCGCAAATGCGGAAAGCCACGACAGCTTCCGGGGCGTGCCCGGCGCATTCGAGGGAGCCCTTCGGGGCATTGAAGCGGCCAGAAACGCCGGCATCGAATTTCAGGTCAACACCACCATTACCCAGCACAATGCTGATCAAATCCCGAAAATTCTCAAGCTGGCAGAAGACCTGGGGGCAGCGGCGCTGCACATTTTTCTGCTGGTGCCCACGGGCCGGGGCAAATACATCATCGAACAGGCGATATCGGCACAGGAATATGAAGAAACGCTGAACTGGTTCTACGACCAAAAACAGCAAACGCCGCTGCAGCTCAAAGCCACCTGCGCCCCGCATTACTACCGCATCCTGCGCCAGCGGGCCCGGGCGGAAGGCAAATCGGTCACCTATGACAGCCACGGCTTAGATGCCGTCACCCGGGGCTGTCTGGGCGGCACCGGCTTTTGCTTTATTTCCCACCGCGGCGTTGTCCAACCCTGCGGTTTTTTAGACCTAAACTGCGGGGACGTCACCCGGACGTCTTTTGCCGATATCTGGGAAAACTCCGAAGTTTTTCAATCGCTGCGCAATTACGACAACCTCAAGGGCAAATGCGGGCGCTGCGAATACAAGCGCGTCTGCGGCGGCTGCCGGGCCCGCGCCTATGAAGCCACCGGCGACTACCTGGCCGAAGAGCCGCTGTGCAGCTATGAACCGAAACGCTCAATTTAGGCGAAAAAACAGACAAAACACGCCATGGAAATCAAACAGATCTACCTCGAACAGATGGCCAATTTCTCCTACATGATCGGAGATGAAGCCACGGGCACCTGCGCGGTCATTGATCCCGCCTTTGAACCGCAAAAGATTTTAGACGCGGTCAAAGAAGCCGGCTACGAGATCACCCACATCATCAACACCCACGGCCACTCGGATCATACCTCCGGCAATGCGGCCATCATGGAGGCCACGGGCGCTCAATTGTGCATCCACGCCACCGATGCCGACCAGGTCAGCGGCTTTTTACACCGTGCCTTTTCCCGGGTACTCGGCGGCAAGGGATCGCCCGGGGCCGACTGTCTTCTGGCAGACAATGATATTATCAATATCGGAGAAACCCGGCTGCAGGTCATCCATACACCGGGCCACACGCCGGGCTCAATCTGCATTTACTGCCACGGCCACCTGTTTACAGGCGACACCCTGTTTGTGGGCGCCGTGGGCCGGACGGACATGCCGGGCGGGTCCATGAAAAAGCTGCTTTTTTCCATCCGGGAAAAGCTCTATACCCTGCCCGACGACACCCGGGTCTGGCCGGGCCACGATTACGGCGATGCGCCCTCATCGACCATAGGCCGTGAAAAAGCAGAAAATCCGTTTACCTGATGGACAGCGCGCAAACAATCGCACACATTGCCGGCCAGCGGATAATGGCCGGATTTTACGGCACCACGCTAAACACCGACCTGAAGTTTTTCATCGATACGGTCGGTGTCGGCGGCATTATCCTGTTTGCCCGAAACATTGAAAACCGGCAGCAGGTAAAACGCCTGTGCGCCGATGCGCAGGCGTATGCGCAATCCTGCGGCACCGCCCCGCTGATGGTCGCTGTCGACCAGGAGGGCGGTCCGGTGGCGCGCTTGAAGGCCCCGGATTTCACCGAATTTGCCGGCGCCGCCGCCATGACCTCGACTGCCGATGCGGCCGCCTTTGCCGACATCACGGCACGGGAACTGTCCGATGCGGGCATTAACATGAACATGGCGCCGGTCATGGACGTGGCCCCGGCCGGTTTTGACAGCGTCATGGCCGATCGCGTCTTCGGCAGCGACCCGGCGTGGGTTGCGCAAATGGGCACCACCATTATTCAACGGCTTCAACAAAAGCAGATCATGGCCGTGGCCAAACACTTTCCCGGCATCGGCCGGACCACCGCGGATTCGCACATAGTCCGGCCGGATCTCGACGCCCCGCGGGACTTGCTGGCCGCATTTGACCTCCTCCCCTTTACCGCCGCCATTGAAAGCGAAGTGGCGGCCATGATGCTGTCCCACATCCGCTACACCGCAATCGATCCGGTCTGGCCGGCATCGCTTTCACCGGCAATTGTCGGTACCCTGCTGCGGCAGTCGATGGGCTACGACGGCGCGGTGATCACAGACGATCTGGAAATGGGAGCGCTGCGGCAGCATTACGACATGCCGGCAATCATCGACCAGGTACTTTTTGCAGACGTCGACATCGCCCTGATCTGCCATACCCGTAAAGACATTGAAACCGCCTGTGCCCACATGATACAAAAAATCAACGATAATGCGGCATTGCTTGAAGCCGGCAGCCGGTCGCTGGCGCGGATTGCGGCATTGAAGGAGCGCTTCGGGCTGCAGGGCTGATGGGAGCCAACTGCAAAAATGGTTTTCCGCGCCTTCATTTCCAACTTGACAGTCAAAAGTTTTGTTTAAGTTATTGATTTTAAAAGTAACCGCATTGTCTCTCGAAGTCATTCCCGCGAAGGCGGGAATCCAGAATAATCGGTGAGTTATAGATTCCTGCCTTCGCAGGAATGACAGAACTGTGGACTGTCAAGTTTCCAAGCGCAACGGAGAAATCCCTATGGCGTTTAAAATCATCGGCGTGGCCATGGGCCTCTATGCCACCTATTGTGCGGGGGTGTTTTTCATGCAACGACAACTGCTGTTTCCCACGGATCAAATCCCGACACCGGAAAGGGCCCCAACGATTCCGGTAGAACATGAAAAGCTGTGGCTCGACATGCCCTTCGGCAGCGTGCAGGCCTTCTATTTAAAACCCGGCACCGGCTCGGCGGACCAACCGGCGCCCCTGGTGATATTTGCCCACGGCAACGGCGATCTCATCGATTTCTGCATCGAGGAGGTCATCCCGTTCACCCGCCTGGGCATGGGGGTGCTCATGGTGGAATACCCGGGATACGGCCGGTCTGCCGGCCAACCCAGCCAGGAGACCATTACACAGACCTTTGTTGCGGCCTATGACCGGATGACGGGTCTTCCGGAAGTAGACGCCAGCCGGGTAATCTGCTACGGTCGGTCTTTGGGCGGCGGTGCGGTGTGCCGGCTGGCGGGCAAGCGGCCGACAGCGGCCATGATCCTGGTTTCAGCCTTTACCAGCGTCCACGATTTTGCCAGCCGTTTTCTCGCCCCCGGCTTTCTGGTCCGCGACCGTTTCGACAACCTGTCGGCCGTCAGCGACTACCCGGAACCGATTCTGATTTTCCACGGCAACATGGATGAAATCGTCCCCTACGCCCACGGCAAAAAGCTGGCCGAAGCCGCCCAAAACGCTGAATTGATCACCTATTCCTGCGGCCACAACGATATGCCGATCACCAGCGCTTCCTACTGGCAAAATATCGCCCGCTTTTTAAAACGGGCCGGTATTATACCGGATGCAAAACCGCCGAACACCTTCTAACCAATGCCAAGGAGTCCACGATGAACCGAAATGAAATGCTATCTCGCATCCAACACGCGGAACAACCATGGGATCTGATCATCATCGGCGGCGGAGCCACGGGACTGGGCTGCGGCATCGAAGCGGCATCGCGCGGTTACCAGACCCTGCTGATAGAGCAGGACGACTTCGCCAAGGGCACCTCCAGCCGCAGCACCAAGCTCATCCACGGCGGCGTCCGCTACCTGCAGCAGGGCAACGTCTCCCTGGTGCTCGAAGCATTGAAAGAACGGGGACTGCTGCGCAAAAACGCCCCGCACCTGGTCCGCAACCTGCCGTTTATCGTGCCGAGTTACGACTGGTGGGAGGGCCCGTTTTACGGCATCGGCCTGAAAATCTACGACATGCTGGCCGGCAAACACGGGTTCGGTCACTCCAAGTTCCTGTCCAAGGAAAAAACCCGCGAGCTTTTGCCCACGGTGGAGACCGAAGGGCTGCGCGGCGGTGTGATTTACTATGACGGCCAGTTCGACGATGCCCGGCTGGCCGTCAACATGGCCCAGACGGCGGTGGACCAATCCGCCACCGTGGTCAACTACATGAAAGCCGTCGGCCTGATCAAGGAAAACGGCATCATCCAGGGCGTACAGGCCAGAGACTGTGAAACCGGCCGGGAATTCGAGATCCGCAGCAACGGGGTCATCAATGCCACCGGCGCGTTTACCGACAATGTGGTGCAAATGGACGAACCGGATGCCGGCCGCATGATCGCCCCGAGCCAGGGCGTGCACATCGTGCTCGACAAATCCTTTCTGCCGGGCAACAACGCCATCATGGTGCCGCATACCTCGGACGGCCGGGTGCTTTTTGCCACGCCCTGGCACGACAAGGTCATTGTGGGCACAACAGATACCCCCGTCGACGACATTTCCTTAGAACCCCGGGCGCTTGCAGAGGAAATCGATTTTCTGCTGTCCCATGCGGCCCTGTACCTGACCAAGGACCCGGGCCCGTCGGACGTGTTAAGCATTTTCGCCGGCCTGCGGCCGCTGGTCAGCCCATCGGACACCGATGATACGGCGGCCCTGTCGCGCGATCACACCATCTACATTTCCCGTACCGGGCTGGTGACCATCACCGGCGGCAAATGGACCACCTA